>JAJZJQ010000021.1 GCA_021851065.1 Microcaldota archaeon
CGCACCTCTGGCAGTTATAGGTTCTTTCCGATAGTGGCATGTCTTGTATGTTGCCACAATTGCTGCACTCCTTTGAGGTATTTCTTGCATCCACTTTGATTACCCCCATACCAGCACTTTCAGCCTTGTATGAGAGAAATTGGATGAACCTATTCCATGAAGCATTGTGAATCACACCTGCGAATCTGTGATTCTTTGCCATATTCTGAATTTGAAGGTCTTCAACTGCAAATGAGGTGTATCCTGAAGTGACCAGCATGTTTGATAACTTGTGCAGATAGTCATCTGACTGGTTCGTTATGTGTTCGTATGTCTTCTGGAGGCCTGCCTTTGCCTTCTCCCGTCTCCTTGAACCCCTATCTCTTCTTGCAACTCTTTTTTGCCATATGGCAATCCTCTTTCTCTTTTGCTGCATGAACCTCGGCTTCTCTACCTTTGTTCCGTCAGAGAGTGCGATGAATGAATTTAGCCCCAGGTCTATTCCCACCGGATTTGAATTTTCCACCTCTGGAATCTTGATGCCAGTTATCGCAGTGAAGATCGCATAATACTTATCAGCATCCTTCTTGATTGAAAGCGTCTTGATTTTGCCTTCAATTGTTCTGTGCAGTTCTATTTGCATAGTCCCTATCCTCGAAACCCTGAGTCTTCCTTTATGAATTGAGAAGGAACCGTTGTCCTGCGGATAAGTTATTGACCTGTATCTGCCCCTTGACCTGAATCTCGGAAATCCGACTTCCTGTTTCTTTCCTTGCCTCTTCTCCTTTACTCTTCTGAAGAAATTCTGGTATGCCTTCATAAGCCTGTATTCTATCTCGCATCTTGTCTGCGAATAGAGTTTCAGGAATTTCTTGTTCTCTGCGACTATCTCCTTTACGAATCTGTTGAATTGTGCCATTGATACTTTGTGATTGCCGTCCTTATATGATTGGATTGATTTCTCAAGAATCTTGTTGTAGAACTGCTGCGCAAGAACCAGTCTTTCGTCTATCTCCTCCTGCCTTGTGGTGTCAGGGTAGATTCTGAACTTGTAGGCTCTTGTCAGTTCCATGCAGCCTATATTTCCATTTATGTTTATACGCCTTTGCTGCGGTTCGCTCTCATCCCACAGCCAAAGCATGTGGGATTTCCCGCTCACGGTGTTAAATATGGGATACAGGGTAGATATGCATTTGCATAGCTGCAGCCCAATTGCAGCGCTGACGATAGGTTATATATTATTAACTGCAGAAGATGTTAGTAACTAATTGTGGAGAGTGATAGAATGTTCGAGCTGAAGATAGAGAACGCTAAGTATTGGAGGGACTGCGTGGAATCAATCGTGAGCCTGGTAGACGAAGGCTCTTTTGCGATATCCAAGGACGGTATAGCGCTAAAGGCCATGGACCCATCAAGCATAAGCATGGTCTCTTTCTTCATGCCGAGCAAGGCCTTCTCCAAGTATTCCGTAGACAAGGACACCAGCATAGGACTCAACCTGGAGAACCTGAGCAAGATACTCTCAAGGACTAGGGACGGGGAATCACTGATCATGCGAGACGTTGACAACAAGATACTGCTGGAGTTTATAGGCCCAAGCAGCAGAAGAAGGTACAAGCTCCAGATGATAGATGTTAAAAAAAGCGTTGAGAAGGAGCCCAGCGTGCAGTTTGATGCACAGGTTGAGATGGTCGGAGAGCCGCTCAAGGACATGATAAAGGATGCAAGCCTCATTTCGTCTTACATAGCCTTCAAGGCCTCGAAAGACCAGTTCGGCATAAGCGCAAGGGGAGACAGCGGGGAGCTTGAGGAGCTGCATGAAAAGGAGGGATCCTTCATGAAGAAGGTAGACGTACAGAAGGGCGCTGATGCTACTTTCAATCTGGAATTCCTTGAGAATATGGTAAAGTCATGCCCGATAGGCAGCCACATAAATATAGACCTCAAGTCAAATGAGCCGCTCAGGCTTGGCTACAAGATAGGGGAGTCCAGCATCACATATTTCCTTGCTCCATACATGGAGGAGTAGAACAGCTGTGCTGTGATGGAGATAGAGGAGAGGGTAAGAAAAAGCCTGGCTCTTTTCGATGCCAACATAAAGAAGCTCGATAATGTAGATCTGACTGATTCTGAGAGCAAGGTGATAGAGCTTGCAAGGATGTATGCAAGCGACACGAGATCGTGGATTGAGAAAGGAGATATGGTCACTGCGTTTTCTGCCATAGAGTATGCCCATGGCCTTCTTGATGCCATAATAAAGACCAAGGCAGGCGGGTAGCGTGTACAGAGTAGTGGCTGAAGGACTGGCGAAGATACGCGTGAATCATGATGTATTCTACAACCCCAAAATGCAGGGATTGAGGAACATATCCGTATCTTTCCTGTCGGCGGTTGGCTCAAGCGGCAGAAGCCTTCTGGATGCCACAGCTGCAAGCGGAATACGCGCCATACGCTACAAGAAGGAATGCGACGTAGGGCATATAACAGCGCTCGACATAAACAGGAAGGCCCATTCAATGTGCGCCAGTAATATGAAGCTTAACAAGGTTGGCGCCATAGCGCTCAACACAAGCATACAGGAATACACAAATGCCACTGATCAGAGGTTTGACATAATCGACCTCGATCCGTTCGGCAGCCCTGCTCCATATATATTCGATATAATGAAGGTTTGCGGCAATGGCACGCTTTTGATGGTTACGGCCACAGATACTGCGGTCCTGTGCGGCGCTCACAGCGATGCATGCATGAAGCAGTATGGCTCTAGGCCGCTGCATAATGAATTGTGCAAGGAGGCAGGGCTGAGGATACTTTATAGTTACATCGCCAGGGTTGCTGCAGGCTTCAACTTCGGCATGGTTCCGCTTCTTGGAATATCTGACATGCATTACATGAGGGCATTTGTTAGGCTGGAGAGCGGAGCTTTGGCAGCTGCAAGGTCGGCGAAAACGAACGGGATAGGAGGATTCTGCGTCAAGTGCGGAGGTTTTGAGCTATGGAGCGGTATTGGAAGGCTTTGTGGGCAGACGTGCCAGAATTGCAGGTCCGATATGGAGGGGTTTGGACCAATATGGACCGGTAAACTATACGACAGGCAACTCCTTGGAAAGATGGCAGAGCAAAGCAATGAAGGCATAGTCAGAATTGTGGATGATGAGCTTGACACACCCATGTTCTATTCCATGCCGGCCATGACAAGAAGGATGAGAAAGGGTTCGGTATCGCACTACAAGATTATTGAGAGGCTTAGGCAAAAGGGCTTTTCAGCCACGCGCACGCAGTTCGATAGCGATGGGGTCAAGACCAATGCCCCAGTTTCAGAAGTATCAAAGGCCATAGGGACCTGATAGGGCCCAAAACAGCGCAGGATGTATTGGCAGGTTCAAAGCACTGCAAATTAGTGAGTGGAATGCTCACTGCATACTCGCATGCGCATCATGTCACGCGCCTATGGGGTGATTAAGGTGCCGCTCTTTAAAGCGATTACATCCGCAGCCTTGCCGATATTGCCTATTGCCGCGGCATTCCCGCTAGCCGCCGCAAATCTTATGCAGGACTCAACCTTGGGTTTCATACTGCCGTCCTCGAACTGGCCTTCTTTTATGTAGTTTTTTAGTTTTGACGTGCTTGCCTTTCTTATAAGCCTCTGGCCCTTCTTCTTGTAATCCAGATATGCCCCGTCCACATCGGTCAGTATGAAGAACTTATCAGCATTTATCCTTGAAGCGAGGAGAGCGGATGCCCTGTCCTTGTCTATAACAGCATCGGCATATTCAGTGCGTAGCCCTTTCCTTACCACTGCAGTCCCTCCTCCGCCGCATGCTATCGCGACCTTGCCTTCCCTTAGCATATCTTCTATAACGTCAAGCTCCATTATCTCGCGAGGTTCCGGAGATGGAACCACACGTCTGTAACCGCCTATCATCTTTGTCGTAGCCATTCCCTTCTTGGAATACGCCTGGGCTTCTGCCTTTGTCAGGAACCTGCCTATGGGCTTGGAGGGGTGCCTAAATTCAGGGCTGTGGGCATCCACGATAATCCGGGTAAGCACAGTTCCAACAGCTTTGTATGCAGATTTTCGTTTCCTGTCAGTAAGCGCATTGGAGATGCCCTCAGCAAGCACAGAACCTATCCATGCCTCGGTTTCAGCAGTAAGGATGGAGAGATTCCTGTGCTGCTCATCCTCAAGCTCGCCTACTTGTGGGCCATTGCCATGAGTCACGACCACATCGTTGCCTTTTAAGTGGATTTTCGCTATTACTCCAGCTGCCTTTTTTATGGCCTGCGCGTTGAGTGCGTTGCCTCCCAGTGCAACGACATATCTTGACATGCAACTTCCAGATTGTTGAATTATTCCACTAATTCAAAACGTATAAATATAAGGTATGCTGTATCTTGATTAAGGTATGGGGAAAGGCAGATTGTGGGGTTAACATGAATGGATGGGGAGAAACAGGGGTAGGGATAGATGCAAGTGGCGGTCGTTTTGACGCGAAACTTGCAGCATCCAACGACACGCTGTACAGCGTGGGCGATGCGGAGCAGAAAGACCTTTCGTATATGGTGGAGAACAGTTGCATCTCATGCAACAGGCTCCTAAAGCGTGGCGAGGTCAAGATAATCCCGCCGCGATATATACAGGATAGGGACGAGTATGTGCGCAGCGGTGCAGTCACCAGAAGGCTGATGTGCGTACAGTGCTACAACGCGCTTAAGACAGTGACGAAAAGCAAGGTCAGGGTGAAGGATACGCCAGCAGATAGGAAAGGGTGGTTTGTCAGGGCAGTGGTTGAAAACCTGCTGCTAAAGAGTTGACGCCACAAAACAGGCTAGAGCTGGACACAAGTCTTATTAAGTAGATGTACCTAGCATTGACTGTGGGATTATGGCATTAGTACAGATGGAGCGTAGATTGGGGGGCATTGGATTATACGAACCGCTGTTAAGAAACACGGCTGAAGGGAGGGCGAGGGATGGAGTAGTCCTTCCGTTGAGGGTGGATGATGCGACGCCAGGATTGGAAAGGTATAGTGGGGTATATGTGCATGGCACTGGAATTGGGGGAATAGCCAATGTCTATGGAAGACATGTAGTCCAAGCCAGGTTACATTATCCTGCAGGCCTGCTTGGGCTTTCGTCCAGCTTGGAAGTATACGGCCGCAGCGCAGCAGATTCAGGTTCCACGGCATATCTATTGCACGACAAGGAAAAAGGGTTTGTAGTCTGTAGTACAGGTGCAATGGCAGAAACCCTTGTAGTAATATATTCCCAAGAAATGCTCTTCTCTGTATCTGAAGGCTACGGATGGCCCCATGGAAGTCCAGTTGCTGGAGGTGCCGTAAACAGAGATGGCGGTAGCATAAGGATAAAAGGACCGCATAGAGGCGTATCTGGACCTGAACTGGGAGAATATATCGTAACCGTATCATGGAGCGCGCAGAGTATCAAGCCTGAGGATTTGGCTAGCTATGCCGAAGTTACTGCCAGAGGGAAGATTGAAACTACTGCCTGGTACCAAGTTGTCGGAGCGCTGGATGTGCATAAGCTAGAATTCCGCTAGAGTTTAGCCCATGGCATCCCCACAGACTGAATTTCTCAGTCGCATAAGGAAAGACCATGGAGGCTGCAGACTGGAATTCGCAGCTGCTGGAGAAATAAGGATAACTGTACGAAAGGAGACTGTAGTGCTATTTCTTTTTCTTTGAAGAAGCAGCAGACTTGTGCCTTGCATCTGCAAGTATCATGTGGAAGTTGCTGTCGTATCCGAGAGCCTGCTTGAATGCATCATGGTCAAGAGTTATGGTACTATCTGAATATGGATCGTTTATGTAGAAGGCGTCCTTGTCATATCCCTTCACAACTATCCAGTGCGGTGATGACTCCAGATACGGATTTATTGCATTGGCGTCTATCAAAACTATTGGTATCTGGTTGGATGAAAGCGCCTTCTTGACGTTATTTACAGAAACATTGCTCGTGTACTCCTCCGTTATGTGCATGTCCTCGGCTTTCTTCTTTATCTCGTTATACGATGCTGCAAGGGTGTCAAGATTGACGTTCTCATAAACCGCGAGCTTCTTGTCATAGCCCTCGTCCTTGGTATTGCTCAGTATCTTGACTCTTGCACCCCTCTTGCCGAGGGAGTATGCGAGGCCGTATTTTGAACCGTGCCACACGCTGCCGTTGACTGCTTCCTGCCATATGCTGTATTCTTCGTCCTTCTTCATCTTGAATTCAGGATTCAGGTGCTTGAGGACCATCATAGCGCATGCAGCTGAGCTGGTGAACTCCTCAGTTTGAGGATAGTGCTCTATCTCAAAAAGCACCTTCTCCTTGGGCTTTGAATTAGTATGAGGCTTCTGTTGCCCTTTGTGCGCGCTTTTTGCCGCCTTCTTGTGCAAGACATCAGCCATTGTTGGTCACTTTGCTTATGCAGGGAGAGAGATTTGTTCAACGTTTTGAACTCTCGTAGGCCTAAGCCAACAGATCTTGAGTCTGTCGCGTTTGACCAAGCTCCGCCATCCCTGCACGCGTATTAATTAAAACCCCCTATATTTAAACTTGAGGTTTTACAACGGTGCTGATGTATAAGTATAATAACTGATATATAATACTTACTATTGATTCCCTCGGTGATTTTATAGAGATTGAGAAACTTGACGAAAACAGGTTCCGTATAAGCAAAGAGAGTATGGAGGGGATGAACGCAGATGTAGTCGTATATTCCAACGCCAGCATGCTTGAGAAGATAAAGAGGGATAAGACGCTACAGCAGGCGATGAACGCCGCTACGCTCCCTGAACTTGTTGGGAACGTCATGGTGATGCCCGACGGCCACCAGGGCTATGGCTTTCCGATAGGAGGGGTTATGGCTTTTGATGCGGAGAATGGAGTGGTGTCGCCTGGATCCGTAGGGTTCGATATCAATTGCGGCGTCAGACTGATAAAAACTAACCTAAACGCAATGGATCTTGGACAGAAGATAGGACAGCTGTCCGACGCACTTTTCAGGAATGTTCCTAGCGGTGTGGGCAGCAGGCTGCAGATAGGGCTAGGTGAGAAAGATCTTGAGAGAATAGCCGAGGAAGGTTCACCGTACATAGTGGGCAAGGGGCTTGGAGCAGGAGAAGATGTAGGGAGGACGGAGGAGAATGGCATGATGGCTGGCGCAGATTTCTCCAGGGTTAGCAGAGAGGCTAAGGCACGCGGTCTGCATGAACTTGGGACGCTTGGCGCTGGAAACCATTTCCTAGAAGTCCAGAGAATAGACAGGATACTGGATGAGCAGGTAGCTAAGGCATATGGATTGGAGAAGGACCAGATAGTAGTAATGGTACACACAGGCTCGCGCGGATTCGGACACCAGATATGCAGCGACTACCTAAGGCGCCTTGTGGATTATCAAAGGAAGCACGACATAAAACTTGCAGATCAGGAGCTAAGCTACGCCAGCATAGGCAGCGATGAAGCAGAAGACTATCTTGCAGCAATGAAGTGCGCTGTTAACTATGCCTTTACCAATAGGCAGATAATAACAAACTCGATAAGGAGGAGCTTCGAGGAAACCTTTGATAAGAGCAGTGACGCGCTTGGAATGGACATGCTATACGACCTCTCGCATAATATAGTCAAGCTTGAGGAGCATTTGGTTTATGGCAAGAAACGCACAGTGTATGTGCATAGGAAGGGGGCCACCCGTGCATTCGCAAGCGGCAGCGAAGAGATACCAAGAATCTACAGAAAAGTTGGACAGCCGGTTCTCATACCAGGAAGCATGGGAACTGCAAGTTACGTCCTATGCGGCCAGGAAGGCGCAATGAATGAGACTTTCGGATCCGCATGCCACGGTGCAGGCAGGGTGATGAGCAGGCACCAGGCCCTGCGCGAGATACCGGCTTCCAAGACCTTTGATTCATTGAAAAGCAAGGGAATAGAGATACGCATACGCACGCGAAAACTTGTTAGCGAGGAGGCTGAGTGGACGTACAAGGATGTTGATGATGTAGTTGGCATAGTGGAGAGGTGCGGGATAGCAAAGGCTGTCTCTCGCAATGTGCCGGTAGCAGTCATAAAAGGATAGCCAAAGCCCTTGTGGAGAGAATCTGGATTTGCAGTTCTTGGATGTGAAATGGCAAGAAATGCTTCTGCTGCTTCATATAGGAGCCTGTTTCCCATTGTACTCTATTATTGCCTCGATTAGACCGGCGTGAGGGAAGAGCTGCGGGAAGTTGCCGATAGGTTCCCTGCGCGTTGTGTCAACCCTCTCGCTCATAAGAAGATGGTTGTTTGAATGCCTGAGTAGGTCAAGTATCATCTTCCTTGCCTTTGCCCTCTCCCCACGCTTCGCATACACACGAGCTAGCCAGGCGCTGACAAGGGTGAAGGGATGCGAGACGTCCCCCTCAAAATCGTGCTCGTTTCTTAGCAGTATGCCGCCCTTTGTTGACAGCCTTTGCTCTATCACTTCAAGAGTATTTGAGAAGAGATCTGAGTTTACATCTACAAACCCATAGAGAGGCAGGAGCAATAGAGACGAGTCTACCTCCTGGCTTCCGTATTGCCTTGCGAATCTCTTTGAGTTGCCAGCCCGGACTGTGCCATGGGCCATTATGTCTTTGTATAGCTCCATGCCAGCGTCCCTGCACTGCCTTGCCCGTTCTCCCATGCCCAAGGAGTCGTAGAACCTGCTTGCCCTATCAAGTATCACCCAGTCCATCACCTTTGTGTGCACGAAATGCTTCTCCTCAAGCCTCTCCTCCCACATGCTGAGGCTAGGGTTTTGCCAGGTCTTTCTGGCCCACTCAGCAAGGGCGTTTATGGCCCACAGGTTCTCCCTTACGTAGGCCATGTCACCAGATTCCTTAAAGTACCTGTAAAACGCGCTCATGAAGTCGCCCTCGCAATCCTTTTGCATCTGCACATAGGCTATGTTGCCTATCCGGACAGGTTTTGAGTCTGCGTAGCCGCTTAACCAATTCAGTCTGCGTTCAAGAGGCACCTCAAGCCCATCAATGGTGAAAAGCGGGTGTACAAACGGCTTTGATGATACGTCGACATTGCTTATGAGGAAGTCTAGAGCCTTGTTGGCATGACTGAGAAGCCCGCAGCTGCAGAGGGCTTCTATGGCATAAGAAGCATCCCTGATCCAGACATACCTGTAGTCCCAATTGGTGTCGCGGCCCATCGCAGTGGGCATTGAGGTGGTAGCCGCAGCTATTATGCCCCATGATGCCCGGTAGGTGAGCCCAAGAAGCACAAGTATGGACCTGTAGTAGGCGCTGCTGAACTCCCTCACCTTCTTGGAACCAGAGAGGTTCTGAGCCGAGTAGTCCAGGCTAGCCTTAAGCGCCTTTTCTGGATTTGCATGCCCCGCGCTTTCGTCACTGGATATCTTGTATCTCTCGTATTCAGAGTACGATGCCACTATGTAGCCCTTCCCCGGTTCAAAATCGATTCTGCGCCCGAAGGCTTTGTAATTGCCCTTTATAGTCACATATAGGCAGTCCTGCTGGGATTGCGTGTTAAATTTAAGCCCGTAGTCAGTTACATCAACAGCAGGCGTTGTGCTGCCGTACATGAAGGAGGGGTCTATCTCTGCGCTAAAAGGCACTTGGCTGTCGAACACGCGTATTATGGCCGTTGCCCCCAGCTGCAGGAAATCACGTGTAGTGAGTTTTCCAGCACGTGTGGTGAATGTGTTCTCTGCCACAAGCGAATTTCCCATATATCTAGAACTTACCTTGTAGTTTGCTGTAGGATGTATGGAGAAATGGCCCCCCTTGCTCTTGTCCAACAGGCTGCAGAATATTGTTGGGGAATCGAATCTCGGGCACGGAAACCACACAATATCGCCATTCAGCTCCAGTGCTGATGTGACGCCATTTGACAGGAATATCAAATCCCTTAGAGATGCGCTTTTACCCATCCACACACCTAGCGTTCATAATCCAGAAGCAGCCTTTACTTCCTTTAGCCAGTTGCTGAAATGCATGGCCGATGGCATACTTATAGCAGAGTTGAACCTCTCAGCCACCGGTATGGCGCTGTCAAGCTGCCCTTCGCAAGCTAGCATCCGGGTCAGATAATGCACCGAGTTGGCAATCCCCATTTCAAAACAGGCATCTATGTACTTCTCGACGTGCTTTTGGCCAAGCCTTACCATGTAGACCATGTTGGCATAGCTACGTATGGCTGGCTGGCACTGGGAAGTGTTGATCAGCGTAAGCATCTTTGAGGCCTGCGGCATCCTGCCTAGCTTTATGTTGGACATGAATGCTGTGAACATCAACTGGCTGTCCAGGTTGGTCGTAGTGTCGCCTATGTGCTTAAGCGTGCGGAATAGCAATCCTTTCGATTTCGATACGAGAGCCATGGCATTGTTGCTGTTCTTCTGCGCCTGATCGCTCCTTTTTAGGGAGTTTGGATACATGAAGCCGCCGATGGTGTAGTCAACTCCGTGGTAGACGTAATCGGAAAATGCGTTGTAGAATGCTGCAGCACCGAAGAGCATGTGCGGTTTATCAGAAGCGGCAATGGCATCTGCATGTGCAGTGCCCTCAGCCCATTCCCCCACATGAATGCATGCCTGCATGCCGTTGAGCTCCTTCCAAATTTCGGCAGAGCTTTTGGCTGCGTTGACGCTGCCCTCGTTCACATAGGCCTCGCAGAAAGTACATATCGTCTCTGCGCAGTTGGTAAGCACGTAGGGCCTTGCTCCGCAGCACTGGCACACCAAGTCAGACTGGAACGCCTTGCCTAGAGCTTCATAGTATCTTTTCATATCCATGATAGCATTACTCAGCTAGGTGTTTTATAACAATGCGTAGCCATGCATCATTTCTTTTTCAGCACCACGAACAGGTGCATCTTGTCATACGGCATTATGTCTATTTCCTCAACTACGCTAAAAGCCCTTGAAACGCTTGTGATGAACTGCGAATACACTGCCTTTGGATCCTTCGAGACATCTATGCTCTGTGATTTTATAGCCACATATGCATAGCTTCCCTTTGCAAGAAGTGCCGAGTTGGCCAGCAGAATGGAGTCCTGGTCCCTGGCTGAAACGTCCTGGTAAATAACGTCAGCCATGCCTACTTCGTCCGAATAAGAACTTACGTTGCGGGCATCCTGCAGTATTGGCAGCATGTTGTGCCTGTTTTCGCACACGCGCAACAGGTCGCGCATGCTCCTCTCCGCCATTTCTATGCAGTATACGCTGCCCTTCTCGCCAACGATATCGCTGATGTGGCTGCTGGTGGTGCCAGTAGAAGCACCAAGGTACAGCACTGACGATCCAGGCAGTATGTACATGTGTTTCAAGCCTTTCAGTATGGCAGCTGCGAGTTTGCTGCGATACGGATTCCACAGCCGATACTGCACGTCGCCAGAGTCGATAAGCTCCTCGTCGTATACGCGCATGCCCTTTACAAGGTTGGGCGTGGCAAGTTTGCCATCTATACGGAATATGCCTGTAAATATCTTATCGGTCTTCATCGCATGCCCCAACCTATTTCTATTGCAAAAATTATTATAACACTTGTGAGAAAGTGAAATGATTGGATGCGACCCCCAGTTCCCCAGGATAGGCTAGTAAGCGACATGATACAGATCGGCAGGGAGTCTCAGGGATATAAAGACATTCTGTCGGACTTTGGGGAATACCTGAGGGTTTCTCTTGGCACTGACGGCGCTGTGTTCAAGGATGCCACGCAGCAGGACAAACTTCTTCCTGTAGACGAGGTGGTGCTCAACACTGGGAAGCTTTACGTTGACAATAATCTCAGCGGCTATTCGGCTTTCGCCGAGCTGATAGGATATTACAACAGAGGGTTCAAGTGCTGTGCCATAATTCCGCTCGTAAATGACGGGAAGGGCATGGGAACTATAACTCTCCTGTCAACCGATGATAAGGGCTTTGAGCAGAGCCATATAAGCATGATAAACTTGGCATCCAGCATAATAGTTACTTATGCTGCAGCGAAATACGAGAGGGAAAAGAGCCTTAGTGTAGCCAGGTATTTTGATGCATCGTTCAACAACGCTTTCCCACAGCTGCTGATAGACGATGGTGGCATCATCGTCAAGGCGAGCAAGAGTGCACTGAACTTTCTAAATGCATCGCAGAAGGAATTGGCTGGCATCAACATTGGCAGCATATTCGCAATAGGCAAGGAGGAGCTGAAGAAGCTGAAAGAAGGGCATGCGATTGAGGTAGCTACAGGTTCGCAGAGCGGACGTACCTTCTGGATATCGCCCAGCAGGATAAATAGCAACCTCATCCACATAATAATAAGCGATGTCAGCGAATTCAGGGATGCAGCGACAAAAGCAGGAATGCTGGACAATGCAGCTACGGAGACTTTCATGATCCTTGACAGGGAGCTCAACATAGTCTGGTCCAGTGACAACTTTGAGAATGTGTTTAGGACCGGCAAGGAAATACTCTCAGGTAGAAAACTCTATGATTTCATAGTCTCCCAGGAAAACGCGAAAGGACTGCTGCAGAGGATAACAGAAAAGAGATATGCAGGGCAGGTAATACTCGGATTTGGGAACGATACTGAGTTCGCAGTAAAACTCACTGCATACAAGTCTGGAGGCGAGGTGTACTGCATACTTTCCAGAGACTATGACAAATATGTAAGTTCCCTTGAGAGAGTGTCCAAGGACGTAGTTGCCTTAGCTAACGATCCGGTTCTTGAGATAAACGGGTCCGGATACATACTCGCATATAACAAAGCTGCTGAGACTCTATTAAATCTGGACAAGGACATCATAGGCAGCCCTATCTACGGTATGTGCGCAGATAGCGAGAGCCAGAACAAGATAGTCGCTTCTCTGCCAATAGCAAGGTCAAACGGCTTCATATCAGATATATACATAAACATGGTGGAGCGCAGGGAGAGGGTTACCGTACCTTGTGTACAGACAATAAAGGCAATGCCTATTGATGAGAGCGGTGCGGTCAGGTATCTCGTAATGGTCAAGGAACTCGCCACAAAGAAGAAGTTTGAGGAGCTTGTAGATAATCTGGAGAAGGCGCAAAAAGAAGTGGAAAAACTCAAAACTGAAAGCGACCTCAAGTCCCAGTTCATCTACAATATATCCCATGATCTCAAGACGCCGATAACCAACATAATGGGGTTCTCTAAGATATTGCTGACAGACTATTCGGATGCTATGAGCAAGGAGCAGAAGGATTACATTCAGATAATATACGATGAATCTGAGAGGTTCCTTCAGTTGGTGAAGCAGATACTGGATGTTGCCAAACTCTCATCTGGGATCGTTAAACTCGATCTGCAGCAGGTCAGCTTCAACGACATAAAGGACAATGCCAGCATAAACGCGCTGGCGGAAGCGTGCCGCAACAAGAACCTCACGTTTACATGGACAGTTGACTACGATGTCCCAGAGATAACAGCAGATCCGAACAGGCTTATACAGATATTCTCTAACCTCATAAGCAATGCGATAAAGTTCACCGAGCACGGAGGAATAACGGTGAAGGTTACAAGGAAGAGAAACTCTGTGGTTGTGCAGGTGATTGATACAGGCATAGGCATAAGCAAGGAGGATAGAACGAAGATATTCAAGAAGTTCTACCAGATAAGAAGAGACCTTGTCGTGCAGGAAGGCAAGGGGACAGGGCTGGGGCTCTCAATAGTCAGAGAGATAGTCCACCTTCACAGCGGAAAGATGAAGGTGGAGTCAGAGCCTGGGAAGGGAAGTACGTTCTCGTTCACCTTGCCCATATCTGCCAGGATAAAGAAGAAGACCATGAGATATAATACATGACCGCCGGCTGCCAGGACCATTGAATAAGCGTGGTTGTATCTCACACCCACACAGAGCATGAGTCCGAGTTGTTTATTGCCTTGTAGTTGCTGGAGGCGCTCTGGTAGTTCTGGTCCAGAAACACCCCCTCGAATATGGAAGACGTCACATACTGCCCTGTAGAATTGAACACTATCCTTAGCGCAGGAGTCTTGCCGGATTGCGCAATTGTTATGTAGGTTATGTTATAGGTATCCGAAGACAATGGGATTATAGTCGCAGTCATGGATTTTGGCACCACCTTGCTAGCATTGGCATATGTGCCGGGGCCGCTGGGAACAGTGCCATAGGCGCGTGAGTAGTCAAGGTCGTAGGTGGACTGTGTGCATGATGTGTACTCTCTCTCGTATATTGACTTGTAATCGTTCATTAGGATGCCGTAGCCCGTGGTGTTTGCCATCTGAAGTGCCTGCTGCGTCTTGTTCACTGCCTTTGCTGTGGTAGTAGGCTGCGTTGTAGCTGCAGTTGTAGTTGCGGTAGAAAGCTGGGTTGTAGTAGGCTGTGATTGCTGCTGGCCCTGTGGCGCAGTCCCATTTAGCATAGCCACCCCAGTGCTTGGTTTTACGCCAAGACTGCCTGGGAGATAGGAAAGCGAGATTGTTGATGATTGTGGAGACGATGATTTTAGAGTTATGTGCAGGTCTGCATTGGCAGTGCCTGCAACGCTTACATTGGCAGATTGCCCGTCGGCAAGATTTACCACCCCTACACCGTTAACTAGAATAGGGCTCTTGCCGAAATACACCACAGCCCCAGTATTCGTAGTGGATGACAGGAATATAGAAGACACATTAGTGCTGCCAGGAAGATGGAAGCTTGCCGTAGAATTCTTTAGAAGAGTAATAGTTGTGTTGGATGAGACTGTTGGGATGCCTTGGACCATATATAGCGCTATCGAGACTATTATCACAATCGCTGCCGCAATCGCGATCCGCCTGACAAGGCTGCTATGTCTGTGATGGTTATGTAGCGCCATAAATATGCATGATTATTACTTATGGATGGCTTTTATATGTTGCGCCCAGTGTCGGAAAGAACGTTATTTATTCCTTTGCCGAGATTGTGTTACTGGCGATCGTATGGACTCGGCATCCACTGACATAAAACCTGATATAATATCAATGATTAATGACAGGCAGCAGGTCACTTACAATGAGCTAAGGAGCTTTGCATCATCGATGAGCATAAACGAGGATGAGCTTAGGAGGGATCTCAAGGAGCTTGAGACAGCCAATGCCATAGCCTCTAGGAGCAGCGGCGGCATACTCACTTATTATATACTGCAGAATGAGCCTGCACTGCACAGAATAATGATAGTTGAAGATGATAGGAATATAAACAAGCTTATGGCCCTTGCAGTGGGTAAGGGTTTTGACATAACACAGCTTTATGACGGTAAGGAGGCGCTTGAAAAAATAAAGTACGAGAAGCCCGACCTAGTCATACTCGACCTGATGCTGCCTGGGGCGGATGGACTTGAGATATGCCAGAGCATAAAGCAGAATCCTGGCCTGAGTGACACCATAGTAATAATAGTAAGCGCCATGGATCCCACAACAAACAGATTCAAGGGCATAAAGTACGGTGCGGACTATTACATACGAAAGCCTTTCGATCCGGTAGAGGTACGCAGCCTGGTCACCATCTTCCTTAAAAAGAAGGGCAAGAAGTTCGACCCTCTGGTAGACCTCCCTAACGAGGACAAGATATCTGAGGCGGTGGAGCGGGCAGTTAAGGATGATGTAGAAGGGTACGAGCTTGGCAGGATACGGGTAGAAGGGCTTGCTGAATTCGCAAGAAAGTTCGGCACTGACTCCGGAGTTACAATACTTAGGCTAGTGTCGCAGCTTTTGCAGGACAAGGCCAAGGAGCGCGATGCTAACCTCTTCGCAGGGTTCCTCAATGGGGACGATTTCGTGGTTGGCGGAGAGAGGAAGACAATAGAAAAGTCCATAGGAGACATAACAGCTGAGTTCTCGGCCGTGTTGCCGTTCATATACCAAAGTGAAGGCTACAAGCCCATAGAGCTTGGCATAGATGACATTTATGGAGCAGAGATGCCACAGCTGGAGCTCAGTTATTCCCCAATAAAGAAGGACTACATAATGGAGAAGAGAAGCGAGATACTTGAGAACAAGGAGAAACCAGACATAGGTTCGTACACCTATGACGAGCTAAGAAAGATGCTTGGCAGCGGGGAACTGGACATCACAATAACCAGAAGTAGCGACGGAGTGAGACTCTCAATAGGAAAGGGAGGCAAGGAAGGCGGAGGGTAAACGCCTCGTATTGCCACACCTGGGATACAATTGCGATGATTGGACATAGACCCATATGCTATGCAGCATTAGGATCCTGCTGTCTGAAGAGATTACTTCTTCCTTCCTGCTCTCTTGGCACTGCCTGCAGGCTTGCTCCTTGGAGGCGTACCCTTGTCTTGTGTGCGTTCCTGCGATGCGCTCTCAAACAACTCCACTATATGTGCATCGTCCTCAGGCCTGTCAACAGAGCTATTCATCAGGGCTTCGCTCTCTATTATACCCTTCTCTAAAAGTTTATATATTTCTTGAGACCTATTGAAGGACTGCAGCTTTTTCGAAGCCTTTGACCTAGCCGCTGTTTTCTTTGACATGGAATCAGACCATTTGGATTTGAAATATAGGCATTAGATAGGTATATATTGTTTTTCTCGGTGTGCAGATGATAGAGTATTATGCAGGCGCTTTCACTAAGGAGGAAAGCCTTGGCTGTCTAAACCTGTTCATAAGGAAATGGTTCGAGTCACGATACAAGGAGCTGACTCCGCCGCAGAGGTATTCGCTTAAGTTGATACATGCCAAGCACAATATCCTAATAACTGCGCCTACCGGCAGCGGCAAGACTTTCTCGGCATTCACGACTGTGCTTAGTGAGCTCATGAATATGTCACTGCAAGCCAAGCTTGAAGACAAAGTATATTGCATCTATGTATCCCCGCTAAGGGCACTGAACAACGACATATACAGAAACTTAACAATGCCGCTTGAGGAGATATATAGAGATATAACCATACCGATAAACAGGATAACGGTTGGGATTCGTACTGGAGACACCACTGCTGCACAGAGGGCGCAGCAGCTAAGGAAGCCACCAAACATCCTGGTCACTACACCGGAAAGTCTTGCAATATTAATAAACTCCGAGAGATTCCTCCCAAACCTAAAGGATGTTAAATACCTCATAATAGATGAGCTTCATGAGCTGGCAAGCAACAAGAGAGGCGTACACCTTTCGCTCTCCGTGGAAAGACTTTCCAGTCTGATAGGACATGACTTCGTTAGGATAGGACTTGGAGCCACGTTGTCTCCGCTAGAAAATGCTGCCAGATTTCTAGTTGGATACTCAGGTGGAAAGGAACGCGACTGTTACATAATAGATGCAACGTGGGACAAAAAGTTAGATTTCAGCGTGGTGTGCCCAGTAAAGGACATAGTCAGCGCCCCTGACCAGATCGTAGAGAATTCAGTGTACAATATGATAGACAGAAGCATAAAAGCCAACCGCACCACGCTTGTATTCACAAACACGAGAAGCGGCACTGAGAGGGTGGTGTATAACCTGGCAAAGAGGTTCAAGTATGGGGATGAGATAGCTGCACACCATGGATCACTGTCGAGAGAAACCAGGCTTGGGGTAGAGGATCTTCTTAAGAAGGGCAGGCTGCGATGCGTAGTATCTTCCACAAGCCTTGAGCTTGGAGTAGACATAGGTACGATAGACAATGTGGTACTCATAGGATCTCCGAAAAGTGTTTCCAGGGCGGTGCAGAGAATAGGAAGGAGCGGGCATAGCTTCAACGATGTTGCGCGCGGGGAGGTTGTGGCTACGAGCAGGGACGACCTGATTGAGTGCACCGTGATGCTTGACGCGGCTAGGAAGAGGCACCTTGATACGTTCACTACTCCAATGAACGCCCTTGACGTATTGTCGCAGCATATAGTCGGGATGACCCAGAACAGGCAATGGGCAGTGGATGAAGCCTACGAAGTGATCAGGAACTCGTATGCATACCATGAACTGAAGAGGGAGGATTTCTTATCCATTGTAAGATACCTTGCCGGAATGTATGTGGGTCTTGAGAGCAGAAGAGTGTATGGCAAGATCCACTACGATGAGAAGAGCGGCATGATGCAGAAGACGGGAATTGCAAAGCTCATATATTACCTGAATCTTGGCACAATACCTGACGAGGTGTCAGTAGACGTGCTCACGGAGCAGAACCAATGGATAGGAAGCATACAGGAGGAGTTCCTGGCAAGGCTAAAGACAGGGGACGTATTTGTTCTTGCAGGTAAGCCGTATAGATTTGAGCATTCGAGGGTGATGAAAGCGTACGTAACCCCCGCACCGGAACAGATACCCACGATACCGCCGTGGTATTCCGAACAGTTGCCCCTTGCATACGAGCTTGCCTTGGAGATAAGCAGGTTCAGAGGAGAGTTCGCACAAGAAGTGGGCATGTCATTAAAACAGAATGCAGCTGCATACAGGGCCGTATTCACAAGGAAGGACTGGTCAGGCAGCATCCTTGAAGGCATGCCGATGGACAATTATGCGAGGAATTCCGCATTCAACTATTTTGCAGAGCAGCTGCTGCTATCTGGAGTAGTTCCAAGCGAGAAGCTCATGTTAATAGAGAGGACGCATGATGATGAAGGAGAGCGCAACATGGTGATATTCCACGCCTTATATGGAAGGAGGATAAACGATGCGCTATCCAGAATATTTGCCATAATGGTCGCAGATAAGTATGATGTTGACGTTGCAGTGAACATAAGCGACAATGGATTTGTGCTTGTAACAGGAGCTGATTTCGAACTTAGGAGAGGAGACATAGAGAGGCTCATGGCAGACCTTAGTAACACCGATGTTGAGGATCTATTAAAGCGCAATATAAAGAGAACGGAGATGATGAAAAGAAGGTTCAGGTACTGCGCAGCAAGGTCGTTTATGATACTCAGGAACTACAAAGGCTACAAGATAAGCGTAAGGAAACAGCAGGTCAGCGCCCAGATCCTGCTTAAGGCAGTTGAGGATATGGATCCAGATTTCCCAATATTGAAGGAGACGTATAGGGAGATACTTGAGGATGTCATGGACCTGCCGCGCGCGAGGAGAGTAATAGCTGACCTTATGGAAGGGACCCTGAAGTACAGGATCATAGATTCTAACGTTCCTTCCCCATTCTCGCATATTATGATAACTTTCGGGGAATCTGATGTAATAATGATGGCAGACAGAAGAAAGCACCTCAGAGAGCTGCATAGGCAGGTTCTGAGAAAGATAAAGGAGATGAACAAGTGAAGCTGGACAATGATCTTGAAATAGTAGACGGGCTCCCAATACTGTACGTCAGAAGGCTTGATGCGATAGTATGCTCTGATCTGCACCTTGGATACGAAGGCGTAATGGCGGAAAGGGGATATCTCCTGCCAAAAGTTAACCTGAAGAGGATAAAGAGGGTGATTAAGCAAGCTTCAGAGAAAACCTCTGCCACGCGCATGATAATAGCAGGTGACATAAAGAATGAGTTTGGGAAGGTGCACTTTGAGGAGTATAATGAATTCAGGGATCTGGTAGATTTCGTGAGGTTGGAGCTTGGGATAAACGCAGTAACTCTTGTAAAGGGGAATCATGATAATTTCGTCGACAGAATCAGGCCAGGGCTTGGAATAGAAATTTTCCAGAGCGAGGCGCTGCTTGAAGGCATACTCTTCTTCCATGGAGACGGCATGCCGCAGACGAAAGGCTTCGGAGCCATGGTTATGGGGCATGTGCATCCTGCCATAACGCTGCAGACATACATAGGAGTAAGGGAGAAGCTGCACTGCTTCTTATATGGAAAGAGCAGAGGAGGTGCCAATGTGGTGGTTCTTCCCGCACTAAACTATTTTGCACAAGGCGTTGGAGTGAATATGGAGGATATAGGGGAGATGGCACCAGTATTCAGGTCGATGATAAATGCAGATAGTATGCGTGCTATAGCCGTAAGCGATGGGGAAACTCTGGATTTCGGAACAATAGGACAGCTGCGCTCGCTTGGCGAGCAATAGGCGCAAATTATATACAAGGAGCAGTAAATAAGGTTACGGCAGCCCCATCGTCTAGCGGCCAAGGACCACGGGCTTTGGACCCGTGTACGCCAGTTCGAATCTGGCTGGGGCTATAGTGACATCCTCCCACCCGTAAACGGTGTGGGCTTCCTCTGCGCTCATGGGAGATTCCTCCCCTCCTGCATTGGAGGTGTTTTATCGGTTCTCAGTTCCCAGACGGAACTTTTCGGCGCACTTGCGTGCACCGCAGAGGTCTCGTCTCCCTGAGCGTTATTGCTTCCCTCCAGTCCGAAGGTAGCGAGCCCCCTCTTCAGGATGACTCTTGCAGCGTTCACGTCCCGGTCTAGTGTTAGGCCGCAGAGTTGGCAGTCGTAAATCCTGTCTTTTAGGGAAAGTTTGTCTTTCCCTTTCTTTACGTTGCCGCAAGCACTACATTCCTGCGTTGAATTTTCCGCAGGTACAAGCATGAAATGTTTTCCTTCCTCATGTGATTTGTATTCTGTGAACATTCTGAAGCCTCCCCATGCGCAATTGGCGATGCTTCTTGCAAGATGGTGGTTCTGCATCATGTTCTGGATTCTGAGGTCTTCGGCGATGAAGAGGTTGTAGCCCGATTTCCTTACAAGGTTATCGGAAAGTTTGTGCATGTAATCTTCGTTCTGCCGTATTGATCTGGAATATGCTTCGTTGAGCTTTTCCTTTGCCTTCTCCCGACGCTTT
>JAJZJQ010000003.1 GCA_021851065.1 Microcaldota archaeon
AGTCACGCCTCTGGAGATATGGCCTATGCACCGCACGAAAGTGCGGCGAAAAGCCGTGTCGCTGAATCAGGAACTATACTTGGTGCTTCAAGATGACCAATCAAAAAACACCATTGGAAGCCCACTCCGTTTACGGGTGGGAGGATGTCACAGTTTAATCAGTTGTTAGTTTAAATGGTGCACCAACCCCTGCACAGGTTATCTGATGCTCTATCTGGCATTCGTCTCTTCTATATTCCGCAAGAGCTCCTTAGAGGAACTGCGCAAGATAATGAAATTCAAGATAGTCGGGGAATTCAACAACTTTCTTGTTATAGACTCGCGCAGCAAGAATGCACATGTGAAAACTGCAGGATTGGCGCTGGTTTACTTCGTCTTGCCGCTATATGTAAATGGCAGCGTCAGCAAGGACGCATACCGCGAGTCCATACTAAGGCTGCTTTGTGATGCTGCAGTGGACAAGGGAGGTAACATGAAACTCGAGTGCATCAATCTCAACAGCAAAACAGTTTATTCTGCAAAGGACCTTGAGGTATGGGAGGGGAGACGCCTTGAGAAGCTTGGATATGCAATAGACATGGAGAAGGAGCCTGTGACGCTGGTTTACTTCGCTCTCCTTGACATGAAGTGCTATGTCGGGCACATGAAGGTTGCAGATATGCCAAGGCCATTCGTAAACCCGTTTAGGCATTACCACACACAGAGGCTTGTAAGCAGATCCGAGCTCAAGATAGAACAGGCATTCGATGAATTCGCCATAGATGGGGTAAGCGGAGTTGCGATTGATCTTGGGGCAGCGCCTGGAGGATGGAGCTGCTATCTGGCAAGGAGAGGATATGACGTTATAGCAGTGGACAATGGGAAGCTTGATGCCAAGGCAATAAGGGAGTGCGGAGTGAAAATAAAGACGGCAAAAGGCGGCAGGATAGGCACAGGGGACCTGGTAAGGGGCATACTTCACGTGAAGGAAAGATCGGCACAGGCTGCAGGAAGACTTAAGGTAAGAGGCGTCAGCCTTCTGGCAGACGACATGAACATCGACTGCTCTTCAACGTACAAAGCGCTGAGCAGATACTCGCAGTTCCTGGATAGCGGAGGGCTGGCAATAGTCACGATTAAATGCATAACAAAGTACCTTCCAGGGCATGCCAGAAAGGCAAGGAAGCTGTTCTCCGCTGGATTTAGGATCAGGAGAATGAGGGTGCTTCCTGCAAACAGGCAGGAATTCACCCTGTTTATCGAGAAGAAGTAATGTGGTGTGCCGTAGCCCCCCTTCTGTTTTAGGTGGCATTTGACTAAGCGGCCTTCTAGGCCTTGCATGCTCATTGTGCGCGCATCGGCCGTTTCACCTGCACCGGCGCGCTCGTAGCGTCATCGCTTTATGCGCCGCAGCAGTATCGTTTCTGTTCCGAATCAGGCATTACACCACACGCACTCTGCATGGGGAGAGCTTCCTCAGTCACATGGACCGTGAGCCACCCGCACACCACGATAGGACTATGCAAAAAGTGATATAAATACTTTTACAGTAATCATTTTATGCTCTTCTCAGATCCGACACTGAATTCGATAGTGTCCATAGTGCTCATCGTAGTTGGCGTGGCTGTGGTGGTCCTGGTGCTTAAGTTCCTTGGCAAGGGCTTGATGAAGCTTGTCATAGGGCTTGTGCTTAACACGGTGCTAGGTTTCATAGTGCTTCTTGCGCTCAACTACTTTTTCGGGATAACATTCCAGTACAGCATGGCGGAGATAGTGGCAGTGATACTTTTCGGGCTGCCTGCGGTAGGCACATTCATACTGCTCAAGCTGGTTGGAGGCGTTGCCCTTGTTGCCCTGCTTTGATGCAGTCATATGGCAAGTTCCACGTCCTCCTTCTTGACAGTGTTCCTCTTCGCATGCCGGGCAAGCTTTACTGCCTTGTTCGCGATGCCGTATGCAATCTTGTTTATCCTCTCGCTGAATTCCCTGGCCGCAGACCCGCTTACCCTTTCTGCACCGGCCTCCTTTAGTATCCTCTTGGCAGCCTGCCTTGAAAGTGGCATGAAAAGACCACCATACCATTGCATTGCAAGCTTAAAAAAGATTCGCTGCCACTTATCACCCGGTGTTTGCATTGCGCATAAGGGAACTGGAAAGCGGGGACCTTGGCGCGCTGACCGAATTCATACACGACGTATACAACGAGTATCCTTCTGCCATGTGGTTCGAGAAGGAGCCATCTGACGAGGAGATAGGAAGGGTGTTCTATAACAAGATGCGCGGCGTCGGGCTTGGAATGCTGGTGGACATGGTCGTTGATGACATGGGCACCATAGCAGGCGAATGCGAGATAACAAGAGTAGCCCATGAGCGTGGCGTGGTCGGCATACTTGTAAGGGGCAGCTACAGGCATAGGCGCATGGGGAGCAGGATTCTTGATGCAGCCGTTAATGGAGCCTGCAGCATAGGCATGCGCAGGTTCGATGCCGAAGTTGCCCAGGAAAATGAAGGTGCGATAAAATTCTTCATGGTGAATGGATTTGCCCCTTGCGGCTATAGGGACATAGTGAAGGGAGGCAAGGAGCAGCGCTTTGTAGTAATGCAACTTGAGAAGGCCTAGCTTGTGCCGTTTGCCGCATACAGGAGCGTGCCGTTGCGCTGGGATATGCCAACATATACGGAATGATCTGCCTGTGGGTTCGAATACATAACCAGCCAGATATGGCTGTAATTACTGCCGCCAAGGGATATGACATCGTAGTAGTTGGCGGATACGTTGACATTTGAATAGCCGTACTGTGCAACGAAGTCCCTGACTGCGCTTATGTTGTAGTCGTAACTCTTTGCCATCGCTATCGGATAGGAGGTGATTATGTAATTGCCGCTGCTTGGCTCCCCGTTTATTATGCAGTTTGCAGTGTAGTTGTTTTCTAGCCTTGAGACGAAGCCGTACTGAGGATAGTCAAAGGAGTAAACATAATAGGCAGGGCATGCCTTTGTGGCGTTTATCACTACTGATGCCACTATATGCCAGCTGCCTGCATACTGCGATGAGTTGACGCTGGTTATCGTTACAAGGGCACCGGGATACGACGTATCTATGTAGCTTGTGACGTTGTCAACGGCCTGGTGGCTGCTGACGTGCCTTGGGGCGCTTGCAACCGCATACCTTGCTATGACCAGAAGCACGACTATAGCTACAGCCACAACAAGGACTTTCATTATAAGATTCATAGTTATACGTCAGCGATATAAGTATATAAAATTGACTCTGCGGAATTGGCAGCCTCACTGGACCTGCGCCTTCTTAAGTGACTGCCTCACGACCGCGTCCAGCTTCATCTCCTTTGCTATTCCCCTGAGCACTTTGACGCCGCAGCTCGTTGCGGGGTTCCTTGCATTTATCGAGCATACATCCCTGTACGGCCGGATAGACTGCTCGTACGTGCCTATTTCTACGGCCTTTCGTATTATCTCCTGCTTGTCAAACCCTATCAGGGGCCTTAGTATTGGCATTTCTATTGCATCCTCCTCTGCAGCTATGTTTGAGAGAGTCTGCGATGCAACCTGCCCAAGGCTCTCGCCAGTTACTATGCAATCTGCTCCCTCCTTGCCAGCTACCTGCCGGGCAAGCCTTAGCATGAATGATTTCATGAGCACGAGCTCGTATCTGCCAGCCTTTGCCTTTATTGCAGCCATCTGGAATACATGCGAGGGAATGTAGTAGGTTCTCTGCCCAGGCCAGTAGCCGGATAGGATGGATATTATGCGCGGTATCTTAGACTCCTGGGCCTCCTTGTTGCTCGCAAATCCGTGCACATGCATATATACCGGAGTGAGCCCCCTCTTCATGGCATACCAGGCAGCTACAGGAGAGTCTATTCCGCCTGAGAGCAGGACAATGCACTTGCCACTTGCCACTACAGGAAGCCCTCCGGCCCCTTTCCTCTTGTTCACGAAGACAAACGCCTTCTCCTTTGTAACGCTTATGAATATCTCGCCGTCGAAACCCTTGACCCGGGGTTCTATGCCAAGACTGCTGGCCCTTTCTGCAACCTTGTGTATTATGTCCATAGAGTCGAACTTGAACTGCTTGTAGGACCTGTGCGAATTTATCCTCAGGGCCTTTATCCCGCTCGCCTTGAGCAGCCGGGAGGAGAGATCCGTTATGTGCCTGAGATCCGGCTTTGTTGAGTGGGCTACTTCGTATGCGCTTATACCAAATATCCTTGATGCCTTTGCCTCAATGGATGCCAGGTCCGCGCCTACTGAGGGCTCTATTATCAGCCTGTCATACGCATCGTGTAACCTGAACTTCTCGCCGCTTAGTTGCAGCATTATGTTGGATTTGAGTGCGTTGATGTACTGTCTCCTGTTCCTTCCCCTAAGCCACAGCTCACCGAAATGCAGTATGAGCAGCTTGTCCTGGGACTTTTGCTTCGTCGAATCAACCGGATTTGGGGCTTGGATTTTGAAGCAGACGCAGAGCGCAGGTCGATCAGGTCCTTGCAGCCCTCTCGCTTACTTCCTTTGGATTTGGTCTTCTGTTGAGAACCACATTTAGCCTGTAGCACCTGCTTGAGCAGTAATACCGTATGGTGCCATTGCGCCTAACATAGGTAAGGCCTGTGCCCTTCTCTATCTCCCTTGTGCAGTACGAGCATTTCATGATTATCTCGCCCTTATAGGCTTGTCCTCCCTGCTGGTGTCAGGCAGCCTCATTATGTCGCCGATCTTTATCTTCCCTGCCACGTTCCTCCTTATGACCCTTCCCTTATCCTTGCCTTCCAGTATCTTGCACATTGCCTGCTTTATCTCGCCATATATGCCTGTGCGAAGCACAGACACATCGACAACTTCAGTTAGCCATCCCTCGAACTTCTTCTCGGTGGCTTGATGCGATTGCTGCGCTGGGCTGCCTGCCTTGCCCTGATCGCCCTTGGCCTGGACTGGTGCTGGAGCTGCAGCGGATCCGTTTCCTTCAGGCTTCTGGTCTTCTGGCATTGGCTCACTTATTTGCTATTAGGCGGCCTCCTTTGGAGGCTCGGCAGGCTTTGGCTCTGCAGGCTTCTCAGTCGCAGGCTTTGCGGTCTTCTCCTTCTTAGGCTTCTCTGTCTTGGGCTTGGCTGCGTCAGGCTGTTTTGCCTGCTTTGAGGCAGGCTCAGTGGCAGACTTTCCAGTTGCCTTTGCTATTACCTCCTTGACTATCTGCTCTCCCTGCCCGGCCTTCTCTATCGCTATTGCAGAGCATGGAACGTTTATGCCGACTGCATTGCCTATCTCCTGCTTGGTAGGCACATATACGAACGGTATCTTCTTCTGCTCGCAGAGCGTTGGTATGTGCATTACCACTTCCTTCGGTTCCACATCCTCGGCGATAAGCACAAGGGTTGCGAGATTTCTCTCTACACTCTTTGTGACTTCATTGACCCCTTTCTTGACGGAGCCGCCCTGCTTTGCCATTTTAGCTGCTTCAAGTGCCCTGTCGGACACCTCTTTTGGTACGTTTGCCATATTCTACACCTCGTTTCATTGGTGCAACAAATAGTTGCATTAGCGCTACGAATAACTTTGCTAAAAACTTTGAATACTTATTAGCCAGATAGGCTTATAAACGTTCTTGGCACACAGCCGGCAGGCGCTTGCCCGGCATTTCGCTGCCCTTTAGTCCAGGAACTGCTCTGGCTTTGGAGGCTCCTCTGGAACGCCCTTGCGCTTCCTTATGTCCCTTACTATTTTTTCCTGCATATCCCTTGGCATCTTTTCGTAGCCTGAATACTCGGGATACCAGATGGCCTTGCCCTGGGTGAGACTGCGTATCTCGTTTGAGAATCCCTTTATGACCTCTGCCACAGGCACCTTGGCTATCACAGTCGCAGCCTCGCCCTCCTGCTGTACGTCAAGTATCTGGCCCCTCTTGCCCTGCATGAACGTTATTATGTCAGAGAGGAAGTCCTGCGGTATGTTTATAGTGAACTTCTGCTTGGGCTCAAGAAGCACCACGCCTGCGGAGAGCATGCCTGCATAGATCGGCCTGCGCATGGCAGGTATTACCTGCGCAGGGCCCCTGTGGACAGGATCTTCGTGTATGCTGGCGTCAGTTATGGTAACCTTTATGCCAACGCACTTCTCCCTTGCAAGGGGGCCGTCCTTCATGGCTTCCTCGAATCCCTCTATAAGCAGTTCCATGACCTCGTTAAGGTACTGCACCCCCTTTGTTGCATCTATGAGCACGCTGCTGTTGCATATGTCAACTACGCCCTTGGCCTCGTCCCTTGACATTCCTGCCTTTATGAACTCCTCTATGTGGGCCTTGCCCTTTGGCTTGCCGTCCTTGTATGCTCCCTGCTCTAGCAGGTCCAGTACGCCAGGTTCTAGCGGGCCTACGTTTATGTAGAACTTTGTGTGCCTGTTGGGGCTCTTGCCCTCTACGTCCATTGCTGTTTTCTCCACTGTTTCCTTGTACACGACTATCGGCTCCGAGGTAGTGACAGGTATCTTGAACTCGTCCTTTAGCTTGGTCTCTATGACTTCAAGATGCAGCTCCCCCATTCCGCTCACAAGGTGCTCGCCTGTCTCCTGGTTAAGCTCCACTAGTATGGTCTGATCGCCCTTTGACAGTTCCCTTAGCGCCTCGATCAGTTTGGCCATGTCCCTTGTATCCTTTGCCTCTATGGCCTTTGTGACAACTGGCTTTGAATAGTGCCTTATCTGCTCGAATGGCTCTATGTTTTCCTCGCTCGCCGTATCGCCTATTGACACGTTGTCAAGTCCGACAACGCCGGCTATGTTGCCTGCTGTAATCGAGTCAACTATGACTCTGTCAGGACCCATGAACAGGCTGACCTGCTGCACCCTCTGCTTGTTCTGCTGGCCGCTAAGGAAGAGCTCCGTGCCTTTGCGAACAGTGCCGGAGAAGACCCTGCCTATGGCTATCTCCCCGCTATGCTGGTCGTATGACACCCCGAACATGACCATATTCACTTTGGCGTCCTTGTCCACATTGATCATTGACTGGCCTGCAGTGCTATTTATGTCCCCATGCCACAGGTGTGGGATACGATAGGATTGCGCCTCGCTTGGATTTGGCAGGTGCTCTATAACCATGGCAAGAGTGGCCTCGTCTATAGGCGCTACCTCCTGCAGCTTCTTCTCATCGTTCTTTGCAGTAAGCTCGAATATATCCTTGAATGTGACGTTGTACTTCTTCATTATGTGGGTGGATATCGCCCACTTCTTGTATGCCGAACCAAACGCCACTCCCCCGCCCTCAACGCTAAGCTGCCATTTCTTGGCAAACTCTTCCGGGGCATACTGCGATATGAGCTTGTTTATCTCGCCTATTAGCTTTAGGAGCCTCTCAAACGTCTGCTCCGGAGTCAGCTTGAGTTCGTTGAGCAGCCTGTCGGTCTTGTTCACGAACAGCACTGGTTTTGCCTTCTCCTTGAGCGCCTGCCTAAGCACAGTTTCGGTCTGCGGCATGACTCCTTCAACAGGATCTACAACCAGAACCACGCCGTCTACTGCGCGCATGGATCTTGTTACGTGGCCGCCGAAATCCACGTGGCCGGGAGTGTCTATCAGGTTGATTATGTAGTCATTTTCCTTATATGGGAAGGCAAGGGAGATGTTGGCTGACTTGATTGTCATGCGCCTGTCCTTCTCTATTGCCTCGAAGTTGGTGTATAGCGCATCGCCTGCAACCTGCCTTGAGATTATGCCTGCCCTTGCAAGAAGAGAATCTGTGAGCGTTGTCTTGCCGTGGTGCACGTGGGCGATTATGGCTACGTTCCTTACATGGGCAGTGTCGCTCATTATCTTTGCGACTTCCTCTGCAACGAATTCCTTCCTTACCATTATTATCTTGCCCTCTTTGCTATCCTCTCCGCTTCTACCCTCTTCTTCACAGCATAGCTGTCAGGGCTGTTTGATGCCGCAAGCATTATCTCATTGGCAAGAGCTTCCGAGAGCGTCTTGCGGTTCTTGAATGCGCTCATGAGCCCTGCAAGTGCCACGTGCCTTAGCGCTACGTCAAGCCTGCGCTGCGAGCTTATGCCTACTGCGACGTTGTAGCTTATTCCACCGTACCTGACCCTGGTCGTATCTTCTATTGGAGCAGCGTTCTGAAGCGCTTCTATAAGCACCTGCACAGGATTCTTCCCTGTCCTCTTCTGTATCATCTCGAATGCCTGCTCCACAACGTGCACGACCTTGAGCTTCTTCCCCTGAAGCGCGCCCTTCCTGCGTATTACCTTTCCTGACACCTTGCGTCCTGTTCCGCCGCGCATCAGCTTGCCTATGAGCCTCTCCACTATGTCCACGTGTGAATTGTAGTATGCCTGATGCTTCCTCCTGCCGAATATATTTGGGTATGACCTCTTGCTTAGTCGTATGTATGAGACCAGGCTCTGGTCTTCTACGGCAAAACCGCTGACAGGATATTTGCCAAAGAGCATCTGCTCCTGCATCGGCATCTCACCTGCAGACGCAGATGTCTTGCGCGGAGCTGGCTTTTTTGGTTTTGACTTGTCCTGCTGCTGAGCCTCAGACAATATGTCGGCTTTCTGCTCGATTGCAGCAGGGGCATCATTCTTTGCATTTGCAACATCAGTATCTTCTGCCATAAATCATTACCTCTTGGGCTTCTCCTTCTTACCCTTTACTATCTGGTAAATATCAGTTCCGTTAACAGCTATCACCCTGTACTTAAGGCCAGGTATGCTGCCCATCTGGCCTCTTTGCGATCCGCCCATTCCCTGTATTGTGACTTCGTCGTGCTCCTCTATGAAATTTATTGTGCCGTCGTATGGGACGTATGCGCCAACTATCTTGCCGTTCTTGACAAGCTGGACTCTTACGCACTTTATGAGGCCTGAGTGCGGCTGCTTTTGCTGCAGCACGAACTTCTGCAGCACCAGGGCCTTTGCCATTGGGACTGTGCCCACGGGATCGTACTTCTTCTTGAGCTTGAAATATTTCCTCTTCCACCATTTCTTGAGCATCCTGTACCTCTTCCGCTTCCTTATGAGCTCCTTTGCTGCAAATTCTCCTTTGGGCAATTATTCACCAATATTAATACTGTTCGTTTAGTATGTTGGAATGGCCCGGATCCATTATGGCTGCGCTGTTTACCGAATATGGCTTGCCGCACACCGTGCCAAGCTCCATTGATCCGCCTTTGTAGGCTATAAGCCTTATGCCTGCAACCTTGCATACGTGCGCTATGTCGTCAATCATGCTGCGCTTCCCCTTCTCAGCTACGACAACGGCCTTGGCCGAATTGGAGTTTAGTGACTTCATGACCTCCCTGTGGCCTAAGCTAACCTTTCCCGTGTCAACGGCAAGTCTAAGATCGTTGGTTAAGTCGGCCAAGCTATCAACTTTACAGGATGCGAGCTGCGCTGCATCCCACGAAATAGCGATAGAATATTGTGCAAAAGGTATTTAAACCTGAGCAGGATGCACATGTGCTGCGCGTATTTGTTAGCTGCTACGCCTTCCCAGCAGGAAGGCACAGCAGACAGGACATGGGACATGGCAGCATGAATCATCCATGATGTTTTTTGCGAGTGATTCCAATATTGGCGGCCATGCCGCTTTTGCCATGGCCATCGATCTCAGCGCGCGCTATTCTTCTTGATGATATTGGTTTGCCGTCATATGCGCGGACATATGGGACTACGACTATGCGCATTGCCCTGCGACCTCTTCTCCTCCTCATCAGGTTTATCCTTTCGGCCACAAGCTTGGTCTCTTTGCTCACCACTATTGCGTCGAAGTCGGCAGATAGCGTTGGACCGTATCTGTTGCGTAGAGGTACTATGGAATACCTCTTGCCAAACTTGCTTACGAAATCCCTAAGTGCCCGTCTCCTTATTGCATAGCTCTGCGAATAAGCTTTGCGCTTGCCCACATATGCGTCCGTAGTAAGGCCTATCAAGACGTAGTCGCCTATGCTGAACGCCCTTCGCAGTAGGCACCTATGGCCCTCATGAAGAAATGCAAACGTGCCGCCTACTACAACCTTCTTCTTTGCCGGCATCATAGTTCACGCAAGGCTTCTATAGGCTGCAGCTTTGATGCCCTCCATGCAGGGTATACTCCGGCTATTAGGCTTACAATCATCGCCACTACCACTGCAGATACCACCGTGGACGGGCTGAACACAGGAGAGTATGAAAGGGATGACCCGGATGAACCTGAGCCGGATACTGCTGCTCCTGCTGCGCCACGGTCACTTCCCTGCACAGCAGCACCGCCATGCGCGGCGCCGCCTGATGTGGAGGATGAGGATGCATGTGATATGCCATATGCCAGGCCGTATGATGCACCTGCGCCAAGGAATATGCCCACTATCCCGCCTATGAACCCTATTATCAGCGCCTGGACCATGAAGATCATTAGTATGTGCCGGCTCTTGAAACCAAGCGACTTGAGTATGCCTATCTCGTGGGTGCGCTCGTAAACAGCTATTAGCATTATGTTCATTATCCCAACTGCTGCTACGAGCAGTGATATGCCTGCTATCACTATGAGCAGTGAGCTTATTGACCCTATTATCTGATTTGCGGTCTGCATTATCTGCTGCGTTGTTATGACTCTGACGGAGCTGCCGTATATTGCGGTTGTCGTGTTGGCGACATAACCCACTGTGCTAGTGTTTTTGGCCTTCATCAGAATCAAGTTATACGATGACCTGTGCAGAAGCTCGTCAGCAGCAGATGAAGACATTAGAAGCGAGGTATCAACAGGAAGGATGAGGCTACCATATGACTGCATTATTCCCACTATCGGAACCGTAACGACGTCAGTGCTCAGCCCGCCTACTGCGAGTACGGCTGACTGGCCTATGAACAGGTTCTGGTGGCCTGCAAGGGATGATGGAAATGCAACGCTATGCCCTGCGACCACGGTAGGGGCTATGGTATCCTGGTACATCGAGCCCTGGTAAAGGCTGGCGTTGTTGCCAAGCAGCAAATCGAGATCCTGTGGGGCTATACCTATAAGCGTGACGGACGTGTTCTGGCCGTTCGAAAGCAGGGTACCTGAACCCTCTACAATAGGCGTTACGCTGCTTACATTGGGTATTGAGGAAAGCTCTGCCACGTCTGCGGCCGTGAAGCCCGTACTCTTTGTCGTAGTAACAAGAACTGATGTGGGCCCAAGCGAGTTGAGCGAGGATTGTATAGCCGAACTTATGCCGGCAGTCTGCGACACCAGGGCTATTATCGAAGCTACGCCTATTACAACCATTACCACGGTAAGGGCCGTCCTTATCTTCTTCTCGGTGAGATCCTTGAAGCTCAGCCAGAAGATGTCATCTGCGTTCATTCAAATGCCTGCGTGTTTTCTTCCTCTCCATATACAGCAGCACTACCAGCGCTATTATTACAAGTATCAGCACAAGGTCAAACAGTCCGGCTCCGCTGCCGCGGTTCTGGTGCAGCGCTGTGGAGTTCAGAGCAGAAGCGGATGCTATCTGCACTGGCACGTATATGGTTTTGCTTACAGGCTGCCTTAGGCTGTTTAGGTAGTCCAGGCTGATTGGTATCGTGTAGGACCCTGGCTTGATGGTTGAGTTTGCGGTGAGGGTCAGGGTGACAGGAGACTGTGTGTCTGCAGCTATGTCCCCAACAAAAGTGGAACTGGAGCTGAATGCGGAGAAACCGCTGGGAGGCATCTCTGTGGCTGTGACTGCAGCTGCAGAAGAAGTGCCCACATTCGTAAGTATGAATGATATGGAGAAGACGCTGCCTGCAGAAGGCGTTGATGGGGATATGGCAACGCTAGAGTAAGTCATGTTTATCAGGCCCGTGGAAAGGGCACCCACCATAAGCGCGCTTTGGCCAAGGGAATTGCCGGCGTAGTAGTTGCTTGTCACGTTCATGCCAAACGCAGGCGATGCGCTTGTGTATACGAAAATACTTGCATTTACGCTTGCTGTGCTGTCCGGTTCGATCCTGCTTATCTCTATTGGCTGGCTGGTAAGGATAGCGGCATCAGAGCTTGGCAGTGACAGGTAAGTGACTATTGAATTGATTGGCGATGACCCTGAGTTGGTGAATGTGAGTGTCAGGTTTTGTATCGTTCCTGCGCTGAGTATAGTTGGAGAGAGTTTTATCGATAGCGGCAGTGGGCATGACTGAGCCTCGAGAGTGATATTCTGCGATTCGCTGTCAGTATACAGGGAGTAATAGTAGTAGTTTATTGTAAGCGCAGTCTGTATGAGGGTTGAGGAATTAGCATTGACGAAAAGCGGCACTTCGACCATCTTGGTCTGGCCAGCATTTAGGGTGCCTGCAGATATTGTAGTTCCGTGTATGTTTTGTGAGTTTGCAAAGCCGACCTGTACGTTCTGCATGCTGGCAACGCTTGTCTTGCCCAGGTTTGCAATAGACACCGGTATGTAGTTTGTTGTGCCCCTGCACACAGTAAGCGCAGAGGTGTTCATGGTGTATCCTGGCGGGCTTGGCACTGGAGATGGGCCTGCGGTTCCGGCAAATACCACGGACATTATCGCAATTGCAGCTATTGTCGCAAATGTTGCTATTCTCATTTCAAAACCTCTTCTTTAAGCATCCTGCCGTCCCTTATGTGTATTATCTTGTCACATTTCCTTGTTATGTCAAGGTTGTGCGTGACCATCACTACTGTCACGCCATTGTCATCGCATATGCTACGCAGCAGTTTCACTACCTCGTCTCCGGACTTGGTGTCAAGGTTGCCAGTAGGCTCATCTGCCAGTATTAGCGCCGGTTCGTTGACAAGGGCGCGGGCTATTGCTACACGCTGCTGCTCCCCGCCGCTTAGCTGAGTTGGCTTTTGGTGCAGCCTGTGCCCAAGGCCCAGCTGCGTGAGGAGCCTGTCTGCCTTTTCCCTTCTTTCCTGGTGTGAAGCGGGGCCCACAATAAGAGGCAGCTCCACATTCTTCTGCGCATCAAGGCCGTTTATGAGATTGAAGGCCTGGAACACAAAGCCCAGTTTCTTGTTCCTGAAATCGGCAAGCTGCGCCTCGTCCATGTGCGATGTCGCAATGCCATCTATGTATACTTCGCCGTGGGAGGGCTTGTCTATTGTGCCCAGTATATTCATGAGCGTGGACTTGCCGCTGCCAGACGGCCCTACTATGGCAGCAAAGTCGCCTTTCTTGAATGTGAATGATACGTCCTGCAAAGCCCTCACCTCGATGCCTTCCGACCTGTACGTCTTGCCGACATTCGTTACTCTGACGGAATAGTTATCTTTGGGCATGATATTCATCTGCATTGCATTTATAAAAGCATTGCCAGGCACTTCGCCTTTTCAGGTATTTTTGATGGCCTCCAGTGGCAGGTTATTTTAGCTAGCCCTAGCCTGTCCCATCTTCCTACATATTGGAACTGGCGCGACGGCGGCCGCGCCTTGCAGCTATGCGGTATACCATAAATGCGATTACAGTGGCGACAATTCCTGCAGCAAATATAGCTGCGTATGAGAGGTACTGGCTGTTCTGCGCTTGTGCAAGGTTGCCGTAGACAAGGGCTATTGTTGCGCTGCTGCCTGGAGTGCTGAACGTTACTGTGCATGAGCTAGGATCAGCAGTATAACCCGGTATCTTTCGCCATGTGCCGTTAGTGAGCTCGTATGGTGCTATGGAGCTTGCGTTCTCGCTGCAAGGATACTTCAGCGTCTCTGAAATCATTGCGAGTCTCTGATGAGAGGTTATGTTTATTGCAAGTATAGTGGATGCATCAGGAGGAAGGAGTATCTCGCCTTTTATGTTCTCTATGGATACGTTTATTCCAGTCGATTTTGTTGAATTGGAATAAAACCGCAGGATAGCGTTCGAAGAGGTGAAGTTCACAACTGCTGGGGATTCGAGGGATGAATTTGTGCTCACGGTGAATGCATTGGAGGGAGCCGGAATGGGCTTTACCGTTATTGGGACCGTAGTAGTTGTGTAGACTGTGGTGCTAAGCGATGTTGCAGATGAGGTTGATGCAGATATTGAAGAAGAAGTTATTATGGAAGTGGTGGGAAGGGTGGTTGGAGTGGAAGCCCCATATGCGCCCGTGCCGCCTGAGCCACATATGCCGCCTGTGCAGCCTGCCTGGCCCACAGTGGTTGTGCTGGCAGAAGTCGGTGGAGTGGTGGCACTAGTGGTAGTTGGCGGAGCAGTGATAGTAAACGAGCCTGTTGATAGGCTATTTGAACTCTGGCCCAAAACATCAGCTACAAACACGTTGGCAGCAATGGTGCTCCCTAGTAGATTGGAATTAGTGGCGAATGTAAAGCTATTTGAAGTAGTGGTAGTCGAGTTGATGGCCGCAAACGTCACCGTATTGTAAACCTGGAAGGTGTACGTAAATGGAGCTGCCCCCGAAGTCACAAGAGCATTGAAAATGATCCTGTTACCTGCAGCAATAGACGATGGTGATGGAGTGGCTTCTATGCTGACCGATGGCTGCGACGTGTAGTTCTGAAAGCCAGCATAGCCCACCGATGGCATAACACCGTCAGGAGGGAAAGTTCGTGTGCGTATCCACTGAGAATTTTCGGTATAGGGGCCTGCCGTGCGGTATACAAACCATGCCCCAGGATAATAGCTAGGCGGCATTGGATAAACAGTGTTGGCACCGGTGAGCACGTAGCCATAATTTACCTGTATCAGTTCATTGCCTGCTGCGCCCCATGCTGATGACCCTATAAACGATGATGGCCAACTAGCTATATATTGCGACGTTACGGCGAACCCGCCATATGCACTTTCCAGCTTTTCCGAGCCGCTGCTGCCGAACACAGGTGACGCTTCAAAGTCGTAGTTTGTACTAGTATCTTGTGTTCTACTAAAGCCAAGTCTTATCTGAGCGTAGTGGGAAGTGTACGAAGTCACATATATATCGGCAATGCTTGGGGCACTTACAGGGATCTTCCCGTACAGCCACACATAATCAGAGTTGCCTGAAATATATAAGCCGTTATTTACAGCCAGTGTAGCGGTGCCATTTGTTGACCATTTGGATGAATTGAGTCTGCTTCCTGCAAAATTGTCATAGAAGCTGAACACATTGGCTCCGTCATCATATTCCCCATATGAGTAGCTGAGCTGCGGCGCCTCTCCGGTGCTGTATTGGTTTAACAGGGAATACGAAAGCGGCGCGAATCCCATGTATACTTCGTTCGCGCCGTAGGCCGGCAGGAAAACGTTTGCAGCAGAGATGAGGAGCCAGTATATTGTATTGGTTTGGGTGTTGGATGGGGCTGAGATTTCATTGAACGCGTTGCCCTCCATCCACGAGTTTATCACAGTCCCGTTTCCGTAGAAGAACTCGATGTTCCCAAGGCTGCCTGCCTCATATGGCCTATAACTGAGGCTGTTTATCGGCAGCATTATCTGCATGTTCGCAGGATAAGGGACCGGGTTTGTGTTCGAAATAACCATGCATGCTGAATAGAACACGTTCGCAGGGACCGTGGCTGGCGGAGAGCATGAACTGACTGTTATGGCTGCAGACTGCACGGAGTTTGCGTAATATCCCTCGCTGTCAGTTACGACGACATTGGCTACAAGGGAGTTGCCATCTGCAGGTATGGCATAGGAGAAGGTGTTCGATGCGCCGAGAATGTTTGCCACAAGTGCGCCGGTGACCGAATTGTATACCATGAAATTGTAGGTGTACGGCGGGGCTCCGCCTGTTTCGTAGGCTGCAAACGTAACGCTCTGGCCCGAGACCGCATTAGAAGGCGACAGCAGATCCATTGTCGGGATGGATAGTCGTTGCGGCGAATTTGAAGGGAAGAAGCTTGTTTGCGGCATGATTCCATTTGGAGGGTAGGCACGCACAAAAACATATCTGTAGTAGTTGCCTGAGGCTTCGCCAGACATGCCAAGGCCAACATATCCTACAGTATATGTGGTGTCTGTCGCGGATACATTATAAAGAAATATATCTGGGGCATCGCCTCCTCTAACTGTAATTTTGCCATTGTCGTAACTTGTCTCAGTATACTGCCATGAATCTACATTTTCTGGGCCAGTACTGGCGAGAGTAACTGGTGAATTAGACGTAAATTTGTTTATACTTATATATGTGTTGCCTGCACCTGTTCCAGCGCCACTAAGATAGCCACCTCCAGAATTCGATGAATCGAGTGCGTATCCCACCATATCGCCGGTTTGAGTAGTATAGCTGTATCCATCAACTATAAAGTTTGAATATGGATTGGCAAATCCTGCCCAGTTCCAAAATCCGTTTGTACCGTAAAAAGATAACACCGGTTCCCCATTAAATGATGTATCTGATACAGCACTTTCGTAAGTGGTGAATAGATTGGGGGAAGTAGTTCCGTCTATGTATGCTCCAAACACGTTCGCCCCATCATCATATTCTCCGTAGCTTGGGGAGAGCTGGGGAGCCTCCCCGATGAAGTTGCCGTCAAGAAGGCTGTTTGATGGTGCACCGAAGCCAATGATCACCGTATTTGAAGTCGCAGCGCCCGTGTCCGCCGCAAGGAACGTGTCCGTATTTGGCGATCTGAGCCATATTCTAACGTTCGACGCCTGATAGAGGGTGTTTGCCGCGGACTGCCCGTTGTACACGTTCCCCTCGATCCACGAATATGCAACTGTTCCGTTCTGGAACGCTATTGCGGTGTTGTTGAGCGAATTGGATTCCCACCCTGTAAAGTTGAGCGCGTTGAAGGTTATCATCAGCTGGGTGTTTGCAGACACGGCAGAGCCCTGCGAGTTCGTAAACGTGAGGGTAGTAGAGTGCAAGATGCTGATTCTCCTCACCCACTGCGTGGCGCTGTTTGCTGCATGGGTTATGTCATTGGCATAGATGCCCGTGTAGCCTGCGGAGAGGCTGTTTATTGGAATTGACACGGTAGTCGCACCAGATGCAATGGCGGATGCGCCCCCAGTTTTCCAGATCTGGCACATGTCGCCACTGCTGCAGGATGCTGTTATGAGGGCATTGTCCGATGGATATCCGATAAGCACGTCGATCCCGTGGCCATAGGATATGGAATTTGCAACCGTGAGAACAGGTATCGGAGGCGTGAGGTTGGCAACCACCGTGCCGAACGTAGAGCCTGGCATGATCCCGTTTGGAGGAAGCTGGCGCAGATAGAACCACTGGAAGTTAGCTGGATTTGGGATTGTGACTGAGCCACTGTAAACCGATGCACTTACCCCAACATATCCAGATGTTACTCCGCCATTATTGGCGGCGCTATATGGAGTTGGACTTAGTGATGTCAGCGGTGTACCGGTTTCAGCGCCGTAGCCTGCGTAGAGGTTGCCAGACCATGTGCCGCTATTATCATAGATTACCAGAGTGTATGGTGTGTTTACGCTGGCGCCGGAGTACGAGCCGCCTGACACCCAGACTAGATTGTCGTTTAAGAAGGAGATAAACCCGGCGCCGTTGGTGGATGACTGCCCTATGAAACGATAGGCCTTTACATCCCCTGGCACAGGCGTGGCTACTGCAACAAGACCAACCCTTGGATAGGTAGCGACACTGTAATTGAAGGCAGTCGCGATAACATAGTTGCCTGATGCTATATAATTCGCAGACGCTATGTAAGCTGCTGGACCGGCACCATATGTGGTAGCAGAACTGCTTGAAGTCTGCTGGAGATACCCATTTGCAGTTGTCCACGTACCACCAAAGGTAGTAAACTGTGACCACCCTGCTGGCCCTCCGCCGCCGTACTGTGTGAACACGCTTGCGCCATTGTCATATGCGCCATAGGCGGCACTTAGGACTGGGGCCTCGCCTGCGCCTATCGAATTTGTAAGCAGATTGTTGGCTGTGCTTACAACATTGCCTGCCCACCCCAGATATAACGTGTTCTGTGTGAAAGTTGCAGTGTTTGCGCCAAGGAACCCATTAGGAACGTCTACCCAGTAAAGAACATTTGCACTTTCGACAAGAGAATTGGAGGATGCATCTGAAGTGCACGTGGCATTTGAGGTTCCTTGCACATCCCCTTCCATCCAGCTGTTTAGGACAGTCCCGTTGGCAAGGAAGAACTCGGCGTTGCCCATGTTGCACGTCTCATACTGCCGGTATGCAAGGGCGTTGAAGCCTACGATGCTGCTGTTGAAAGAATTAGTTGCGCCTATAGCTATCGGTGTATTGGCCGCAACTGCAGAATCCTGGTAGTTGGTTAGTGTTATTGGCAGGTATGCGACAATATTCTGCGGCACAGTTATGGCAAAGGCTGGCGTAGCGAACGACAGAAATAACAGCAACCACGCTACCCGCATGCGCCCTCACCAATCAGCATGAGATGAATGGTGCATACGCTTATAAATAATATCCGCATCGCCCAACAGCCGGCGCACACGGCCCGAGGACTTACGGCAACAGCCCGTTTATCCTTGAGGGTAGTATGAAGTAGTTGATTTGCAGTATGGCCATCGCAGAGGTACCTAGGATCAGCCTGGCCATGTTCCACGAATGCAGGAATATGCCTGGGCAGTGGCCCTTCGCCTGGGCCACCTGGCAACCGTGTTTATGAATGCACGCGCCTTCTTGAAATCCTTGGACTTCAACGCGATATAGATCGCCCTGCCACCCATGTCCCAGCCATCAGCCAACTTGAAGTGCCTGGCCGCCTCGGACTTTGGGACGGATCTTGCTACCTCTTTGAAGGTCTTGCTCCTGCGCTGTGATGGCTTTATGGGATTTTATCCGCTTTAGGAACCTCTACGCGTTGCGGTACTTTGGCTCCCGCAGGCATGTACAGGAAGCCTGCAGCAAACATCTTATGTTTTACGATGCATGATGGATTATGCAAAAGCCTGGATTGCCATGTAAGACGTTGTCGCTGGCACACCTGTTAGGCAACAAATGGACAATCCCAATAATTGAGCTGTTCCCCGCTCGCGAAGGATCGGAGATGCGTTTTAATGAGATGCAGGAGCAGATACGCCGTATACAGCCAAGGAACCTTAGCATTGGGCTTAAGGAACTATGTGATGCGCAGATGCTTGAGAAGAGCGCTGCCAAGGCGCCAAATACGGGCTACAGGCTCACAGGCAAAGGAGTTGCGCTTATAGGCCTTGTCCACAGCATCAAGAAGCTTGGGGTGCAGATATATGGAATTGATGCATCATGCATAGGCAGGAAGTGCGGCGTGTGCATGGCCATGCAGAAAGGCCGCAGCGTCTAAACACACCGGATCAGTCAAGGGTGCCTAGATCCGCAGAATTTATCCTTGCCAGTGCCTTGGCCGGATTGTCGTAGTAGTCCCTGCAGAATTCGTTTATGCTGCGCAGATCGCGTATGCCCGTCTTGTTTAGCCGCTCCAGTATCTTTGCCCTCCTCTCCTCCTCCATTATTATCTCTGTTGGCGAGTGCCCGCTTGCCTTCGCAAGAGTGTCGCGGTAAGTAACGCTTGGAAGCATCTCCGAAGATTTCTGCGTCTTGTAGTCGTAGTTATATAGATCAGAAAGCAGCACCTGTGTCTCCATCCCGGATATTTCCGATACCTGCGTCACGGTCCTGTGTTTCTTGCCTGCTTTTTGGACCTGGGATACCACTACAAGAGCATCGACCAGCGATATCATGTCCTGCGGTATGCGCATGGGATCGTGTTCCATCCTTTTTATTATGTCCCTTGTGCTGTATGCGTGAAGCGTGCTCATTACGGACTTGCCGATGCTCATCGCAGCCATCATGTCCTTGGCCTCGACGCCCCTGACCTCCCCTATTATTATTATGTCTGGGCGCATGCGCAGTGCGTTTGACAGAAGGTCCTGAAGCGACATGTCAGGGCTTGTCTCAAGGTTGATGCAGTTCTCCTGTGTCTTGGTGTTTATCTCGTATGTCTCCTCTATAACTATTATGCGCTCTTCGGGCCTGTAGAAACTGAACATGGCATTTAAAAGAGTAGTCTTTCCGCTGCCTGGCAGGCCTCCAAGCAGCATGTTCGCAGGCTCGATGCCGAGCCCTTCGGAGTACAGCCAGAACCTTGCTGCCAGATTGTAGCTGAGCTCCCCGAAGTTTATAAGGTCTATTATGCTGTAGGCTATGGGCTTGTGGTTTCTTATGGTTATGGCAGGCCCCATCGGAGTATCGACCACGTTGCACCTTGAGCCGTTTGGCAGGTGTACATCGTAGATGTGGCCGTTTGCCACGTTGCTTGTGGAATACATGTTGAGCTTGCTGACAAGAGTATCTAGCTGCTCTACGGAGTTTAACCGCTCAGGGGCCTTCTTGCTGCCGTCAGATGCATGATACACGAATATGTTCTCGGTATTGTTTATCATTATGTCCTCTATCTCAGGATCGCGTATGTATCCGTCTACCGGATCGAACTTTTGGGAATGGGCGAATATTGCGTCTACCTTATCCTTGTCTGCAGTAGGGTCAATAGACTTTACCGCAGCCTCTATATAGGCATATATTTCCGCATCAGTGTGGACGCTCCCAAGCTTTCCCGAAAGGCTCTTGAACACTTTCCATTCAAGTGAGTCGAAGTTCTCTGACATCCCTATCTGCTTATATCAAGGTTAGCAAGCTTTTATATGTTGCTGCAGGACTTTGGCATAAATTAAGGGAATTTGGATTGCGCATGCGCGCGGCCGATGCGCCGTCACATCCAGGCAGCCATGCCTTTTTGGCCTTTCGCGCCGCGTATTTCCTCGAGCTTGTCTGCAACCTTCGTTACCCGATCTACAGAGAAGCCATGCTCATCGCACATGAACCTTGTTATTGCTTCCTTGTCAGGTCTTTGCCCGGCCACAAGCTTTCTGAACGATTCCTCGCTTATGTCATCGCATTCGGGCTTCATGAATATTTGCTCTACCTCGCATGGATCTGAATCGAACTCGGCATTGTACTTCGATTTCACGTACCTTACAACGCCATCAAGGTCAGGATTCTCCTTGACTATCTTGAGCGCGGTTTTTGGGCCCACCTTGTCTATGCCAGTGTTGAAATCTGTGCCCATCAGCATGCCAAGCATTATTAGCTGCCTGCGCGTTATCCCAAGGCCCTGAAGCAGGCTGTCCAGCATTATGCGCTCTGGCTGTATGTCCACATACACGTTCTTTCCTGGCAGTTTCCTCCTACCGCTAGTGGCCATGTTGCGCAGAACCACGTTCGCCCCGAACAAGAATGAGTCGTAGTCCTGGCTTGCGCTTGCGTACACAAGGCCCTTGCTCGCCATGACGGCCGCCTGGGCCTCGCCTTCGCTTGGAGCCTGTATGCAAGGTATACCCATCATGCCAAGCAGCGCTTTTGCACTCTCAGTGACCTCTTTTGTTATGCGTGTACTTGCCATTGCATGGCTCCTTGCCTGCTCCATCTGCCCTGCGGCCTTTGCCGCCTCCCACTCCTTTCTAGCACTCTCCCTCCTGTTGGCCCTGGCCTCTAGAGTGCGCCTCTTGAGAAGAGGCGGCAGCCCGTCGAACACATAAACTGGCGTTATCCTATACTCCAGCAGGTTCATGGTGCGGTATAGCAGGCCTGAGAGGTGGCTGGTGACCCGCCCCCTCGAATCTGTGAGAGGCGTGCCATCAGGCTGCCTTATTATCGACAGGAACTGGTATATCGTGTTGTACGCATCTATGGCTATGGTCTTTCCGCTCACGTCGCCCAGGCTTATCTGTTCCTTCACAGAAGCAACAAGCTTCCCAAGCGCTACTGCCAATCAATCATCCCCGCTCAGGTCCTTGCGGATTATCGCAGCATCGCCAAGGGTAACTCCCTGCGGGCGTGATTGCGAATAATGCTGCCGGTTGCGGCCCTCTTTTATTATTAGCTTTATGCCAAGCGCATGCTCGAGCTTTCTGGCGAGCCGATCGTCAGGAAGGGCATGGCCGCTCTCGACCCTTACAATGGTGCTCTCCTTCTCGTTTATCCTCTCAGCAAGAACCCTGGCAGGCAGGCCCAGTGCCTGCCTTGCGCCACGTATGACGCGGCCGTAGTCCTCTATTATCTCATCGCTCTCCTCTTCGGCGCGCGAATGCACAGGGATTCTTGTCTGCTGCTCCTTTCCGAATGTCTGCAGCACCTGCTTGCCGACGGAGCATCTCCTGCAGGCCCGCATCTGAGCTCCCTCGATGTCGACCAAATACAGCTCCTGCGCCTTCCTGCCGCAGACCTCGCATTCTTCCATGCAATCTCCAGACGCATGCCTACCCGGTATGCACAATGGATTTTTGTGCTCACCTTTATTTATACTTTCGTTGCATTAACTACCTGATGCCAAAGACAACGAGAGCCCCCAGTGCAAGCAAGGCAGGCGAAGCTAAGATAAACAGGATAAGGTGGCCGCAGACCATTCTTCTTTTCATCTTGTTCGTCGTAATTATAAGGGAGCTGTACTACTGGAGCGCCGTGCCTGTGATCTACAGGGCAGTACTTGCTCTGGTCTCGCTTGTAGTCGTTGGCGAGATGCTCATAAGAATAAACGGGTTCCTTAGGCTCACTGCAGGCATATACATGGTCAGGAGTCTTCTTGGGCTTAAGAGAATGGACTTGATTGCCAGGAAGCATCCACGCTTTTGGAACGCCCTTGCTGACTGGGGAATGGTGATGGGCTTTGGCATTCTGGCTTATGTCTTCTTCAGGAAGGACATAAGCAGGAAGTCCATAGTGTTTGGGATAATCTCACTTGTGTTCGTGCTATTTTTCGTTATACCGCAGTCTCTGCTGGCGTTTTCTTTCCTAAACCTGCCGCAGATAACTTCCAGGGTGCAATCCGGTGCGTCAGCAGGCGCAGGAGGCATAAGCTATCTGGGCATAGTGATTTATGCGCTTAGCATATTCGGAGGGTTCGTGCTGTACGTCATAGCTGCACTGGCATACAACGCAGCGACAGTAGTGTATGGGATAGTGCTAGCCCTGGCAGGAATAATAACTACTGGTACGCCTAACTACACCGGAGTTAGCAGCAGCATACCTGGCGTGGCCCCCATAATACCAGGCATAACGATACCCCTTGCGGCCGGTCTGCTCGCGTTTGCAGTGGTGATAATATTCCACGAATTCTCGCATGGAATACTCGCGCGCATATCCAAGGTCAGGGTGAATTCCTCAGGGCTGCTAATGTATGGCATAATACCTATAGGCGCATTTGTAGAGCCTGAAGAGAAGAGCATAGGCAGGCTCAGCAGGAAGGAGCAGAACAGGATATCCGTTGCAGGGGTATCTGCAAACATGCTAATAGCCCTGATAATGGCAGTGCCTATGCTGCTGCTCTATCTCTATGTAATGCCGCACCTGTACAGCAGCTATGTCTACATACAGGGCACTGTGCCAGGATCGGCTGCAAGCGTGATGAAGCCAGGATCAGCCATAATCAAGTGGGACGGCTATGCGGTAAACAGCATATCGGATTTCAAGATAGCCGCAAGGAACGATACTGCAGGAGCCGTTATACCGGTAGTTACAAGTAACGGGACTTATAGCCTTACTGCAAACAGCACGGGTAAGGTCGGAGTGTACGTGGTCCAGGGCGTGCTGCTTGGCGCAGGGGTAATGGGCAGCGCAATATCCTTTGCATATACTTTCTTCTCGCTCGCATTCCTGCTCAGCCTGTTCATAGCCCTTGTTAACTACCTTCCGCTGCCATCGTTTGACGGATGGAGGATATTCAATGCCAGCATAAAGAACAAGAGGCTTGTGAACTACATAACTGCGTTCGTTATACTAGTTATAATACTGAATGCGCTGCCATGGCTTTGGATACTGTTCTGAGCGCTACCAGGGAACTTCCTTTATCTTCAGCCTGTGCGCGCCAAGGTTTGTAAGCCTGTGCATGGCCCAGGTAAGCGCAAAAAGGAATATTATCCCGTAAATGCTTGGAAAGTGGGAAACTAGAGGCAGGGCGAACGCAAGAGCAAGGACGAGGAACGGATATTGGTCTAGCAGCGGGGCAGGATGGCCCTCCTTAACCTGGATCTGCCTCTTTATGAAGCTGCCCAGCAGATCCCCAGCATGAGTGCCGATGGACTCAAGAATGCCCACAGCAAGCATGAACCCGAATCCGGGAGCAAGAGACTCGAGAAATCCTGCCAGCACGCCGCAGAGTATTCCTGCAGCAAGCCCTCTTCTTGTCTTGTGGCTTCCCAGTACGGGCCTGCCCCTGAATCTGGCTGAGGTTATGGGTTTTGAGCCCTTGCCGAATATGACTGGTGCTCCGTTCGCAGCGTATGCAGGGAAGATGAATATTATCGGATATATTATTATCGTGTAGAGCCAGCCGTACATCTTGTTCACTTTGCTTGTGCGCCATGCCCATTGGCAGGCCTTGCGATTTCGTGCGTGTCTTTTCCAGTATGAATGCTTCTGCATTTGGTAAGGCTATTTATCCCTCCGTATGCAACTGCCTTTGAGGCGTGTTCAACGCAACAACATATGGGAGGCGCTTGAGGCGATATAACAACTCCGCAGCCGCAGACGAGCAGTATGGCCTGCGGTTTTTTGCAAGAAGAGCATATGAACGCGCGCGATTGCACCACCTTATGCTATTTTTCCCTCGGCGAACTTATGCGATCCGCCGCCGATGAACTTTTTGCTGCCTATTGCCTTCTTGATGAACTCGAGCGCGTTTGCGCCGGAGTTGCTGCCTGCTATGCACACGATCTCCCCTGGCCTGTTCCTGAGCAGCACTATGGATCTTGGATTTATCGTAACTGCCTTTGTGGCTATGGACCTTAGCATGTCCTTGGGCGCATCTATCTCCTTGTTGACCTCATTTGACCTTGCAATCGATTCTGCCATCTGCCCCGCCATGACGTCCCTTTGCTCCTGAAGCTGTCTGCGCATCTTCCTGTTCTCCTCATCCAGCATTGCTACTTTCTCATCAAGGCTGAACATATCGGAGTTGAGCCTGTGTGCGGCTGTAGCTAGTTTGTGCAGGGTCCTGTTGAAATAATCCACTGCGGCATTGCCTGCCACAAGAACTATCCTGTCAACCCCATCGCTTATCCTCTCCGTGCCTATTATCTTAACAGTGCCTATAGCCTGCTCCATCCCTGCCACATGCAATCCCCCGCAGGCTTCTGCGTCTATGAACTTGCCGTCCTTTGAGTCTATCAGTACCATGCGTATGCTCTGTGCAGGCACGCCATGGCCCTGGTATATCTCGAAACCATACTTGCCCTCGGCATCTTTTCTGTCCATGTACCTTACAGTAACCTTTATGCCGTCGAATAGGTGGCCGTTTATGAACTCCTCCATCCTTTTAGTATCCTCATCGCCAAGCTTGTCGTAGTGCGCTATGTCTATGTGCGCCTTCTCGTACGATTTCCTAGTCCCCTCCTGCCATGCATGCTTGCCAAGTACGGCCCTTGCGGCGGCGCTCATAAGATGCACGGAGGTATGGTGCACCATCAACCTCCTTCTCCTGTCGCTGTCAACTTCGCACATGGCCTTTGCGCCGGCCTTGAAGTCTTTCTTGCCGCCCACATCGCCATCCATTACGTGAACTATCACATCGCCCAGCTTCTGCGCGTCGATGACCTTGATCCCGTTAATGTGGCCATGGTCGGCCTCCTGCCCCCCTCCTTCAGGATAGAAAGGTGTGCGATCAAGTATGACGTAGTTCTTCTCTGACCTTATGACCGTTGATCTGGACTGCTCTGCAAGCTTGTAGTAGAGCTGCTCTGTCTTTTGTATGCCCGCAACATCCACATCTATCCTGTCCGCCTTCTCCCTTGATACAAAATCGCCCTTCAGGATATCCTCGTAGGAGCTGTTTGGCATGGCAAGAGATATCCTTTTCTTCGCAGCCTCGGCCTCGATGAGTTCAGGGGTTATCCCATTGCTTTCGTATAGGGTCCTTAGCTGCTTTGCATCTATCTTAGCGCTCCTTGATATAACCCCATCTATGACCCTGCTGGCGTTCTCCCTTGTCCTAGCATATCTTTTCTTTTCTATGTCTACTACGCGTGAGAAAAGATCCAGGCTCTCACCGAGTTCTGGGAAGATTCCTTTAAGTTCTGCGGCCTCAAGAGCAGCCACTTCGTCAAGCGTAAATCCGAACCCGTATTCGCCCATGAAGCCAAGAGACCTGCGCAGTATCACCCTAAGGTTATAGCCGCCGCCGATATTAGATGGCAAGGCGCCGTCGGTTATTGCGAATAGCAGTGTCCGGGTATGGTCGAGCACCGCGTATAGTGCCTGCAGGGGCTTCACGCTCTTCTCGTACTGCTCCGATGTTATGCCTGCCTTTTTGAGCAGCGCGTTCTCCCTCTCCCTGCCCCCGCTTTCGGTCACGTCAAGCTCGCTTGACACCGCACTGAACTTGCGAAACAGACTGCTATCGGCCTTGAACTCTGCCTTGCTCTCTAGCTTTTTCAGTATGTCGTGGAATACTGCTTCATAGGCGGTGTCGAACCCCGAATAGAACCACATCAGCCTCTCGAATCCCCACCCGACGTCAACAACCTTGCCGGCAAGCTCGCCTATCCTCCCGTTGCTGTATTCGAACTGCGTGAACACGCTGTTGACAAGCTCTGCGCCGTTTGCAAAGCTCTCAAGTGATGGCCCAAACTCCGAGAAATCGCCCATGGCCCATACATCCTCGCCGTATATCAGCTCATCCTTCTTCACCCCAAGCACCTTCGTTAGGTAGTCGAAGTTGAGATCTATGGTTCTGTCCTTCCAGTACCCCTCCTTTGGATAGTTGAAGGACTGCTGGCCGCCCATGGTAAAGCCTGTGAAATGCCTGCCTGTCACCCCGACGTTCTGCACATCGCTGAACCTAAGGCACATCTGCGGCACGATAAGGGGATTTGAAGAGTACTCGAAGCTCATCTTGCCGCCCTCTATGCGCTGGAAGTCCTGTATGCTTGCTATGGTGAAGTATAGGTCCTGCCTCCACCTGCTTACTACTGGATACCTCTTGACCTCCTTATGGCCGTTCTTCTTGAAGAATCCTGCAAAATCGCTCCAGAAATCGGCATACTTTATCTGCCTTGGCCTATCCCTGAAGAAACTGTAGGCAGTATGGCTGCTGTCCCCGCATGATTCTGTCTCTTTGGTGGCCCAGAAGTTCTTTGAGCAGAACTTGCAGGTGTGCCTTGTGAAGCCTTCCCTCTCGAACAGCTCGACCTTGTAGTACTCCTCAGGCTTCTTCGCGAACTCCTTGCGAAGATTGGGCTTGCTTAGCTCGTTTGGGCTTATCAATCAAGCACCCGGATACCATGCTGTGCACTGCTTGCCGTAGAACCTGCAGATGCGGCATTTCCACTTCTCGCTCTGCGCTACAGGGCTTGCCTGGCGCTCCCCATTCCAGTACCCCATGGCGTATGAGAGCTGGGACCCGAGCTCATCGGCGTTGTACTGAACGCCAAGCTCGCCTGCCTGCTGGCCGGTGTTCCTGTTCACGTAATGCAATATGAGAGAATCTGAAAGCTCGGGAAGCGATGACATTGCGGTGAACATGCGGGAGTATATTGCAACTACAGTCATCAGCTCGCTTTTGACGCCTATCTCGCGCAGGCCCTGGGCGAAGCCCGCAGAGAGCTTTAGTGTATTTAGCTTGTAGAGCGCGTCAAGGTTGCCATAGCCGTACGAGCCTTCCCTTAGCTCCTGGAGCATCTTGCGGTACAGCATTATCTGCACTACGTGAGGCTTTGTATATTCGGGATTGAAGCTTGATGACGTCGTCGTCTTGTTCTCCACTATCACTGCCTTCCCGCCTGCCATTCGCAGTTCGTCTATCTGTCCTGCCACAGTGTAGCCGTTTATGGAACCGTATATCTTTATCTCTCTTGCCATCATCTTCTCCGCGAGAGTGTTAAGAGACAGGATGTTCTCGTAGGCCTGCTTGTACATCCTGTCCGGCCAAGTCGCAGGCTCCACTGAAAGCGGCCGGTATACCTGCTCCTGCAGCTGCGCGTGTATGGCGCTTCCCTTGTTCATGGCCGCAGTAGGCGCCGCCTGCGTAGCGTAATTTAGCTCCATCTGCTTCTCGCACCAGAACTGGTTTGCTATGTCCTTGGCAGAGATGGACTTCTTGTGGAGCCTCTCAAGCGCAGTGCTTCTCTTGGGTGGTGGTTGTGTTGGCATAGATAATCAGACTGCCTACCGATCGTCATCGCATGGGCTCGGCGATCACCCTTATCATCATATGCTATTTTAAGCGTTGGTAGCGCTTAATAACCTTTATGCTGGCCGACAGATATGACCTGTTCATATTCGACTGGGACGGCACCCTTGCTACAACAACGGCTATAGTCAGGTTCGCAAGGCTGCTAAAGCCACGCTACAACGTATCGCGCATAGAGAGGAGGAGTGATTCGTATAAGTATGAGACTGCCTCGGAGCTTAAGGCGCAGCAGGACATGAACAGAATCTACGACTTTGCATACTCGCTTTACTCTATGCTGTACAGGCCAAGGCTAAAACCAGGCGCGATAGAGATGCTGATGGAACTGAAAAAAAAAGGGAAGAAGATTGCCGTATTCAGCGACTCTAACAGGTACAGGCTGCTGATCGAGACAAGGAAGCTTGGCATAACCAGGTACGTAGACCTCGTGCTCAGCGCAGATTCGATAAAGATGTTCAAGCCAAATCCGGCGGGATTGAATGCCATACTTAAGAAGTTCAGGGTACGACGCGGCAGGTGCGTGTACATAGGAGACATGGCAGTTGATGTTTTCGCAGCCAGATTCGCAGGCATAGCCTCCTGCGTAGTCAGGGATGGAGTAGACCCGTATAAGACGCTAAAGAGCGCAAGGCCAGACCACGTTGCAGCGACCCTGGGAGACATAATGCGCCTTAGATGAGCTAGTGGCGGAAAGTCCTGCGAGCGGTGTGCTGCTTTCTTGTGCAGGTTACGGCCTAATATTTACCCAGTATTTATTATTGTTGGCGGCACTTTAGTATCATGTACAACTCGAAGATCTCCGAACTCCTTGAGGAGATAGCGGCAATGCTAGAGCTTGACATGCAGTCGGAGCGCAGATTCGAGGTTCTGGCATACAGGAAGGCTGCGATGACCATAGGCAGCATGCAGCAGGATGTTGGCGACATATATAGCAAAGGCGGGGTGGCTGCGCTTATGGAGCTGCCTGGCGTTGGGAAGGGAATAGCAGGCGCGATAAAGGAGTATGTCGAGACCGGGCACATGGCCAAGTATGACGACCTGAAGAAGAGATACCCGGTAGATTTCAATACCCTTACCAAGATACCTGGGCTAGGGGCGAAGCGGGTGTTCAAGCTCTACAGCGCACTGAAGATTAGAGACCTCGCTGATCTCAAGAAGGCCGTCGAGAGCAACAGAATACGTAGTCTTGAGGGATTTGGAAAGAAGAGCGAGCTTGAGATCGCAAAGGGCATCGCCATATTGGAGTCCGGGCATGGGCGCATGGTTCTTGGAAAGGCCTTGCCTGAAGCTGAGGCCATGGTGGCAAAGCTTAGGGAGTCTGGCCTTGTCGGCAAAATAGCCATAGCCGGATCCGCTAGGAGGATGCGCGAGACTGTTGGCGACCTTGACATACTGATAGCGTCAAAGTATGCAGACAAGGTCAGCAAGTTTATATCGTCAATGCCGCAGGTCGATAGCATTGTGCTCAGCGGACCTACAAAGACCACCGTGAGGCTTAGGATAGGCCTCAACTGCGATTTCAGGATAGTCAATGATGAGAGTTTTGGCGCCGCTCTGCAGTACTTTACAGGCAACAAGGATCACAATGTCAAGGTCAGGCAGATAGCCATAGGGCTCGGATACAAGCTCAACGAGTATGGGCTCTTCGATGGCAGGAAGCGCAGCGTGGGCGGACCTGAGGAGGAAGACATATACGCGAAGCTGGGCATGCAGATGATGGACCCTGAGATGCGCGAGGATCGGGGAGAGGTTGAGCTCTCGCTCAAACACGCAATACCCAAAGTAGTGCAGACGGGCGATATAAAAGGCGATCTGCATACCCACACCAAAGCTACGGACGGCATGAATAGCGTACTTGAGATGGCGCAGTATGCAAAGAAGCTCGGCAGGCAGTATATAGGCATAAGCGACCACAGCAAGAGCGAGTACCAGGCCCACGGTCTTGACGACAAGAAGATGCTGAAGCATCTTGCGGAGATAGACCGGGCTAACGGGCTTATCGAAGGGATAAGGATACTTAAAAGCTCGGAGATAGACATACTAAAGGATGGAAGCCTGGACCTGGAGAGGAAGACCATGGAGCAGATGGATTACACACTGTGCAGCGTGCATACGAGCCTTAACATGCCAAAGGAGGAGATGACTAAACGAGTCATAACGGCAATGGAGAGCGGTTATATGAGCGTATTCGCACATCCAACTGACAGGATCATAAACCAGAGAAGGCCAATAGAGATGGACCTGGACAGAGTCTTCCAGGCGGCGCAGGATAACGGAGTAGTGCTTGAGATAGACGCATATCCGGATAGGCTTGATCTCAACGATGAGAATATAATAAAGGCCATGGGCTACAAGATCATGTTCTCGGTAGACACAGACGCGCACAGAACAGACCACCTGGACTTCATGAAGTATGGCGTAAGCATGGCAAAGCGCGGCTGGCTGACTGCTGGCAGGATAGTGAACACAATGCCTGTGGAGAAGATGCTCGCGCAGATGGGCAGATAGGGGATAGTGGTGGCGTAAGGCGGGCGCGGCTAGTACCAGCCGCGCGCCTTCATCGCAGTAGCGACCCTGTTCACAGCAACTATGTATGCAGCCATCCTTGGGCTTATTCTCTTGCTCCTGGACTTGTACTGCGCCTGAGTCTTGAATACCTCGCCAAAGGACCTTGTTATTATTGTATCGAGCTTCTTGTAGACGTCTCCCTCTGACCAGTAGTAGCCGTCTATGTCCTGCACCCACTCAAAGTAAGACACAATAACGCCGCCGGAGTTTACCAGGAAATCGGGCAGGTCCAGAATGCCCCTCTCGAAGAGAATCTTGTCGGCCTCCGGAGTCACAGGCCCGTTTGCAAGCTCGAGAACTATCTTGGCCTTGACTTTGTCAGCATTCTTTCGGGTTATGGCATTCTCTATTGCCGCAGGTATTATTACGTCGACGTCAAGATCGAACAGGTCCTCGTTTGTTATGGTTTGAGTGCCCTTGCCGTCGTAGTTCTTGACGCTGCCGGTGTTGTCCTTGGCCTTGCCGAGCTTGGCATAATCGAGGCCCTTTGGAGAATAGACGCCGCCCTCTGAATCGGTAACTGCAACCACGTTGGCCCCTGAAAGCTTCTGAGCTATCTCGAAGGCGAATCTTCCGGCGTTGCCAAATCCCTGTATGGCAATCCTGGATTTCTTTAGGTTGAGCTTGCGCATTTTAGCTGCCTCCCTCAGCACGTACATTCCGCCCATGGCCGTGGAGTCGTACCTTCCTGCGCTGCCCCCAAGCTCCACAGGCTTCCCGGTTATCACGCCAGGCTCGTCGTGCCCCACTATCTCCTCGTATTCATCAAGCATCCATGCCATTATCTGCGGATTGGTATATACGTCCGGAGCAGGTACATCTACTCTTGGACCTATAAGCCTGCCTATCGCCCTTATGTAGCCCCTGGACAGGTTCTCAAGCTCGGTGGTATTCATGGACTTAGGATCGCATATGACTCCGCCCTTTGCCCCCCCGAAAGGGATGTTTGCAAGAGAGCATTTCCAGGTCATCCATGCAGAAAGCGCCTTGACTGTGTCGAGATTCTCCTGCGGATGGAACCTTATGCCGCCTTTTCCAGGACCCCTTGCGTCATTGTACATGACCCTAAAGCCCGTGAATACCTTCACCTTTCCATCACGCATCTTGACAGGTATGTTTACGGTCACCTGCCTTCTTGGCTCCCTGAGTATCGCGTGCGCAGTCTTGTCCAGCCCCATTATGTCTGCAGCCTGATCAAGCTGCTCCTGTGCTATCCTGAATGGATCGAGTTCCTCTGGCATAGATTCACCTAAGCGTCATATGCGAGCCTTGTGCATAGCTCGTTTATCAGCACGTCTATTGCACCCTGATTGGTCATGGATGCGACCTTGCGCACGGTCTCGTTGACCAGCATGCTGGAAGTGATTCTTTCCTTTATCTGCTTGACGTGGGCGGAATATTTCCCGTTAAGGTACTTGCTGACCGCCACCTGCGCTATCCCAAGCCTTCTTGCTATTTCCGACTGCTTCATCCCGTACCTGCTGCTTAGCTGCTCTGCTGCATATATGCGCACTGCAGGAAGAAGTTCGCGTGTTATGTTTGAACATTCTAGGTTCATGGTAAGCGCCTGTTTAAGTTTTATCAGGTTTTTGTCTCGCCCTGTGGTCCTTGGCGTCTGTTTTTGGCTTCTCCACGTCCACTATTCCAAGCGCGTCCTTTAGCCATCCGCCGACACCTGGCCTTTTTGGCATCTGTGGTTCTTCGTAAGGCTCCTGCTGCGCCACAGGCTCGTCCTTTGGCCTGAATGCTATCTTCCTGACAGTATCTTGCTGCGCATGCACATGATGCTGCGGCTGCTCCGCAGCAGGATCGCTGTGCTGCATCGGGGCTTTTGATACCGCCGGCACTCTCAGCCTGGGCCTGAAGCCGCCGCCTTTCATGAAAGCGCCTATTATGTCGCCCGCTGGCGTGCTATCGCCAGCTTTGAGAACTATGGTGTTTGCGTCGTTTTCTCTGGCGCTTCTGGCATCGTCAATGTCTCTGCACACCGTGGCAACTATGCCTTCGTGCCTCCTTAGCGCAACGTCCGTGGCAGTAGGATTGTCCGATATCACCACCATTGCATCGTAATTGCCTGAGGCGAAGAAATCGCCAGAGTATTTGGCTAGGGCTCTTGCATCATGGCCAGTCTCCTTCGCGACTATTGTGGCGCCGTCCACTTCAAGAGACGAGACTGCGCTATCGCCTGCTCCAGGAACGTTGCTTACGACCAGAATCCTTATTTCAAGCACCTGATATGTACTTACACTATAGACTGTATCATATTTAAATATCAGAAGGATTATCCTGTATACTGACCAACGGTGTTTTATTGAGAGGAAGAGAACCGCTCGTAAGGTGCGACAACTGCGGCAGGAGCGTGCCAAGGAACAAAGCAGTAGAAGATGAAAGGATGATAAGGTATGGCACAGACATGAACAACAAGGACATAAAGTTCATGACTCGAAGGCAGGTATACTACTGCATAAGCTGTGCAAAGCACAAGGGCATATTCCAGAAGAAGGCAGAGAGGGCGGCGAGATTGGCAGCGCGATTCGACAGATAATAAGGTGATGGGGTGTTAGGTTGGGTGATCAGGACAACAATCTTGACCTCCTGATATTCAAGTACAGGGGAATGCAGAGCCCGGCCATCAAGGCCAAGCCAAAGCAGCAGGCAGAGCCGCAGCAAAAGCAGATTGCTGTACCAAAGGAGAATGCAGTGCAGCCGGCCAAGGTGCAGCAGAAGAGGGAGATTGCCGAGACAGAGCAAAAATCCGCTGAGGGATTCTGCGTCAACCACCCATGGCGCAGGGCATATGCAACATGCGACATCTGCAAGCTTCCGTTCTGCTATGCCGAGATAATGGAGCATGACGGAATGTACTACTGCCTAAGCGACATAGATGCAGTCATGAACAAAGAAGGGCCAGTAAAGCGCAGTAGCAGCGCTGGAGTCAATACCTTCTCTGTAGTGGCGTCTGTCCTTCTGCTGGTGAACTCTGCAGTCCTTGGAGTGTTCACTTACCCCCAGATAGAATTTGTTGTCTCAAGCGCGCTAAAGCAGGGCGTAGTGAGCTTTATAACCAGCATAAACCAGCTATACTACCCACCGCTGGCAAATGCATTCATAATAGTATTCGGGCTGCTGGCTGCGCTTGCAGTTACCAGGAAATCAACACTGATGTTCACATTCGCATTCAGCATAGTATTTGCGTCGCTGTTCCTTATTGTGTACGAGTACCTCGCCACAAGCGTATACTACTTCCTGCCTTCAGGAATGCTACTAGTCATAACCGTGATGTTCTCTGCATACAGCAGGATGAGCTCGTTGACTGACACCAGGCAGGAAATTGCAGCAACTGCATTGAACTGGCCTAAACCAGAGACATTCTGATGCATCCTGCGCATCCCAAAGCACCTGCCGGACAGATCTATTTATAATGGCTAAGGTTGAATAGAATTGATATGCATGCCAGGTTCACAGGAGCATGATGGCGCGAATAACCCTCTTTTTGGAAAAAGCCTGTTATCGATAAGGCAGTTGTCAAGGAGCGACATTGAGCGCATTCTTGGTGAAGCGGAGTCTATGAAGCTCATGCTTGATGATGGCAAGGTGGAGCAGCCCCTGCGCAACAGGATAATGGCAACGCTGTTCTTTGAACCAAGCACAAGAACAAGGCTAAGCTTCGAGAGTTCGATGCAAAGACTTGGCGGCGGAGTGATAGGCTTTGCGGACGCAAACACTACCTCAAGCGTGAAGGGCGAGAGCCTTGCAGACACAGTCGAAGTGGTTTCGAACTATGCCGACATAATAGTGATAAGGCACCCGAAAATAGGATCTGCCGATGAAGCCGCAATGCATTCCAGGGTTCCAGTGGTGAATGCGGGAGACGGCGCAGGGCAGCATCCCACCCAGGCCTTATATGACATGTTTACCGTGAAGGCAGAGAAGGGAAGGCTGGAAAAACTTAATGTAGCGCTTGTTGGGGATTTGAAGAATGCGAGGACCATAAGATCATTTGCATACGCTCTTGCGATGTTCGGCAATAACCTCACATTCATAGGCCCAAGGCAGCTGCAGATGCCAGGCGAGGTGCTCAGGGAGCTTTCTGAGAGATACGGGATAGGAGTAGAGACATCGGAGTCGCTTGACGACGCCCTTGACGCGGATGTAGTCTACATACCGCGCATACAGAAGGAGAGGTTCGCCGATGTGGAGGAATACAAAAGACATGCGTCCAACTTCTACACAATAGACAAGAAATTCATGGACAGGGCTACGCGCGACCCTATAATAATGAGTCCCCTGCCAAGGCTTGGCGAAATATCGACCGAGATAGACGGGATGAAGAATGCAGTATACTTCAGGCAGGCCGGATACGGGGTTCCTGTGCGCATGGCCATACTTAAGATGATGCTGGCAAGATAAGTAAGCTGGCCCAGGTCACCTGATCTTGGCAATGTTGTTGGATTAATTGCTTTTGTGCAACATCCCCCGCCCGCTTATGCAAAGCCCGCGCCCCTCATTGGCGGGCAGTTTACATCTCGTCCACCGTTCTTATGCCAAGAAGGCCAAGCATGCTGCGCAGAGTTATTGCATAGGCATCGACCAGAGCCAGCCGCAATGGCTGCGCCTCGCTGCCTATAACAGGCATGCTCTCGTAGAATGTGCTGAATAATGCAGTTAGGTCTGATACATAATCGGCTATTACATTTGGGCTGTACTGTGAAGCTGCCTTCTCCACGTGCTCCTGCGCAGATCCTATAAGCTTTATCAGCTCGAAGTCACTGCCTTTGGTGAGCGCAAGATACGCTTGGTCGTCAAGGCCGGCCTTCTTGTAGCCTGCCTTCTTTAGTATGCGCATGGCTCTTGCATAGCTGTACAGGCAGTACGGGCCGCTGCTTCCTTCAAACGTCAGGGCCTTGTCCCATGAAAACTCTATGGTTTTCTGCGGAGATACCCTGAGGAACTCGAACCTTATTGCAGATAGGCCTATGGCCTCCGATATGGCAGGAGCATTGCCCGGGTCCGAGAGCTTCTTGCTGCTTTTGGTGACCTCAAGGGCCTTTGCCCTTGCCTCGTCCAAAAGCACGTCGGCAGTGTAGTCCCTCTCCCTGCCCCTCCACGTACCCTTGCGCGTACTAAGCTTTATGCCCTCAAGGCCCACCATGCCGTACGAGAGATGGATTAGATTTTCTGCTATGTCATCCCTGCCCAGAAGGTTGAAAAGGACCTTTATGATAAGCTGCTCGTATGCCTGGTGCTCTGCTATCACATTCACGACTTTCTTTACGTTGCCAAATCCCATCGGCTTCCCCTGCGGAGCTGTGGTTAGAAGCTGCTTCCCGTTTGGCTGTTGCATGAACTGCTCGTAAGTGAAGCTTTCGCCAAGCAGCCCGAATTTCCACAGATGGAAGGCGAAATCTTTGGCTATGTAAGTGGCTGCGCCGTTGCTGCGGATCATGACTTTCGAATCTTCCCTGCTGCCTTCAAGCTCCTTTGCAAATTTTGTTATCCGGTCCAGCTTTACGACAACGCATCCTGCGTACTTTCCCTGGGAGGGTTTTTCGAATATGCCCTTGGACATGCCAAGCTCGATGGCTTTCTCAAGAAGCCTTGCACGTATTATGTCGCTCTCCCATACAAGAACGTCGTGGAATATGCCATAGCGGAACAGGGTCTCGCGCTGGGCCTCAAGGCATCTTTGCGCTATCTCCCTAAGCAGCCTGGAATCGCTGGTGTTTGTGTCTTCTATTGTCTTAAGCAGGGACCTTATCTGCCCTTTCATCTGCTCCCCTCCCTGCTCCAGCCTCTGATTAACCAGCACGTATTGCTCGCCAAGCCACTGGTCGAACTTCTTGTCAGGGCTGCTGGAGATGTTCTTCCAGCCCCATAGCGTCTCTGCCATCTGCAGCCCGAGGTTGTCTATGTAGTCCTCGCGCTCCACGGTGTATGAGCATGCCTGGAGTATGTTGGACATGCTGTCGCCAAGCAGCGCGTTCCTTAGGTGGCTGACCACATATGGCTTGTTCGGATTCAAGCTGGGATACTCTACGATGATCTTTGTGCCTTTGCCTATGCCGCTGCTGCAGTATTCCTCTACGGCAAGTGATACTGATCCGATAACAGTGCGGGCGTATTCGCATGGATCTAGCGAGGCGTTTATGTATCCCGCGGAACTGGTAAGCCCGGTTATGAGGCTGCCGCCTTTCTTGGCCGCCTTTATGATGTCATCGGCTACGTTCGCAGGACTCTTCTTTGCAATCCTTGCAAGCCTGAGTGCGACTGAACTGCTGAGGTCTCCGAATTCCTTCTTGGGGACAGTTATGGATGCAAGCACCTGGTCCGAGTCTACCCCGCAGTCCCCATACAGTTCGGCTATGGCGCCACAGAGCATATCTGCAAATATCTTCTTTGCGTTCAGGCTTGGAGAGTTCATGATATCTTCCTCATGTATGTTGCTACCCTGGCCTTGTATTTTGGGTGCACATATATCCTTGCATCATAAAGTCTCTTGCTCCCAACAAGATGCATTATGAGCCCATGGCTCTTTAGAACGCTCTTTGCAGCGCCCTTGCCCTTTATCAGTATAGGAGTCTTGTCATCTACAAGGCCCAGATCCCTCAGGTACTCGGGGAATGCCCACTTTGCCGGGATGCCGGCTTTGCGCGCAAACTCCTCAGTCTTTCTGTCGTCATACTGCATGGACCTTATCATAAGGTTGGCTGAAGATCTCTCGCTCTGCTCTGGGAGTGGGTTTATGAACGCTGCGTACAGCGGCTTTCTGGCAAGAAGCATGCGCACCAGCTCCTTTAGGAAAGCGTCTTTTCCATCTCCAGCGTATTCACGCAGCGCGTGGTATAGCATGTGATCGTCATATGCGGTTATCTCGTCTTCATCCTGGGAGCCGACAACATCGTTGGGGTGCTTTATCCTGCCCTCGGCTACCAGCAGCTCGAATATCCTGCTCATCATAGTGTAGAAAGCCACCACTGTCTTGTGGTGGTACACTGACCGGTACATGTGGTACCTGCCCAGCAGGTAGCTCTCGACAACTTCTTCGTCCTTGTCAAATATTATCCTGCCATCCTCGAAGGACGCAGAGCGCATGAGCCTTTGGATGCCCACCTTGCCGTATCCCACTCCGGTGTGGTACGAATCGCGCAGCAGGTAGTCGGACTTGTCTGCATCGAATGCCGACGAGAGCAGCATTCCAAGGGCACTTTTGTCATTGCCGCCTGCTATGCCGGTTATATCGCGCACATCGTAGCTGGAAAGCGCATCGCCAAGGAACCGCCTTGCGAAGATCTCTCCGGCTTTTTCATGTCCGCTGCCATGCATCCTGCGTGTTATGACATTCTCGAACGTATGCGACATGGGATAATGGCCTATATCGTGCAAAAGCGCTGCAAGCCTCATCTTCTGGATCACATCGGGGTCCTCGGTGATCGGTTCGCCCATGCTGCGTACATGCTGCAGGAACTGGTCCATCATGAACATAGTGCCAAGGCAGTGCTCAAAGCGCGTGTGAGTTGCTCCCGGATACACAAGACTTGCAGGACCCAGCTGCGTTATGCCCCTTAGCCTCTGGAATATTGGAGCATCAACTACGCCCAGCTCTACGTCGGTTAGGCCTATGTACCCGTGGACATTGTCATATATCTGCTTGCTGGCTTTTAGGGGCATGAAACACGCCGTTTTATTATATTTGCTCTCACAGTTATACTATCCAATGTTTAATAAAAATGGAGGTGTGTGGTAGTGGCAAGGATAGTCAAATCGCAAAAAGGCAGGCTGGTAGTGTATCTCCCCCCTGACGTGGTTAACGGGCTTGAACTGAAGGAGGGCGATGAAGTGAGTTTCTTTAGGGGTAAGGGAGGCTCGTTCATATTTGCAAAGAACTCTGACGTTGCAATGATGCTTGGAGGTGAACAGGCGGCGCAGGTAGAAGCAAGGCCGGAGCAAAGAATGCAGCTGCAGGTTACTGGGCAGGATGTAGAGGTTCTGAAGAAGATGGATACGCTAAGATACGATGATAGGACAGTGGATAATGTGAACAGGCTGCTTAGCGAACAGGAGCGCAGGGTGCTGCAGATGATGGTCCTTTCCGGATTTGTCGGCAAGTTCAGGAAGGGGAACAAGGAGCTTTACAGCATATCGAAGCAGGTCTATGACAGGTACCTCATGAGAAAAAGGCCGGTGCAGGCCTCTGCACAGCAGGCAGGCGCGCCGTTCAAGCCGTCGTTCAAGGCCGGCGTTACTGCAGCGGCAAGGCAGCAGCAAAAGGGGCAGGATGAGGATGTCTCGTCGCTTGAGCGCGAGGGCTTTGTTGTACTCCCAACCGAAGCCGAAGCAAGCAGGGTGTCGCTGCTTTTGGAGCACAGCATAAGGACCGGACAGGTTCTTGGGACTAGGTCGTTTAGCAAGGACAGGGAGTTCTACATAGTGATGCGCGGATATTTCGACAGGCACGGAAGCGCCATGCTGAAGAAGCTCAGGGAGAAGGATTACAGGGTGGCGGACCTTTCAAGAGAGCTTGGAATGGACGAGAACGGAGCCAGGGCAGTGCTATACCTTCTTGCTGAGAGCGGAGACGTCATGGAAAGACGTAGAGACATGTTCACGCTTGCATAATCAGAGCAGGGAAGCATGGTCGAATATAAGTATTACAATTGCGAAGATTGCCACCAATGCAAGGATTATCCTTGGATTTATTGAGGGCCCTTTCTCCGGAGCATCATAGAAGCTGAGCACCCCGGCGCTGTTTTGCGGCGTTGATAGCTGCATCGTTATCGCATCTATTTGCAACTGCATCCTATTTAAGCTTTCGAGCCGATTTTCATAACATGAAGGACAAGGCAGGGAAGCGGAAAGCATATGCAGAAGGGGATTATGGAACAGATGAGGAAAGCGAAGATGGACCAAGGAGCCGCGCGGAGCGCAGGGTGAGCACAGACAGAAGGGCCAAAGGGAGCGTAAACATCGGCGAACCGATGTCGCTTTGGATACTGCTGCTCCTGCTTGCAGTTGCAAGCAGGTATGTGCTACAAAGCACGTCACTTGTGCCGCATGGCAACGGGATATACCGGCTATTGAGCCTGTTCCCTGATTTCCTGCTTACGATGCCAGGCATACTGGTGCTGCCGCTGGTAGTTGGCGCCATAATAGGAGCTGAAGTCGGATCCAGGTCGTTTAGCATGGCCTCGGCGGTAAGGAGCGGCTTGCTAAACGGCATCTATGCAGTAGTGGTGTACGCCATGATAATAGCTGTTGTGTATATAGCCCTGGCTTATATAACTCCTCAAACGCCGTCCTTGTCAGGAGTAATACAGAACAGCGTACTGCTGCCTGCTATAGTCATGCTTCTTTCTCTTGAGGCATTTGCCGTGCTCTCGCACTCGCGGCGCGTGGACAGCTGACTCATTCTACGAATCCAGCTATCCTTAGGAAGTTGGCAAACAGCCTGGCTCCAACGGCCCTGTATTCTTCTTTTGCCGCTTTATAATCTGCACGCAGCGCTGATGCGTCGAGCTTCCTTAGATCAGTATCCTCCCTAAGCCACCTGCCAAACATCCCGTCCGTAAGCTCTAGATGGCCCTGTATCCCGTATGCGTTCTTGCCAACCTTAACAGCCTGGTTATGGCACACAGAGCCAGTTGCAAGCAGGCGCATGCGTGGTGCAGGAACGAACATCTCGCCGTGCAGATGGAATACCCTTAGCCTGTTGCCCATGCCCTCGAAAAGGGGATCCTGTTTTCCGTTTCCATTAAGCACCATCTCAAAGGGTTCGCCGTTTGCAGGGTTCCTCCACCCTATCTCACTTTCTTTGGCACTGACAACTGATCCGCCGCAGGATACTACAAGTATCTGGGCACCCAGGCATGTTCCAAGGTATGGGATACCAAGATCTGCGGTCTTCTTCACGAATTCGCGCTCTGCGCCGATTAGGGCAGTGCCATCATTTGCGCTGCTTGGGCCGCCCATCACATATACTGCATCATATCCGATGGGATCCGGAAGTGGACTGCCCCTTGCCAGATCCACTACGTCGAATCTTATGCGATGCTTGCGCAGAACTGAAGCTATGGCTCCGGGCCCTTCCCTTGATATGTTCTTTACCACAAGTGCTTTCATCCCTACCTCCCCCCATCATTTCACGCTGACTATCTTTATTATGTCACCATCTTTAAGAAGGTGATTCTTCTGCAGCCGCATCTTTGTGCGCGCGTCCACAGCATACTTCATCCCCTTTGCAATGTCCGAATGTATCCTGGCAGCCAGGTCATATGCAGTGGAGCCCCTGTCCATAAGAATTGAGTCCGGCAGCACGTTGCCGGAGTGGTCTGTGTAGTGGGCTTCGTCTTCTACGGGATAGACAACTACCTTGCCCATTGAAGAGAACGCAATCTCCTCGAGAAGCCGCCCTACCCCTGTGCCGCCGTGTTTTTGTATGTAATCCCTCATGTACTCCAGCGCTTTGGATTGCTCTGCGCCGACTTCCTTGATAATTGCAAAATCAGCTGACCCAGGCGCGTATTCGATGATGCCTTTCTTTGCCGCCCTGGAAAGGGCAAGCTCTATTGCAGCGCAGCAGCCGAACACCTGCACTGGGCCTAGCCTGCCGCGCAGGTTTTCTAGGGCATTTGCTCCGGCCTGATCCATCTTATTGGCCGCCACAACAAGAGGCTTGTTTATCCTGAGAAGCTCTGTGGCGAACCGTTTTGTGGCATCCCTGTCCCAGGATATTGCAGACAAAGACAGATAGCTCCTGTCTGCAGCCTCCTTTATCTGCTGCCCGCTTGCCCGCATGCCTGACAGCAGCTCGCACAATGCAGCATCCCCATCCGTTCTTTTCGACAGTTTTGGCATATGCTTTGATATTATGTCGGTAAGCCACTGCGCTATCTCGTCTTGCACCATCTGCACCTCTATGGCAGGGTCGCTGAATTCGGACTTGTTCCCATTGACATCGGTCCTGCCGCTTGCGTCGACAACCTGTATAAGCGCATCGGCGCCTATAAGGTCGTTTAGGAACTGGTTGCCCATCCCCTTCCCAAGATGCGCGCCTGGAACAAGACCGGCAACATCAATGATGTTGACAGGTATCTGCCTTATGCCGTTTATGCATGCCGAGTTCCTCGGATTGCATTTGATCCCAAGCCCGGCATCCGGGCATCTCCTGCCCATGTATGCAACCCCAAGATTAGGCTTTATGGTGGTGAACGCATAGTCTGCTATCTGGGCATCGGCAAAGGTAAATGCCGAGAACAGCGTGCTCTTGCCCTTGTTAGGCGCTCCGACAAGTCCTACAAGCATGAAAACCAGACAGATACTATTAGGGCTCACCTTTAAAATATAGCTGCGATAATAAAGCACTGGACAGGCAGGGGTGGCAGAGCTTGGTCAAATGCGACGGGTTCAGGGCCCGCTTCCTTTAGTGGATGCGTGAGTTCAAATCTCACCCCCTGCATATTGCCATGCCGCCTGGCCTTCGCATCAATTTCTTTTGATTCTGAATGCCCTGATCAGTTCACGCCCGTTTAGCTCGTTCACTACATTCAGTTCAACCAGCGCGGCAAGCTGTTCCCTTGCCCTGCGAAATGTTTCGTGAGCAGTGAGCATGCCCCTGATGTCCACCCTCCCGGCCCTCTCGAATTCGTGCGGGCCGATGTATACCATAGCCACTGCGCCGACCCATCCTGCTGGCCTATTCGCATCTAGATGGAGTATCCCGCTTTCAGTATATGCCCACACGCGCCCCTCGCCCGGATGGAGCACCATCCCCACGCCCCTCTCCAGTCTGTTAAAGCTGCCGTAAAATGGCACGTACCCTCCGCTGCGCGTTATGGTGTAATTGCCTTGCCCATGTGGCTGCTGGCTGCTGCCTGGCACATGCATAAGTGCAATGTGGTCTATCCATGCGCCTTCAGGAAGGCTGAATTCCTGTGTGTTTCTATATGCGGCGAGTATGTCGCCCATTCCTGCCACCTTGAAGCTGCTGCTCCTTGACGCCATGGAAAAGCTGCGCTGTGACACGCTTAGCGGCGTAGAGTATATTCTCCTGGCGTTTGCCATTGATGCGGGCTGCACTGTTATCAGCACCTATCGCCGCCTGCCTCATATTTATGCATATCGCGATGCCATCCGAAAAGGTTATATAAGGCTTTCTAGCAATCGTATATGTGATGTTGATGGCCAGAGAGGCTAGCAATAGGAACGTAGTTGTGATAGACCCCAAGCTGGTGATGGATAGATTCCTGCACTACAGGGAGAGGCACCAGGGATGGCACATATTCAAGACGATGTACTGGTCGATATTCTTCGTGGTAGTCGGGATATTTCTTTTATATTATAACCAGATCGGATTCGGCATTACTCTTTTTTTCGGAGCGGTCTCGCTGCTTTTTGCGGTAATGCTCATACTGTTCGGGCTAACTGAGGCTCTGCACCACAAGCTGATGAGAAGGTACGGCTGAAGAAATTTGCTGATACACATGGCATTCACATTGCCTAATATATACCATAATAGGAACCTGAAGATATTCGTTGCGATACCTGTGGTCATGATGATCATAGGATTATACCTTTCGCGTGGCATTACTCTTGATTCTACGCTGAGCGGAGGCCAGAGCATAACGCTGCAGACAAACACCACGCTTAGCGCGTCGCAGATAGCATCAGGCATAACGCAGACTACCCATGTCTTAAACCCTAGCGTTACGGTTAGCAGCGGGCAGGTCTCCATAACCCTTGCCGCAAACAAGACGCTCTCTGATGCCGAAAGCTACCTTATAGCAGCAGACCAGTACGAAGCCAACTACACAAGCGCGCTGGTCAACACCACCAATTACCAGCTGATCCTCAAGAGCGATCCGGCCAACCAGACAGCGCAGACGCTTCTTGCGCAGAGCATGGCAGTTGGTAACTCTTCTGCGGCAGCTACTGCAAGATATTCTGGACTTGTGATGTCGTCTCTTGCCCCCTTTGGCATACCTGCCAGCCTTAACGCAAGCTCCCCAACTGCAATGGTTGCAAGCGCACAGAGCGCGTATTCTAACGCAAGCAGCTCATACAAGCAGATGATAATATCAGGGATATCAAAGGTTGTGCCTTTCTCGTCGTACTCTTATCAGGACATAACAGTGCTGCAAAGCACCTTCTTTTTGCATGAGCTTGAGACGATAATAATAGCCGCATTCATACTGATCTCCATAGTTGTCTTCGTGATATTCAGGAGCGTGGTGCCGTCGTTTGCAGTAGTATTCGGAGCAGCTAACGACATGGTGGTCGCGCTTGGCGCCATGGCCCTGTTCGGCATACCTCTTGGCGTAGCCAGCATAGGGGGGCTGCTCATGCTGCTTGGCTACTCAATAGATACTGACGTGCTTACAGCAGTAAGGATACTTAAGAGAAGGGAGGGAACAGCGGAGGAGAGGGCGTACGGATCTATGAAGACAGGGCTTACAATGACTGCAACCGCAATAGTTTCATTTGCTGTGCTCTTTGCAGTATCGCTAATAGCGTATGTGCCCACCTATTACGAGATATCCGGAGTAGTGCTCTTTGGGCTTATAGGCGACCTGTTTACAACGTGGCTTGGCAACGCCTCGCTGATACTGCTTTACGTAAAGAGGAAGGAGTCGGGTAGATGACATGGCAGTTTTAGACTATCTAAAAGACAGGCGCGTGCTTGCGCTAATAGCCATAGTCGCACTGCTTGGCATACTCGATTACCATTATGGCATACACCTTGGAATAGAATTCGCTGGAGGCACCCAGATACCGATAACCCTGGAGCACCAGGTGACTGCGGCGCAGATGGACCAGCTCATATCCATACTGCAGCAGAGGCTGTCCACATTCGGCCTAAAGGAGATAAATGTCCAGGGGATAGGGTCATCGCAGGTCACGGTGCAGATACCAAGCGTGTCCCAAAAGGACATACAGGATGTCGTCTCAATAATACAGAGCCAGGGGGTGTTCCAGGGAGTTGTGAACGGGAAGGTTGCCATAGACGGCTCATCCATAGTGAGCGGCAGCGTAGGCGCCGGGCAGCCCACAGTGTCCAACGGCAATGTCTCGTGGTCTGTGTCGTTTTACGTTACCCAGCAGGGTGCAGAGCAGTTCGCCAAGGTTGCATTCGGGCAGGCCAATAAGCCCCTTTACATGTTCCTTGACAGGCCAACAAGCGCAATAGTTCTTCTTAACTCCTCAGTGCTTGGAAGCGCAGGCACATCGCAGCAGCAGGCCCTGCAGGCGCTGGCAAGCGCAATGCAGGTAGGCAACAGGACAATACCTGTGGAGCTTCTTAGCTCCGATGCAGGAAACTGGAACTCGCTCTACAGCTTCTTCAAGGCCAATGCAGGAAAGTACCAGGACGTGATACTTGTAAACGGAACATCGCAGCGCATAATAGACAACCTCACCGCCCTCAATTACACGGTAGTCACTGAGAGCATTGCAAACATGACCCCTACGCTCACTACAGGATCAGGGATAAGCCAGGGAAGCTCGTTCATAGTGCAGTCATGGCCTGCAGTAGGCCTGCTCTCGGCCCCTCTGCTCAACCCGGGAGTGACAAACGGCTCCATAAGCCAGAGTTATGTGATAAACGGTGCTGCGCCAACTACCCTTCCTCTGGCGCAAAAGGAGACGTATGCAACGCAGCAGGCCACACTCATACAGAGCGTGCTAAATGGCGGGGCTCTTCCGGTTCACGTGATAGTCGGAGTGCCCACAGTGACTCCGCCGACCCTTGGCAGCAGCTTTGAGCGCATAAGCGTGATAGCCCTTGTGCTTGCGATCATAGCAGTCTCGATTGTGATAGCCGTAAGGTACAGGAAGGCGTTCCTCATAGCGCCGATAATACTTACAACGCTTGCCGAGCTGTTCATAATAATGTCCATAATAGGCCTCATAGGCACAATAGACCTGTCTGCCATAGCGGGAATGATAGCCGTTATAGGCACAGGAGTGGATGCGCAGATAATCATATCTGATGAAGTGCTGGGCATGCACAGGGATTCTACCATGAAACTTAGGCTTGGCAGCGCCTTCTACATAGTCTGGGCAGATGCGTTCCTGCTCACTGTGGCAATGCTGCCACTGTTCTTCTCAACTTCCCTTGTGACTGTGATAGGCTTTTCAGAATCGACGATAATAGGGGCGCTGCTTGGTGCATTCATCACAAGACCTTCGTACGGCGCTATAATAGGGAGGCACTACGCGGGGAAACAGAATGCCTAGATACTGCCCCACGTGCGGGAACTCCAGCGACAGGATGCAGTTCTTTGGCAACTTCTGCGAGGAATGCACGAGGAAGAAGTTCGCGGAGTCCCTTATCTCTTCAATTGAGGTATATCGGTGCAAGAGCTGCGGGAGGATAAAGGCAGGCGGCGGGTTCGCTCAGCCTGGATCAGACAGCCTTGCCGCTGCAGTAAAAAAGCAGCTTGGAGGCTATGCCATCAAAATCATAGGCATCGGCGAGGATGAGTGCAGCGCGAAGGTGCTTGTGTCGCAGGACACCGCGCATGGCACGATATCTTCTGAAAAGGAGATAGTGATATCATACAAGAAGGTACTGTGCGAGAGATGCTACAGGAAGGCGTGCAACTACCACGAGGCAGTTGTCCAGCTGCGCGGCGATATGCAAAGGGCACAGAAAATGCTTGCCAGGATAACCAAATATTTCGAGGATCGCAACGGGTTCATAACCAAGGTTGAGGAGAATGACAACGGGATGGATGTGTATTTGAGCAGCAAGAAACTTGCCAGCGCGTTCATGTCCAGAATGGATCTTAAGCCAGTCATGTCCTACACGTTGGTAGGGGTGAGGAAGGGCAAGAAGGTCTACAAGAACACGTACGCCCTGAGGTTCGGATGATGAAGGAGTACGTTTCCATAGTGATACCTGCTCTAAACGAGGAGAAGAACCTAGGCAGGCTTATGCGCGAGGTTAGGCACATAATGGCGGGCGGGAGCTATGAGGTCATAGTGGTCGACGGCCACTCGTCGGATAAGACAGTAGACATAGCAAAGAGCCTTGGGGCGAGGGTGATTTATGACAGGATAGGCAAGGGATCCGCCCTCATAAGGGGCCTTAATGCCGCAAGGGGGGATGTGATAGTGTCAATGGATGCAGACCTCTCCAATGAGCCAAAGGAACTTGGGCTGCTCATAGACAGCATAAGAATAGGCTACGATGTCTGCATGGGCTCAAGATTCATGTCGGGGGGCAATTCCGAGGACATTTCCCTGGTAAGGAAACTCGGCAACAGGTTTTTCGTAACCATGGTCAACATCATCTTCGGCGGCAGCTACAGCGACATGTGCTATGGGTACAGGAGTTTCAGGAAAGGAATACCAAAACGCCTGCGCCTCATGGAGAAAGGGTTTGGCATAGAGACCGAGATAAACATAAAGGCAGTGAAGCTGGGCCTGAAAGTCGTAGAGGTGCCTAGCGTTGAGAAGAGGAGAGCTGCAGGGGACCCTAAGCTAAGGACATTTCGGGATGGCTACGCAATACTAAAGACAATAATAAAGAACATTCGCTAGGCGCACCGGGCATACTGGCGCAGCTATAGGACCATATGGGCGAATACCTTTGCATCCCCAAGAACATAGCTTATGCGAGTGTATTCGTTGGGCTGGTGGGCTATGTCGGGTTCCGTGGACCACACAGCAGCCTGCATCCCCTTCTTGCGCGGGAACGCGGCGCAGGTGCCTCCCCCTATGCCCATAAGCCTAGGCTTTATCCCCTTTAGCCTGTGCACCGACGACGCCAGGATCCTCACAACTTCTGAATCAGCCTGGGTGGCTGCTGCAGGATCCTCCCTCACTATTGGATCTATGCTTATGCTGACCTGGGGGAATCTTCTTGCTATGGCCTTTATGTCGCAAAGCACATCGTCCAGTCTGTAATCTGGCAGCACCCTGCAGTCGATGTATGACACCTCTATGCCCGGTATTATGTTGGTGCTGTCGACGTTCTTCTCGTGCTTTGTCATCTCGAAAGTAGAGACATTTGGATTGAACAGCGAATTGGTCTTGCCGTACTTGGAGTGCAGCATCTCGTCAGCCTCGTAGAGGAAACGTATTGAATAGCGGTATGCGTTTACCCCAAGGTCAGGTGTGCTTGCATGGACCTGCTTGCCCTTTACTGTGACTTTGAGCCACAGCAGGCCCTTCTCCCCAACCTCTATGATGTCGCCGCGGTCATTGCCCCAGTCAGGCACGACGAACATGTCGGAGCTCTTGCTGAACAGGCCCTTTTCCTCGACCAGCTTCTGCATGCCGTACCTGCTGCCTACCTCTTCGTCTGCTGCAAGTACGAGACCGAAGTTGTATCCGGTATCTATGCCGGATTCCTTTATAGCCCTCATTGCATATATGGACGACATAACGCCCTGGCCGTTGTCGTTTGTGCCCCTGCCATACATCCTGTCGCCGTCGATCCTTACGCAGAACGGGTCGCCCTTCCACAGGCTCCTGTCGCCCTCGGCAACAGTATCGGTGTGACCTACGAACCAGATCGTCTTCTTTGCATTGCCTATCCTTGCGATTATGTTTGGTCTGATGGCACCGGTGTCATCCTTATAGTCGTAGCGTCTCGTTTTGATGCCCCATGACCCAAGCAGCTTGTCCAGGAACATGGCCCTCTCCAGCTCCCCTTCGCCCCCGCTGGAAGGAGATATGGCCCTGATTGGTATCATTTCCTTCATCCTGCCAATCATGTCCTGCCTGTACGAGTCTATAAGGCCGCTAACGGCACCAAATCCATCAGTCATACAATCCACAATTAAGCGCTATATTCTGCCCCGCGATTCGCCTGATGATACCCCACTTGCAATCAGGTGCGCAAGGCGCAGCAGGCTTGCGCAGCCCGCGACATGCCTTGCTGCGCCGTCCTTCCCGATGCCTGCCGCCTGCACATACAGGCCGCCCTCCGTGAATACCTGTGCATTGCCGGATATCTTTTTTATGGTTTTGACCTTGCCTGCGTATCCATAGGGCTTTGCACGGGCTATGGTCCTGCACAGCAGCGATGGGTGCGGCTTCTTTCTTGTTATGGCAAGGACCGGGGCGCCAAGATCTCTGTTGACTTTTAGTATGTCGATTATGTTCATCCCGGCAACCGTGGTACCATTTATGGCTATTAGCTTTATCTGCTCAAAAAAACGCGACGAGCCCGCAGCCTTTATGAGTTTTGCAGTGGCATCGTTGCCATCGGTCTTTACCATAAATGACAGTATCCCCTCCACAAGATCCCTCCTGCCCACTACTCCGATTATACGCACTGTGCTGTCCCCTCTGGCAAACCTGGAGTCATCTACGGCCAGGATGCGTATACCATCCTTCATCATTTCTTAGGCAAGCTGGCGGAAAGTCCCTTTATGTCGTCCTGCAGTTCCTCCACAGCATTAGCCACCAGCGTTCTTGCATTCTTGCTCGACTTCACTATGAGCCTTGGCCTGTTTATCTCCGGATGCGTCTTGACCACGCCTACGAAATCCACATCCTTGTTGCTTATGAGCTTGCTCTTTATCATCTCTGCGATGCTCCTGTCAGCGCCGACGAATTCTACCACAAGGTTCTTCGCATCGTCCTCTATGAAATTTATCTCCATTTGATCAACCGCCACTGGCAGCGCAGGCGCGCCTAAAGGCATACCTAATGCTGTCGGAAAGCAATATACCTATGAATAGCAATGAATATATACTTGACGCATGATATAGTAAAACTGGTTTATAACACTCTTACGAGGTATATTAGATGGCAAATGCACTTGAGGCAGACGCACAAAAGCTCATATCGCTTGCTGCACAGAAGCTTAAGGCTGACGGCGTACAAAAGCCAGGATACATAGTATATGTGAAGAGCGGTGCAGGCAGGGAGAGAATACCGCAGAGCGAGGATTTCTGGTACATGAGGTGCGCATCCATACTCCGGCAGGTGTACCTGAATGGGCCGATAGGCATCTCAAAGCTGAGGACCAAGTACGGCAGCAAGAAGAACCATGTAGTGACCAGGCACCACCACTACAAGGCCGGAGGCAGCATAATAAAGGATGCGTTCGAAGTGCTCGAGAAGAAGGGATACGTGAAACCTACCAAGCAAGGTCGCATAATAACGCCTAGCGGCAAGTCGTTCCTGGACAAGCTCTCAGGCGAGATACTCAAAGGTGGCTGAAAGTGCCCGAAGAGGCAGAGGAACAGGATAAGCTCAAGAGAAAGCAACTTGAAAAGAGAATGCGCGCAATGCAGATAGAGCAGCAGAAGAGGAGCGCGATAAGGAAACTGCTTACACCTGGCGCGTATGACAGGCTCTCCAACGTGAGAGTCTCAAGCCCTGAACTCTATTCGCAGGTCGTGGATCTGCTGCTGTCAATGGCGCAGGCGGGGCGTATATCCGCGATAATAACAGAGGAGCAGCTCAAGCAGATACTTGGCAAGATGACTGCGCGCAATGAGCCGCACATAGAATTCAGGCATAAATGATTTAAGGCAGATATCAATGAAATATGTAAAGAGGCAACAAAATCCGCTTACGCTAATTGAAAGGCTTGGTGTAGTAATACCTGTTAGGGAAACGGATAAAGAAAGCAGCCTGCGCAAGGTAAGCTACACTGTGCCTGACATAGGCGAGGATAAGATGCTGGCCAAGTGGATTGATGCACTGGCCTACCTCTATACGATGAGAGAGAAGCCGGTAAACGAGGGGTGTACAACATACCACAGTGTGCAGACAGCTTTGCGCACCCAGCAGCCAGATACGCTGTTTGCCGTCAACTTCTTGGTGCAGCATGGATTAGTCAGGCACGCAGTATCAGAGCCCCTTGCCCTGGCAATAACCCAGCAGGGAATAGATACAGTAGAAGCCATGCTTGCCATGAGGCCGGCAATGGACAGGGTTGGCAGACTGGCGCTTGGCAGAGCCAGACGTGGCCATGATTTATATTAGTGATCTGCAATTGAATAAGGAGTTGATCGAATGAGCAAAAAATCGCTTACAAAGAAGATGAGACTTGCCAAGATGCGCAAGAGGAACAGGAGGATGCCAGTGCTGGCAACAGTAAGGACGCATAGAAAGCTTGGGTACAATAAACTCCAAAGAGATTGGAGGAGAAGGAAGCTGAGGATAAAGGAGTGATCGCATGGCAGGAACTACGATGACCATAAGATTCAGGAAAGCCATGGCTGGGCTTAGGTCGACAAGGAAGAAATACAAGGCAGCTGATCACCTAAGAGAGCATGTGGCAAGGTTCAACAAGGTTGACGCAGGCTCGGTGTCAATAGATCCAAAGCTCAACGAGTATATCATTAAGAATATAATAAACAGCGGATCTGCGCTTAAGGTGGAGATAGACCGGAACGCAGGAGCCATAAGCGTAAAGCTTGCCTCCGGCCCTGCTGTCCCACAGGCAGCAAAGCCCGTCCAGCCAGCCCAGGGCAGCAAGGAAGGCTTCCCACAGATAGGCGCTGCAAGAACCGCTGCGCCTGCAGCACAGGAGAAGAGGCAGGAGCAGCAGGCAAAGCAGGGCTTCCCGCAGGGAGGTGCTGTGGCGAGCGCGAATAAGGCAGCAAAGAAGGATGCGGCGGATAGTAAGCCCAATGCGGCAAAGAAGGAGCAGAAGGCCAAAAGCCAGGATAAGGGGCCGCAGTCTTCTGCATCAGAGGCTGCAGCGGAGAAGCAGGCCGGAGATGCCAAGCAGTAGGTCAAGCGATGGGAATAGCAAAGGCAACGATAGGCAACAACAGCTATATCGGAGCCTTTGCGCTAGCTACTGATTCATATGCTGTAGTTGCAGCAAACTCCACAAAATCAGAGCGGTCCATAATAGAGGAGAATCTGGGCTGCAAAGCCGTGCCCACCACGGTAGACGGCTCAGACCTTGTCGGAGTCTATGCAATAGCCAACGCAAGAGGCATACTCTTGCCGGAGATGGCGGACCGCGTTGAGATATCGCTGCTTAAAAAGCACCTGCCAGGCGTGGTTGTAGATGTTATCCCAACAGGCCTAAACGCCCTGAGGAACAATATCCTTGCAAATGACAAGCTGGCCATAATAAACCCCGAGTATAGCAGGATGGAAGCAGGCAAGATAGGCGAAACGCTGGGGGTTGAAGTGATAAAAAGGCGCATCGGAAGCTTTGGCACAGTAGGTGCGAACAACATAATCACAAACAAGGGCATTGTAGTAAACAACAGCGCTACGGATGATGACATAGAGTTTGCAAAGGGGCTTGGACTGCAGGTGTCGCAGACAACAGCAAACCTGGGGTCGCTCAGCATAGGCCTTTCGGCGGTTGCCAACTCGAAAGGAGCCGTGGTAGGAGACCAGACAACGGGCTTTGAGCTTGCCAGGATAAGCGAAGGGCTTGACATTGAGTAGCAATAGGCAATATGTTGCTTGTTGGGCTGAATCATGGGTCAGATTAGACGCATAATAGAAAATGCCTGGGTACGTGCCGATAACTATCTTTCCGTGGAGCCGGAGTGCAGAAATGGCAACAGATACCGATCCACCCGCGAACTGCCTGTTTCCCAATGCATTTATAACTTCGCGATGCAATATACTTAGGGACATTTATGGCAGAAGACCAAGAGGCAAATGCACAGGATGTCATAATGCAGTTAAGGTATCTTCAGAACCTCTACACGCAGCAGTATGAGAGCCTGCAGAACAGCATAACGTCATATTCGCTCAGCGCCACTGCACTTCAAAGGAACATAGACCTTCTGGTGAGGTACAATATGGTGCAGGATTCCAATATAATGATAAGCGGAGAAGGCGGGGTATATGTTCCCGGAAAGATAGGGAAATCGGAGCAGGTGCTTACGTATGTGGGAGGAGGTTACCTTATAGAGCAGGAGCCTGCCAAAGCCCTCGAATTCATGAGGGAGAACCAGAAGAAGGGCGAGGCAGCGCTAAGCCGCATGCTCTCTGACAAGAAGAAGCTGGAGGGCGAATTGCTGGATATAGACTACAAGCTCAATGCGCTGGAATACCAGCAGCAGGGCCGTAGGCAGTAGCAGGTAATGCCCATGTTCGACGGGCTTAAGAAGAAGTTCTCAAGCTTCATAGATTCGCTTTCTAGGAAGGAGCAGCAGAATGCGCCAAAAGAAGAAGTAGTGCAGCCTTCAGCTGTAGCTGAAGGCAAACCGCATGGCGGGGATAAGATCAGCGGGTTTCTGGAGCCAGACACGACAGCGCAGCATAAGCAAGCCAGCTCCGATAAACATGAAGCGGATACTAGGCGACGCGTATCTGAAGCGGCACAGGAGCACAGGCAACCAGAACACAGGCATGAAAAGGCTGAAACGGAGGCTCAAAGGCATGAATCTGCGCACATGATGCAGGAGCCTCATGCACACAAACCAAATGAAGAGCCCAAAGCGCCTGATCCTGCAGTGCCTAGTCCTGCTGCGGATAAACTCCGTGGGATGAGACCCTCAGAGCAGGGCCGTACGCAGCCGCAGTACGAAGCAAAGCCGCGCAAGGAACCCGGCGTATCCGCCGCCACAAGAATAAAGGGGCTCATATTCGGCCGCGTGAGGATAAGCGAGAAGGATGCGGATCCGTTCATAGAGGAGCTTAAGATCGGCATGCTCCAATCCGACGTAAACTACGATGTGGCAGAGAGGCTGTCCGAGAGCATACGCAGCAGCCTTGTCGGCAAGGAGGTGAATTCGCGTGAGATAGGCATGGAGATACGCAGCACTATGCGCAGCTCCATAATGGGCATTCTCACAAAGCGCTCTGCAGTGGACATAGTCGGGATGATAAGGCAGAGCGGGCAGAATGGCGAGCTGCCGTTTAGGATACTGTTTCTTGGGCCCAACGGGGCAGGCAAGACAACCACAATGGCAAAGATAGCGCGCATGCTTCTTGACAGCAACATAACGTGCGTGATGTCTGCAAGCGATACCTTCAGGGCTGCAGCCATAGAGCAGACTGTGCATCATGCAGGCAAGCTGGGCATAAATGTCGTGAAGGGCACATACGGGGCAGATCCTGCAAGCGTCGCTTTCGATGCGATATCGCATGCCAAGGCCCACGGGATAATGGCGGTGCTAATAGACAGCGCGGGAAGGCAGGAGACAAACAGGAGCCTTGTAGAGGAGCTCAAGAAGATAGTGAGGGTATCTAAGCCCAACATGAAGATCTTCATAGGCGAGAGCATATCCGGCAACGCCCTGCTCGACCAGGTAAAGGCCATAAACGAGGCAGTAGGCCTTGACGGCATAATACTGACCAAGCTGGATGTAGATGCCAAGGGCGGAAACACGCTGTCGATACTAAGCGATACCACAGTGCCGATACTATTCTTCGGGACTGGAGAGAAGTACACCGACCTCATGCCATACGATCCCCAGTTCGTCGTTGACAGCATGCTGCCAAACAACTGAGTGCAAAGGCCAGATCAACTTACATATTGCAGGAATCGTATTAGGCAGACATGCTAGCCTTTTTGCAAAGCCTGCCTTCTTGGATTTAGGATTCTGCCGAGCTCCTCCTTCTTCATGATCCTGTGATCGAGGCATACCTGCCTTACGCTCTTTCCTTCCTTATATGCGGTCCTCGCAACCCACGACGCCTTTGCATAGCCGATGTAGGGGCTTAGAGCAGTTGCAAGGGAGATGTCCATCTCTATGTGCCTTGCTATGTTCTTTGCGTTTGCGCTTATGCCGCTTACGCATCTTTCTGAGAAAGTGGCTATGGCATTTGATAGTATCCGTATTGAGCTTATGAGCTCGTATGCAATCACAGGAGTGAATACATTTATCTCTAGCTGGCCTCCGTTTGCCGCATCGGTTACAGTTGTGCAGCTGCCTATGACCTTAAGGCACACCATGTTCATCATCTCGGCTATGCTCGGATTTATCTTGCCGGGCATTATAGACGAGCCGGGCATGACTGCAGGAAGGGTTATCTCCCCCATGCCCCCGATAGGGCCTGATGTGAGTATGCGCAGGTCGTTTGCTATCTTGTTCACTGCGGTTGCAACCTCCTTGAGAGCATCGGCAACTTCCAGCTCCTCGAGGCGCTGCTGCATCTGCGCGAACCTGTTACGGGTTATCGAGAAGTGTGCGCCGGTTATCCGGTTTAGGTTTGAGACTGCATACCGTGCGTACCTCTCGTCTGCATTAAGAACCGTGCCGACTGCAGTGCCGCCAAGAGGAATTGCAAGGAGCCTGCTGTGCGCATCCTTAAGCATCGCCGTTGCACCTGCCACAGAAGCCTCGTACCCGGAAAACTCCTGGCCCAGGGTGATAGGCACTGCATCCTGCAGGTGCGTCCTGCCTATTTTCACAACTCTTTGAAACTGCGCCGCCTTCCTGCCGAGGGACTTTTGCAGCATGGAGAGTGCAGGCAGCAGCTCTTTTTGTATGGCAAGGTAAGTGGCTATGTGAACCACGGAAGGCATTGTGTCATTCGTGGACTGCGACATGTTAACGTGGTCGTTTGGATGCACCAGTTTGTAGTTGCCGCGCCTGCCGCCAAGTATCTCTATTGCCCTGTTGGCGATGACCTCGTTAACGTTCATGTTCAGCGAGGTTCCCGCACCTGCCTGGAATACATCCACGACGAACTGGCCATCAAGCCTATGCAAGAGGGCGTCATCGCATGCCCTTACTATCGCCCTGCCCCTGCGCGCATCCAGCTTCCCGATCTTCATGTTTGCAAGAGCAGCCGATTTCTTTAGCATTATGTATGCAAGTATAAGCTCCGCTGGCTCTTTTATCCCGGATATGCTGAAGTTGTTTACTGTTCTTTGGGTGTCAGAGCCGTAATATGCATCCGCAGGCACCCTGACTTTGCCAAGAATATCGCGTTCTATCCTGTATTTCATGGCACCACTTACTCGCTCTCCTGGGCTATGCTCTTCATAAGGCTGCCCTTTAGCATCTGTATTGCAGAGGCCGGGTCCACGCCTTTGGGGCATGCCTTGGAACATGCGCCTGCAAATTCGCATCCCCATGCTCCATCCCAGCTATCCATGTCAAAGAGCCTCCTCTTTCCTTTCTGGTCCCTTGAGTCCTTGTAGTAGCGATAGGACTGCGCCAGGGCCTGGGGCCCTATGAAATTCGGGTTTGAATTCACCACGGGGCATGCATCAAGGCACAGGCCGCACATTATGCAGTAAGAGTAAGGCAGGTACTTGTCAAGCTCCTCCTTGGACTGCTTGAACTCCTTTCCCTGGGCGTATTTCTCGCCGGCGTTCTTACGGTACAGGGTAGGGTCCACTGACTTGTGCCTCTCGAAGAAATCGTTGAGGTCAGGCACTATGTCCTTTGTCAGAGGATGGCCGAGCATGGGAGTGACTTCCACAGTGTTGCTGCTCGCACTCCCAAGAAGGTTGGTCTCGCATGCAAGGACGGGCTTGCCGTTGACCACCATGGCGCATGAGCCGCACACGCCCATCCTGCAGTTGTAGCGCATTGAGAGGGTGTTGTCCTGGTATGATTTTATGCTTAACAGGGCATCTAGGACGGTAGTGAACTTTGTTGCGCGGAACTTGTAGGTTATGCTGTCGAACTTCTTTGAGAGGCTGTTGAACCGGTTCACAACCACTTCTACGCGTTCTCCATGCCTGCCGCTTGGCATTTTGCCGCTTTGCGTTTCGGCCCCGGCAACAATCCAGTTTCCGCTGTTTGTATAATGGCCATGTACGAATATCTCCTTTACGCCGGTTACGGCATACACTGCAAGGGCAATTACAAGAAGCGCCGGAAGGACGCTAAACGCATATGGGCTGGCGTAGTACAGTGCGACAAGAGTAATAAACATAAGAAGAGGCACGCCCAGCATGCCGCCGTACATGAATATCGCATATCTTGACGACCTCATACAAACCACATATATAACAGCGCAACAAATCCCATGGCCCATGCCGCAAGCACTGCATATGGCGCAACCTTTAGCACTGCAAACAGGGGCTCCTTCCAGGCAGTCTTGGATCTTGAATTCAAAAAGGACTGGTTCAGCCTGCCAAAGGCTATGCCCCCGCTTGCTATTATTGATGCAGCCTTGAATGTCTCAAACAGCTGCGGAGTGAACAGTATCCACACTGCCACTATGAGCGTCTTTGTTGACCAGGTGAACGCGGTGGAGTAGTAGGCCATGCCAATGATAATGCTCGCTGCAAGAAGTATGGAAATGAACACCGCTGCCCTGTAGAAGAGCATGTGCAGCAGCGCCTCCCTGTCAAAGTGGATGAGGCGCAGTATCCTTGACTGGCTGCCACGCACATCGTACTTGACCGCATTTGCAACCTGTTCCATTTTCACCACTAATACTTTCTTTCCTCTGGCTCAAACTCGCCCAGCTTCACAGGCAGGTATGATATGCTTACCCCTGACTGCGAGAGGTATGCTATGGTATGCTTTAGCCAGTGCCTATCATCGCGTTTTGGATGCTCTATGACTACATGGGCGCCGCGGCTCTCCCTCCTGTTAAGGGCGCAGTGCGTCACAACCATTGCCAGGTCCACAAGGTTTATGGTCTCGAATGCGTCGCGCAGATTGGTGTTGTACGTGCTGCCCTTATCCGCAACATGCATCCTCGCTACAGACTTGCGCAGACCAGCCAGCTCCTGCTGCGCCCTGGCCATCCCTTTCATGTTCCTGAACACATACATATACCTGCCCATTATTCCCTGCAGTTCATCCCTTATCTGATATGGGGTTATGTCTCCTTTATTGTCAATGACATCGGCTATGTGCGCCTCTTCGTCTTGGGCAATTGAATAGAACCTGTCCGGATCTGGCGCTGCGCGCTGCGCGTATGCCGCAGCCTCTTTTCCGGTTATGCTGCCCCATACCGAGCACTGGCTAAGGGAATTGCTGCCCAGTCTGTTGGCTCCGTGGACGCTGACGCATGCGCATTCGCCTACGGCCCACAGTCCCTTGAACAGGCTGCCATTGCCGTGCACAACGTTCCCGTTTATGTCAGTATGTATGCCCCCCATGGTAAAGTGGGCAACAGGCCGTATTGGTATCATTTCTGTTGCAGGATCTATGTTGAGCATCTTCATTGCAAGCTCCTTGACCATTGGCAGCCTCTCGTCTATTCTGCCCTTTGGCAGGTGCCGTAAATCAAGATGCACGTATTCGAGACCGGAGACGGGATCCTTTAGGCCCCTGCCAGCATTTATCTCGCTGATTATGGCCCTTGAAACAATGTCCCGGGGGGCAAGCTCCATCTTGCTCTTTGCATAGCGCTCCATGAAGCGCTCTCCCTTGGAATTGCGAAGGTATCCGCCCTCGCCCCTTGATGCCTCGGTTATAAGTATCCCGCTTGGCACAAGCCCGGTAGGATGGAACTGGACAAACTCCATGTCCTTTAATGCTGCGCCTGCGCGCATGGCCATGGCAGTGCCGTCGCCCGTATTTGAATATGAGTTTGTGGTGAATCCGAATATCCTGGAAAATCCCCCTGTCGCTATGATCACTGATTTTGCCTTGAATGCCTTTACGCTGCGGTCAGCCATGTCGAATGTGACGAACCCGTGCACATTGCCCTTGTCTGCCACAAGTGACGTTGCAAAATGCTCGTGGAAGACGTCTATGTTGCCATGGCCTATAAGCTCGTCGTACAGGGCCCTCATTATGAAGAATCCGGTCTTGTCTGCTGCAAACGCAGTGCGCGGCACGCTCATTCCCCCAAAAGGCCTCTGGGCTATCCTGTCGTTGTCAGTCCTGTTCCATGGCACGCCTATGTTGTTTAGGAAACGTATAGCCTGTGGGGCGTTCTTTACAAGCACGTCAACCGCATCCTGGTCTGCCAGATAATCCGAGCCTTTTACAGTATCATACGCGTGCAGCTTCTCGCTGTCCTTATTGTGCTGGGGATACAGCACCCCTGAAATGCCCCCCTCGGCGGCCACCGAGTGGCTCCTCATCACATGGAGTTTTGAAACAATGGCTATCCTGAGTTTGCCCTTGGATTCGACACTGGCATGTATTGCAGCCGAAAGACCCGCTATCCCGCTCCCAAGCACTGCGATGTCATAATCGAGTATTTCCATTAATTAGAGTGCTGCTGTTTTAGTATTAAAAAGTATTGCAGGGGAGCCCATGTAGTTGTGTAAAGGTTACTTTACAACGCTGCCGTTATGTTTCTTGCCTGCAAGGGCCAGCCTGAATTCTTTTATATCATCGTTTATGAACCGTATCTCTATTCCTGCCCTCTTTGCAAGCTTGCTTGCGAATAAGTCGAAGATGAAAGTGGCATCAGCCTCCCTGGTATCGTACTTTGATGCAATCCCTACAAGCGTGCTGTGGGTGAGCTCTGGAAGCCTCTTCGCGCCCTTCATTGATGGGGGCCTATCGTAGACATACGAGCCGTTGCCTATGTTTATCATGACCTTGCTGTTTACCACCTCTGAAGCGAGCACAGCCACAGCGTCAGTAGTCATGCCTGGCAGAAGGCCACCCATTACCACCACATCGCTGCTGCGGGTTGCGGCTCTTAGCTCCTCCAGGCTTGTTACGACATTGGGATAGGTCTGCATCGTTGAGAATATGTCCTTGACTATTAGCGCATTTATGCGCGTTATGGCTATGGCTATTTCATCGAGCACTTCATTGTTCTTTATTATCTGCCTTGCAGGCTGTGTGTATAGCCTGCTGGCATACCCTCCTCCCACAATTACTATGAATTTGCATCTCCCGGTGTACCCCTTTATAGCATCAAGCAGCTTCTTGATGTAGTTTACGTTTACGCCGTTCTTCCTGAATACTACATGCCCGCCAAGCGATATGCATATGGTTTCCATCATTGCACCTTTAGCTTACCTTGTTCAACAAATATAAGAGTATCGCCTTGCCGACATGCAGCTTGTTTTCGGCCTGCACCCAGGCTATACTGCTTTTGCCATCGAGTACTTCAGAGGTTATCTCCTCCCCGCGGTGTGCAGGCAGGCAGTGCATCACTCTGGCACCGTCACTGGCAAAACGCAGTGTTTTGCTGTTGAGCTGGTACGGGGCGAATAGTTTTCTTCTCTTTGAAGCCTGCGCTTCCTCCCCCATGCTCACGAAAGTGTCGGTATAGACTACGTCGCACCCTTCAAGCCCGTCTTCCATGTCGTCAGATACCTCTACAGTGGAATATTTGCTTGCCGCATCGACATACTTGCGGCTGGGCACGCATGCATCGGGACCTACTAGCGAGACCTGCATGCCCGTCTTGGCTGCGGTGACCATTAGCGAGTTGGCCGTATTTGTGGCTATGTCACCTACAAAGGCTATCCTTAGCCCTTTCAGCTTTCCGAAGACCTGCTTTATTGTATATACATCGGCAAGGGCCTGCGTGGGATGCTCGGCATCGCTAAGTGCGTTTATGACAGGCACGCCTGCCGCTGCGGCAAGATCCTCTATGTCGCTGTGCTTGTACACCCTTGCGGCTATTATGTCTACATAGGAGCCAAGCACCCTTGCCGTGTCATGGATAGTCTCCCCGCGGGAGATCTGCGAAGTGTGCGAATCTATATACACGCAAGACCCTCCAAGTTCATGCATTGCAGCCTCAAGCGAGACTCTTGTACGCGTGGAGGTCTTCTCGAACAGAAGTGCGAGCAGGGGGCTGGACTTAGAAAGCGGACTTGCTGCAGACCTCTTCAACCTGCTGGAAAGATCAAGCAGTGTAGCTATCTCTTTTTGCGACAGATCAAGCGAGCTGAGCAGATTCAAGTTACTACCCGAAGATCATTCCAAGCCCTTGCTCGCTCTCTGATCTTTCCTTCTCTATCTCCCCGACTATCTTCTGCTCCAGATCGGAATCTGCGCGCTTGAGTTCAGGGTATAGCTTTTTGAGCTTTGATTCGGCCTTCTCGAGGAAATCGTCTGTGGAACTTATCGTTAGATAGCATTTCTCCCTGTCCAGCCCAAGGACTATGCCGTCCTTTAGCCAGTAGTCCTGGCGCGCGAATATGACATTGGCCTCTGCATCCTCCTTTAGCTTTGCCAGCTCCTCGTCAGTCTTGCTCTTGTCCAGGTATGGATCGTACTCTAGGGTTTTCTTCAGGGACTCGAAGTCCTTCCTGTCGCAGATGTATGTTCTAGCTGGGATCCCAAACACCTATACTTTAACAGCGTTGATGAAGCCTTCCCTTCCGGGCCTGTTGGTAACCATGGCCTTGCCTTCTTCTGTGTCTATGACTGTGCCCTTTGTTATTATGTTAAGACGCGCAAAGTTCCTGTTGTCCTTGGACTCAAGGATTGAGGTTATCTTTACCTTCTTGTAGGATTTTCCGATCAGCAGGTTGGCGTAGCCGGCGTACTGCATCCTATCCCTTGCGCTCCCGCCCCTTATGCGGGCCTTCTTGGAGCTGTTCTGTGCTGCAAGCCTTGTAGACGCGAAATATCCCCCCATCTCATGCCTCTTCTTGTCCCTGTTCTTAAGCCTCTTCTTTCCGTTGCCCTTAAGCTTCCTGTGGGACTTGCCGTGGAATTGCGATCCGAACTGGCTCATATCATCATCTAATCGTTAGTATATGCCAATTATATAAATATGAAGGAATTTAAACATATCTTATGGTGGAAGAGAGTGCAGCCAGGAGCGTAAAGCTGCCTGTTTTCGGTAATCCGGTGGCCTACAGGGCTGACTTGACAGGCAGTGTGGATGCCATGATAAATGAGGCCATGAAGCTGTCCAGGGATGATGACTTTGTACTGATAATTAAGGACAGCAGGGAGATCGAGAAAAGGCTGCTTGCCGCCTATGTGAGCGCTGTGATAAGGCATAATGACAACTCGATGCACTCAAAGTCCCTCTCCCTTGAGACCATGCTGTTCGCGGCGGGCACGATGAATATAGGGAACGCTGTTGGGAAGGTGAAGGCAAGCAGCAGGTTCATAGTCTTCTCCACTAAGGAAAAACTTGCGCAGGAGCTGTTCTCAAGGTTTGGGATCAGAAAGCCAAGAAAATGCAGTCTGGAGCTTGACCCTGCCATAACAAGCGATGTGGCACTGGCTGCGATAAGGGAGGATAAATAGCCATATGGCATGGCGCACGCTAATCAAAGACTATCCTGGAACTCCGCATTAAGTATCGAGCATATATGCTCGGCCTTCTTCTTGCCTATCTTGTCTACCTTCATGAGTTCCTTTGCGTCTGCGCTCGCTACTCCCTTTATCGTCTTGAAGTGAACAAGCATCTTGTGTGCGAGCTTTGGGCCTATCCCGGGTATGGACCCGAGTATGAGCGTTTGCCACTCGTAAGTAGTGTATGCCTTCTTTAGCCCTGTAAGCCTGGGCTCCCTTTTCTCGGCTGCCTGCTCCCTCTGTGCGACCTTGGATAGTATTGCGGCCGTGTGCTGGGGGCCATGCGAAGCGATGACCTGGATGTTATAGTCGATATATAGCTTGAGTATCGTGCCAAGTATCACGTTGTCGCCCAGCCTGTGCTGTGCCTCATCCCCCTCGATTATCAGTATCGGCTTGCCGAAACTCTCATGCAGCCTTCCAACTTGCTCAAAGAGCCTGCCGTCCATTATGGAACTTTCAAAATCGCTTATTGTCTTGCGCTCCACACATATCCTGTCTGATATTATGTAGTCGCCTACAGGCAGCTGTGCGAAGTTTAAGTCTACGCCCGATACGGATAGAGAGTCCATTATATCCATGTTCCTCTCCCTATTGTCTACTATTATCTTTAGAGACTGCTGTTGCATAAGCATCTTTGGCTTGCTAAGTATTTAAGCATGCGTAGGCGCAGACCTGATTCTGCCATTGGCTGGCAGATTGCAATAGGCATTCCCATTGGCTCCAGAAACTCCATTCCTTTATATTATTGCTCGCAGATCCATAATCATTGATAAGATGGCAAGAAAGCTCAGCACGAGAAAACGCCCGGATAGGGACGTCCACATGATAAGGGAGCAGCTAAAGATCGAGGAAGGGATATTTGATACCAGGACCATGATGTGCCTGTGGCGTATGTTCAACCACAGTGTAGTAACAAGGCTGGACTTCGTGCTAAAGACGGGCAAGGAAGCCGATGTGTATATAGCCGATGCAGGAGAGAAGGCGCAGGGGAGCGAATACGTGATACTTAAGATATTTAGGATTGAGACCTCAAGCTTCCCAAAGCGCATGGATTACATTATAGGCGACCCGCGCTTTGGAAAGGTAAAGAGCAGCGTGCATGAAGTGGTAAATACATGGTGCAAGAAGGAGTATGGCAACCTCAAGGCAGCCGAGATAGCAGGAGTGCATGCCCCAAGACCTTATTACTTCAAGGGTAATGTGCTTGCGATGGAATTCATAGGAGTTGGGGGAAAACCAGCAAAGACGCTCAAGGAGACCGAGCTCGATGAGCCGCAGCAGACTCTTGACCTGATCCTGGCCGACATAAAGAAGCTCTATGCGGCAGAGCTTGTTCACGGCGACATAAGCGAGTACAACGTGCTTATGGAAAGGGATGTGCCGTATCTCATTGACTTCGGGCAGGCTGTGGTGCTGAATCATCCAAGAGCGCAGGAGTTTCTTGAGCGCGACGTGCGCAACATACTTGGCTACTTCTCAAGGAGATACAACATAACCAAAGATGAGGACAAAGTCATTGATGAGATTACGGGAAGATGATTATGCCTGTGGTATCTGGAATCCCTTCTGCTTGAGCGTGTCCTTGTCCATCAGGCTGTACCTGTAGATTACATCGCCCTTCTCGTCCCCCTGAACGACCCACGGCTTCACAAGCACTGGATCTCCCTCCTTTATCCAGAATTGCCTCTTTAGCCTTCCGGGTATGGCGCATATGCGCTCCTTATTGTCAGAGCACAACACAAGGAATTTCGATGCGCCAAGGGCCCTTACTACTATGCCCACTATTTCGTTGTCCCTTGGAAGCGTTATCCTGCGCTCCTCCCCAGGGCTTGCGCTCCTGCCGCGTTTCCTGTGGAACCCTCCTCTGCCTCTTCCTCGTCCAAACGGCATAACATCACGAATTCTTGACAGTGTACTTTGCGCCGCATGCTTCGCATACTATTGTGGTGTAGCCGCGGCTGATTGCCTGCACATGGGTGTCTGGTTTGTGGCACTCCTTGCAGATTATATATAGCTCGAAGTACCTCCTAAGCTTCTCGTTAAGCGTATTTAGTTGTATCTTGGCCATTATGATTAGACTCTGGTTCTCCACAGATACCGGAGCTGCTAGCTCCTTTGTAAGGTACTTGGCCACCTCGTCCTTGTCCCTGCGTGCAACGTCAGCAATCTGAGCCAGATTGCGTATTACCGTACGATTGCCCTGGACCAGCACATCGGCGTCAGGTATCTTGAAGTCCGACTTCTCCTCCGATAGACTGGGCAACTGGCTAAATGCGCGGTCTAGCAGCTGGTCGTAATTCATGGTAATTATCATGCTGCCAATAGTATATATAGCTATTTATCTCAGTTACGCTGGCGTTGCTTGAATTTGGACTGACTATGTAGCAACTGCCGTCTGCTTCAAACCGCCCAGTTATATAAGGTTTTGCAAACGAAGTATAGGTGCAGCAGATAGGCGGGAAGCTAGGGGTTTCCCATCCGCAAATCCCCTTCAGGCGGGCCATATGCTTGTCGAGTACGATGAAAGGAGCTTGGGAACCACGTCGAAGCGTTGAGACCCTGCCTTTGGCGGTAGTTCATTATATGAACCGGGCCAGGCCGGAAGGAGCAACCCTAAGTATATGGCGCTTGTGCAAATGCACCTGCGCGTACAAAGGGCTATGCTCTGAAGATACAGGGTTGAGTGGAAGCGTGGGCAAACCCATCTTCCTGCATCGTGCAAGGCGGCTTCTGCTGCACTGAATCCATGCTGGGTTCGCCTAGTGGTAGGGCGGCAGGTTGCTAACCTGTTTGGCAGCAATGCCTACACGAGTTCGATTCTCGTACCCAGCGTTTTATTTTCTGAGAGCATGCTCGATAGGTTTTTATTCTCTTCAGCAGTACAATAACTATGAGAATTGCAGGGATTGTTCTAATTGGCGCTCTCATCCTGCCCATCTTGGGGCTTATAATAATCTTTGCAATAGGAATACAACCGCCCTATAACTGCCAAGCTGGATACAGAATTCCACTGAGCAACTGCCAGCAATCCCCTTACGGCAATACTACATTTCAGTTAGGGATGGCAATGCTTGGTATCGGCATAATTGCAATAATTGGTCTGCTTATAGTTTCAAAGTTTAAAAATAAAGGTAATGTCAATGCCATTCGGGATAAAAAACCAGCAGATATGGACTTTGAGTCTCAAAAATGGAGATAACCTTGCCCTTACAGGTACCTACAAAGGAGAATGATTCTTGCTGTGGTTCTGGTACCCAGTGGACTTGGCAATTCCTGGCGAAAGATAGGGAGATTTCAAAGTTAAGTGCTTAATACAAACTCCAAGATCAAGCTAAAGGCTTAATAGTTCTCTGTTACTTAGTATAGGGTTATACTTAGTATAAGTGTTACTATGAGGTTATTCGACACCAAACCAAAGACTGATCCTCATTTCCTCTACGGTCGCGAGAAGGAACTGGAGCTGCTTGTGCAGTATCTAAGCCAGAAAGACTGGGTCATATTATTAGGGCCACGTAGGATAGGCAAGACTTCATTGGCTGAATGTGCCGTGACCAAACTCGGATACAAAAGCATACTAATAGATGCCAGAGATAATGGCAATTTCGAACAGGCACTTGTAAAATCACTTAAGGAATACGAGATCTCTTTCAATGTAAAAGCCGATGTCAAGGTTCCACATCTGCCAGTTAATATCGAGCTGGACTACAATAGGAAAATGCACTCTGAAAACATAGATGTCCTGCTAAAGAGAGTCGGCAGGTTAATAATCTTGGTGGATGAGGCACAATGGCTGCATAACCCTCGCAGAGTAAATATGTTGCTTGCGTACCTCTATGACACATACTACGACAAAATAACCTTCATAATAACTGGATCTATGATAGGTGTTATGAGATCCATAGTAGACCCTGGGCCAAGAAGCCCGTTATATGGCAGAGCGATAACAAAGATGGAAGTAAAACGGTGGTCGTCTTCTGTCAGCATAAATTTTTTGAAATCAGGCACAAATGAGCTTGGTCTAGAAATGGATGACAAAACAGCTGTCGCTATAGAAGAAAGATTGGACGGGCTACCCGGATGGCTAACTCTATTCGGCTATAATTATAATCATCTAAAAGATTCAAATGTTGCCCTTGCAGAAACCGTAAAGGAAGCTAAAAAAGTTGTTTCGGAGGAATTGAAAAGCATAAGCGACCTGGGCATCGGAACAGAACGGCTTAGTCAGATTTTGGCAGCGCTGGCTAAAGTACCCACTAAGTTTACTGCACTATTAGAAGAAACTGGCTTTAGCAATGCAGTGCTCGCCAGGCATCTCAATACTTTGGAGAGATTGGGATATGTGGAAAAAAACGCTGATAATGGGTATCTGATAAGCGACCCAGTTCTAGCCGTGTATATCAAAGAAAGTATGCAATAGGACTGCCAGGCAGTACCATGTACTCACACGATATTAAGGTATCGCCATACGATGCACACCTAGTCGCTATTCATAAGTCTTTGTGAGTTTAAAGAATATGGGATTGGATGGTAAATAAAGATATAGAAGAAGCAATAAATGCATCTAACGCACTTATTGAGGAATTAGACTGCGAGCCCATTAATCTTGATAGGATAAATAGCAACATAGAACTGATCTCGGATGTAACCTCGCGCTTTTCATTGCAAAAGGAAGATTTTAATTTAGACCAGTTAATTTATTTGGAGAAAACATATAATCGGATATATAGAAAACTCTCGTGTAAATCTAAGAAAACCAAGGTGAATGGCATTAAGAAAGCGGAAATCAAAATGAAACGAGCCAGTCAAGACGTTGAAACGCTAAGAGCTTCGTTAGGGGAAGCAGTCCGTGTTGAAGGCAAAAGGGCTTCAGCAGATACAAGCTTAGGGATCGATTATCGCAGAGTACCAATTTACGACCCAAAAAACCAACTGCGCATAAAGGGCAATGAAAAGAAAGGAAATTATGGCGATGCGGTTCTGTACGCAGTTGCAGTAGAACGAACCAGATACATGCGCGAAGTCCAAAGAATGTATCATTTTCCATTTCGGTCTGCGGGAGGTATGGGCCTTGAATGGGCAATGGAAAATACAGACAAAGGTGTAGGACGCAAGTTCCAAGCCCACGGAATTGCAGGCAAGAGGGATCCGGTTATGGAACTAGATGAATTATTGACCGGAGGCATCAAAAGCGATAGACCCCTTTATAGTATGCCGTTTGCAGTAGAAGAAGAGTTTGGCGGGGCATTCGGGGCATTGCATCCGTTTACACAAGGCGGCATTGTAGTTGTTTCCGAATATGGCAGGAGATTATTGAAAGATGGGATAAAATACGTAATTCTGGGAGAGGAGTACAATAGAGTACTTGGTCTTCTTCAGAGCAAGTATCCAGATGTAAAGTTCGTACCGTGGAATCTGGCGCCTAAAGTTCTGACTGAAGAGACCAATCGGATTACCGGGCAGAAAAGAGATTTCGTTGAAGTGAATGAAAATAATAGGCCAGTTTATCCAGATCCTAAGAGAGGCTTACTGCCAGACGACACAGAAAGCACGCCAGATAATACCATGGTGGATCTTCCTGGACATTCGCCTGGTTCCGTTGGAGAAGATGTATTTTGATTGTAGTTTTCTTTCATTTGTAAGTTCTTCTTCGCTATAAACAGTTAACTTGGCCCCGTATCTAGCGTTCTACTAACGTTTATCCTTAGACGCTATCCGATATTCTTACAGCCAGTTGCCGGAGCATGCGTAAGAAGGCAGAAGAGTCCTCCGGATCGGCCTCTTTGCAGTTGCAGAAGATGAAGATATTGGAAGGTAATGGAATTGATGCAGGCAGCAGGCAAATTGAGGTTCAGCTAAAGGTGAAGTTCCTGGAGAATGAGAGGTAATTTGGGGTGGAATTTGGAGCAGAGATGTTATTGGCAGTCGTGCGTACTGCAGTATACCAGGTTAGATTAAAATGGGCAGTTATGGCACTAGGTCTGGGGATTACTACGTATGCAAATTCTGGGACTGGATAAATTGTCTCATTGTTTGGGTCCAGTTGGCGGGGGGATACCATGGCACATGCGCCTGCGCCGTTAGGCACCAGGCTTGACGTGCCGTTGGGGATTATTAGAAGCCTTAATGCCGGATCGCATCCGCCGGTAAGATATATCGGCACATTAGCCGTGTTTTTAATGGTGGCATAAAAAACTATGCCTTTGCCCTCGCCAGACGCATTGGCAGCTGAACCATTGATGTATTTTGGTGTTACAGACAGTATTTGTATCTGGCTTCCGGATTGATTGGTGGAATTTTGCAATGTTGCTGGTGAGGTTTTGCCATATTTAGATGCGGAAGGGATTGAACTGGTAGCAACCAGGATAGCGGCAAGAATTATTAGCGCGATGGCAATTATTGCAATTATAACTGCAGGAGTGCGCATCTTGGCCAATATATCAACCATACTGCAATATTGGATTTATTGTGCGTATTTATAAGGATATGGTAGGCAGAAATGGTATAAGTTTAGCCATTCGTGTCAGTATTACATCGACAGAATATTTGAACTATTATGGATAGGTACAGGGGGATACATTAATGGGCAAAAACATTTAAGAATTAGGTAAACAATGTGGAATCTATAGCCAAGCAGGTTAACAGACATGACCCACGTAAGAACAGTGTACTTGAAACTCAGGTTACGCAGTAATGCAGGATATATGGTAGAATGCGTGCACCGTGGAGAAAAGGCGTTGATGTCTGGGGCAAATGCCCAGGCTGAGAGCTATGCTAAGAGTTACCAGAGGGCAGAAGGAAGATTGAGAGACATATCGAAGTTGCTTTCAGCTACATTGGACAGCAACAGTTATGAGAAGGCAATCAAGTCGCTAGTAAGGTTCCTTGGAAAGAATAACGATGCTGAGACGGCCAGCAGAGCGATCAGAATGGTAGAAGACCTCCTCAGAGGCTAATCTTTGCTATGGATTCGTTATTACCAGTAACTAATACCACTATTTTCTTGTTTTGGAATAGGCTCTTTTTGTCGCCATATGCTTTCCTGAAACCGGCGAAACCTGCTGCGCCGCCGCTTTCGGCTTTTATCCCCAATGAGTCCAGTTCAGTGACTGCGTTCTTGATTTCCTGTTCTGTGACAGACAGGCCAATGCCCTTTGTGCTGCGCAGCGCCCTTATTCCTTCAAAACCAAACGTAGGGAAACCTACAGCTATGGCGTCTGCAATAGTACGCGGCTTTGCATATTTTACCTTTGTGCCCGAATTATACGCCCTGACTAGAGGATCGCATCGTTCAGACTGCACAGCTACAAGTCTTGGGAACCTGCCTATCAGGGAGAAACGCCTAAACTCCATAAGCCCCTTGTACATTGCAGATAGCAAAGTGGCATTGCCCACAGGCACAAATATGAAGTCAGGCACATTGTAGTGCAATTGCTCTATAAGCTCAAAGATTACGCTCTTCTGACCTTCCTTGCGGTAATGGTAGTCGCCACATACAAAAGCTCCGGTCTTCCTTGCGAACGCCTCTGCAGACCCTAGTGCTTTGTTGAAGTCACCCTTCACCTTGATGATCCTGGCTCCGTTGCGTTTTATCTTTGCAACCTTGTCTGCATTGGCATCATGGCTCAGGAATATGGTGCACTTTATGCCTGCGATCCTCGCATAGTGCGCAACAGATATGCCCATATTGCCAGTTGACGCGCAGCACACAGCACCGGCCTTTAACTCGATAGCACGATTTACCTCCACTACGGATCCCCTGTCCTTGAATGAATGGGTAGGATTCTCTGTTTCAAGCTTGAACATTATGTTCTTTCCCAGCGCCTTTTGCATCGTTATAGGGGTACCGCCCTCCCTGCTCCTTATGCGGAACCGTTCTATTGGGAAGAATGGTAGATATTTGTAGTGCTCGGAAGCGCTCTTCTTGAAGTCTTTAGGAAGCACCAAGGTATCGTAATCGAATTTCACTTCTAGGATGCTGGCGCAGTAGCTGCATCTGAATGAAGAGTAGCCTGCTTCCTTCCCGCAGCCTGTACACACGAGCCTGTAGCTTGTTGCCATCTATGGTCGCAGTTCTATTCTTGCAGCAATAAACCTAAATACGTTTGCAGTAACACAAAAAGAAAAGGAATAGAATAAATGATAAAAATAAAATAAATCAGACGTCTTTACGTGCTTTTGCGTTTATTGCGGGGTGTCGTCTGATGGAGCGCTGGAATCCTCCGCTGCAGGCGCAGATGAAGCTGAGCCTGAGCCTACGATTTCGCCAACTGCGAATCTCGCCCTCACGTCAGTTATCCTTACCTTTACGGTTTCTCCCTGCTTTGCGTCCTTCACAAAGATGACGAATCCGTCCTTCTTTGCTAGTCCGTCTCCCTTAGATGCTGTTGCGTCTATGGTTACTTCAACTTCGTCTCCGACTTTCACCGGCTTGGGAAGGAAATAGTTTGGATTAAGGCCTCTGCCGCCTCCTCTCCTGTCTCCTCTACCTTCGCCGCTATCCATGTCTCTCATTTTCTTTTCCTCTGTAGAATCAGCGTTTCGCGCTTTACTACTTCAGTATTGATATGCTTAGTGTCCTTTATAAGCTTATTGGTGGGATGGAGTTTTTTGCAGTCGTAAGAAATATGCCGCCAAAATACCAGCAGTAGTAGATGAAGCATGAATTATGGATAGTAGTATTTAAAGTCTTTTCACGCTAATATGCTCTGATGCTCTGGTCGTCTAGTGGTTAGGATGCGAGCCTGTCACGCTTGCGACCCGGGTCCGAATCCCGGCCAGGGCGTTTTATGTTTACGTCGAAGTAGGGTTAAGCGCCCTACATAAAGCTATATATAGCTTATGCTCCATAACGCTATTATGGATTACCAAAGAAGTATATCTTTAAAGTTAGACAGAATGAAAAATAATCCGTCTATTTCTAATGTAAATAAAGCGTATGTTGAGAAAACGGTAAAGTATTTACAAGCTAGGGATTTGAATGAGAGAACTATTCTTCGTTGGTTGGAATGTCTTGATATTTTCCTTACAAGGTTAGGTAAAAAGACTGTTGAAAATGCATCGAGAGAGGAAATAGAAGGAGTCGTAGCTAACATTAACACGTTGGGATATAAGGAAGAGACAAAGGCAAAGATTAAAACCATAATCAAGGCATTTTACAAACATTTCTTTGGAGAAGATACATATTATCCTAAACAGGTTGCATGGATTAAAACTTCAATAAGACAAAGTAAACAAATCCTTCCTGAAGATATGCTTACGCATAATGAAGTAACAAAACTATTACAACTTGCAACTAACGAAAGAGATAAAGCAATAATAGCACTTCTTTATGATAGTGGAATTAGAGTTGGAGAACTCCTTAATATGAGAGTAAAAGATGTCTATTTAACAGATGAACCAACACATATCCTTGTAAATGGAAAGACAGGCCCTAGAAAAATACCGATTCTAGAAAGTGTGCCTTATCTAGCTAATTATCTAAATACTGTAATAAGTAAACAGCTTAAACCTGCCGATTACCTCTGGTGGAACATGGCACAGAGCCACATAAAAGGAAGGCTCACTAATGCAGGAATAGCAATAATGTTAAGACGCATTGAGAAAGAGGGCCATTTTGATAAACATATACACCCTCATCTTTTTAGGCATTCTAGAGCTACGCATTATGCGAACAAACTCACAGAACAACAACTGAAAGAGTATTTTGGTTGGACAGTAAGCAGCAGAATGGCAGCTACTTATGTTCATTTATCTGGAAGAAACATAGACAATGCAATTTTGGAGGCTAACGGGATGAAACCTAAAGAAGAGGCAGGCGAAGAAAAAGTACCTGTAAGAATATGCCCCAAATGCAAATACACTAATGGGATAGAGATGGGATATTGCGGACGCTGCGGATCGGCAATGGATATTGAAACTGCTTTAAATAATCAAAAGCATGAGGGCAATATGAAGGATGCCATGGCAGAAGTATTGAAAGATCCGAAGGCAATAGAGGAAGTAGTTCATGCTTATTTATTGATGCAGGCTAAGAAAGAAAAGAAATAAGAGTTTTAATTAAAAGTCAAAACCAATTCATCAAAGATAGGTAAGTTCTAAATCCTTTGTTTCCATATTTATACGAGATTATGGGTATAGAACACAGCGAGGCACTTACAAGGAAGTATAAGATAGATAAGCTACTTGTAGCTGCCGGATGGAAAATCGTACCTTACAAGGAAGGGCAGTCTTCTCGTAGCTATAACAAGTGTGCAGTTACTGAATACCCTACAAGTAGTGGTCCAGCGGATTATGTACTGATTTTAGATGAAGAACCATTAGCAATAGTAGAGGCAAAGAAAGGGGCCGTAGGTGTGTACAATGTTCTTGAGCAAGCCAAGAGATATGCTAGAGGGATAAAGTCTAGCTTTAGATTCAGTGAGTACCATGTGCCTTTTATCTATTCTAGTGATGGAGAAGAAATATTCTTTCAAGATTTGAGATTGAAAGATAGCTATTCTAGAAAGATTTCAAAGTTTCATATAGAAGATGCCTTAACTGAGATGCTCAGCAATAAACAGGTAGAGGGGCTGAAATGGTTCAAGTCTCACAAAGAAATGAACCCTAAAGCACGCTACTACCAAATAGATGCAGTAAATTCAGTTGAAGATGCCCTTGAAAAACAAAAAAGAGCTATGCTACTTGCTATGGCTACAGGAACAGGAAAAACATTCACTATGGCAATGCAGATCTATAGGCTAATGGCTTCAGGGTACGCAAAGAGGATACTATTTTTAGTAGATAGACGCTCTCTTGCAGCCCAGACCGTTAGAGAATTCTCAACATATGAAGTCGCTCCTGGTCAAAAGTTTGATAAGGTTTATGAAGTTTATAGCCAGCGATTCAAAAAAGAGGACTTTGAAGATGAGAAATTTGATCCCACAGTACTACCAACTATGAACCTAACTAATCCTAAGCCTGGTTTATCGTTTGTTTATGTATGTACTATTCAAAGGATGAGGATCAATCTCTTTGGTAAAGAAGGTGCATTTGAAGAAGAAGACGGCGACCCGTCAGACAAGGAGGATATAGAAAAATTAGACATACCCATACATGCTTTCGATTTAGTAATAGCAGATGAATGTCATAGAGGTTATACCGCTGCTGAAATAAGTAAATGGCGTGAAGTTTTAGATTATTTTGATGCAGTTAAGATAGGACTTACTGCGACACCTGCAAGTAACACTACCGCGTATTTCAATGATATAGTATTTAGATATGATTACCAAAAAGCCGTACTAGATGGATTTCTTGTAGATTATGAACCTGTAGCCATAAAATCTAAAGTAAAAATCAATGGTATCTTTCTCAAAGAGAATGAACTTGTAGGTATTGTAGATAATGAGAGAGGAAGGGAAAAACTAGATAAAATAGAGGATGAAAGAGGATACGAAGCTACAAAAGTAGAAAGGGAAATAACTTCGCCTGAGTCTACCAAGCAGATAATAAATGAATTGGCAAAATACATTTCAAATCAGGAAAAAGAGCTAGGCCATTTTCCTAAAACACTTATCTTTGCGGTTAATGATGTTGCCCATACTTCGCATGCTGATCGTGTAGTCAAAACTTGTAGAGAGATTTTTGGAAAAGGAGATTCTTTTGTTCAGAAAATTACGGGGAGCCCAAGTGTTGATCGCCCATTGCAGAAAATAAGAGAATTTAGGAATAGACCTGAGCCTGGAATAGTAGTAACTGTTGACATGCTATCTACAGGAGTTGATATTCCTGCTCTAGAAAATATTGTCTTCTTAAGAGCTATCAAATCTAGAATTCTTTTCACTCAGATGCTCGGAAGAGGAACAAGAAGATGTGACACGATAAACAAAGACCACTTCACAGTTTTTGATTCCTTTGGGGGAAGTTTGCTAGAATATTTTGAAAAAGCAACTGACTTTACCATAGAACCCCCAGATAAACCAACAAGAAGTGTAAATGAGATTATCAATGATATATACAAGAATAAGGATAGAAACTATAACGTTAACTGTCTAGCTAAGCGGCTTCAGAGAATATCTAAAAACATGAGCGGAGAAGCATTAGAAGCATTTTCTGAATTTGTCCCTGATGGAGATATAAGCAGATTCGCAAAAGAGTTACCTGACAAAGTAAATGACGATTTTGTTAACACAATAAAATTATTGAGAAATCCACAGTTCCAGAACGTATTAGCGAATTATCCAAGACGGTCAAAATCCTTCATTATAGCTTACGAAGCGAAAGACGAAGTGAGTTCAGAGAAATTGTTCAAAGTTACAAATGGTAAAGAAGTGAAAGCTGATGATTATATACGGGCCTTTACAACTTTTGTTAAGAGCAATCCAAACAAAATAGAGGCTATTAAAATATTGTTGAATAAGCCTTCTGGTTGGAATACAAATGTGTTACATGAACTTAAAGTTGAATTGAATAAGAGCCCTTACAAGTTCACAGAAGAAAATTTGAGGAAAGCTTATCATTATGAG
>JAJZJQ010000035.1 GCA_021851065.1 Microcaldota archaeon
GATGCAGGCCCTATGCCTGACAGTACAATAACTCTCATGTCGACTGCAATAGTCATATAGATATACGCCACTCCGAATACTATGACTGATACAAGTGCGCCCACCACTATGCCTACTTCTGTGTGCCTCTCCATGCCTTTTTTCTTCATCCCAATCCCATCTATTTATAATATTACCCAGCGCAGGCTTAAAAAACCACTATGCATGCCGGTTACAAGGCAGGCACACCAGAAACCTGAAGAAAATGTTTAATAATTACCAATAAGTATATATACCACAATAACAGAGCTGTAATTGGAAACCTGGAAACCGTGGAGGGTTTACGTGGCTTCCAAATATGAGGTGGCTTAGTGCAAAGAGGGATAAGGGAAATTTCCTACAGGCAGTCTGCGCTCACGGATCTTGAGCGCTTCGACAGGAGCCTGCATGATGGCAACGTATTCTATGCAGCCAGGATATTCGTGGACCTGCTGCGCGAGACTCTGTCCGAAGCCACGCTGCGCCAGGCAACAGAAGTGGTTGACGGGCGCGAATACCTGAACTTCTCCCATCCTCTGCTAGCAGGAAAAAGGACTCTGATCATGCCATTCATAATAAAGAACATGCGCGATCAAAACGATGGATGGATAGCCAATAGCGACTTCAAGTCCATATCAAGGGCAATTGATCAATTCAAGATTACAAGGGCCGAACTTGTCAATGGCGGCGTGCAGATATCTGACATAGTGAGCATGATAAGCGGATTCATTAACGGCAGCGATGTGAATGTCGACGTGTACCTGCTTGCAGCCAACATAGCATCAATACTCAGCCCAAGCGACATCGCAAGCGGATCAATAGACCTGAGCAAGATAAATATAGGGATAGAAATGCTGCGCACACAGGGGTTCCACGAGGATGCAAAGAAGCTTGCTTTAGCATTCAGGATCAGCCCTGCCAAGCCTTCAGGCAAGGCCATCAAGGCAGACTTCTCCTCACAGAGAAGGGAGACCCTTCTTGACAATGCGGCCTAAGTGTTATAACAAGCCTCATCATGGCCTGGGTCTGTTGATTAAAAATACCAGATCCATTACTACCGCCACACAAGAAAGCAGCTATGGGCTTCATCAAGCAACACAAGCCCACTGCAGATGCTGGCAAACTTCACAATCTGTATCGGCATCAGCTCCCGGCGAGGATTGCACTCGCGGCCTCGTCCTTACCAAGGACGCGCTCTACTACTGAGCTACAGGAGCGCATTAGTGGATTGTTGCCCTACATATATAAATCATAGAGCGTTGCCACGTTATTGGCTTGTGTATCATGGAACTTGGGGATATGGGGGAACGCGCAGCAATAAAGCGCATAAGGGGCACGTATGGGTACGACTGGCCTGACAGCGACTGCTCCTACATACCGATGGGCAGCAAGTACCTGCTGATAACAACTGATTCTATAGCAGAGCGCACCCACATTCCAAAAGGCGCAAAGCCTCAGGATGTAGGCTATTTCTTCGCAGCCCTCAATCTCAGTGACATAGCTGCCATGGGGGGCAGGCCAAAATACTTCATGTCTGCTCTTGTGCTGCCTAATAAGATGGACATTGGCTATCTCGACGGACTGCAGCGCGGCATAAACCGATGCCTCCGCAAATATAATGTGAAACTGATAGGCGGGGACCTCAAGAAAGGCACCGAAGCAGTGCTCACAGGGGTGGCCATCGGGGAGGCACACCGAAGCAGGATGATGCATAGGATGAACATTGGGGCCGGTGACGCCGTATGCGTAACAGGGACGCTTGGAAGGAATGCTGCAGGCTACTATATGTGGAAGAGAGGCGAGAGCGAAGGCGCCAGCATACTGCTTGGCATAGAGCCACGCATAAAGGAGGGCATGTTTATCTCTACAAACGGGGCAAGGGCAGCAATTGATCTATCTGATGGCGTCAACTCTGCAATAAGCCAGATCAGCGCTGCAACAGGCAAGCATTTTGAGATACTCTGGGATGCAGTACCCGCGGATCCGCTTGCACTAAACCTATCGAAGAGGCTGGGCATAAACGCGCAGGAAATGTGCTTAAACTTCGGCGGAGAATACGAGCTGCTATTCACGGTACCGCATGACCTTGCAGAAAAACTGGCATCCAAAGCCAGGGCCAAAGGCATGAAGGTAAGTGTTATAGGCAGGGTCTACGGCAGGCGCAACGTGCTTGTGCATAAAGGAAGGAGAATTCCAATAACCGGGAAGGGATACGAACATTTCATAAGCGACTAGTTCGGACCGGACAGCTTTTACCCGCAGTTTCTGTTCCCGTTCATTAACGTCATTCGCTGAACTGCGCCATATGGGTTTATTAGCGGGAACTGAAGAATACGAGCGTGAATTTCTATGCCATTAAAGATTATTGGGCACAACAGCAGCGAGGCCTTCAGGCGCGAACTTGCGGCAAAACACATACGTGGCTTCTATGGCATGGCCACAGATAAATTTGCGGCAGGCGGATGGGACCATCTTAAATGCGCCGAATTTCTTCTATCTTCAGGCAATGGGAAAGTAGGCGTTGTACAATGGATGTTCGATACGCCGCCTGATGTTCCTCAGGCCGTGGAGCTGGTCAAAAAAGGAAATGCGGTGTGCAAAAAGCACAATGCGCTGTCCATAGTGCTTGTATACGGGCATCCTAGCGTGGCCGTGGAGATAGCGCTAGCTTCGAGGGCTGATGGGATACATTATGGCTGGAGCAGAGCGCATAGGGAAAATGGGGACAGCATGTCGCTTGCAGATGCAAGGGAGCAGCTTGGGCAATCGATGCTAATAGGTGCAACTGTTGAGAACGCACAAGAGGTGGGGGCTGCAGCTAACTACGCGGATTACTTTGGCACTACTGCCCTGTTCCCTTCGGAACTAAGGAAAGCCCAGGGGTCTTTGGGGTGGGAAGGGTTAAGGGACATAAGCCGCGCTGCAAATGAAGCAAACAAGCCTCTTGTAGCCGGAGGAAGTGTCAAGCCATCCGATGTCCAAAATATAATGGAATCTGGCGCATCTGGGTTCTTTGCGATATCTCCATTGTACTCAATACCTTGGGATCCAAAAGATCGCAAGGCCAGGGGCAGGACACCAAAAATGGCGCTTGACGAATATCTGGGCCAGCTGGATAAAGTTGCAGCTTCAAACGGCGGGAAGACCTAAGCACAGGGCATAGACATGCCTGGCAGAATCTGGATGAGTCAGTCTCAAGGCATAGCGAAACATGATGTCAGAATCCCACCGCAAGGCGGCTTTATAAGTTCATAGCGGGAAAACCCACGATTTCCAATCGTGGGATGAAAGCGAATGCGTATAAATCTTAATGAAGTAGTAAATATGGTCATCGTGAAAACAACATACAAATTCAGGGCGTATCCTTCAAAAGAACAAAAGGCCATTCTTAATCTGCAGATGTATCTGTGCAAGGAACTCTACAACCATCTCCTTGAGAAGGCAAAACAGCACTTCAAAGATAATGGCAAGACCTTCAC
>JAJZJQ010000004.1 GCA_021851065.1 Microcaldota archaeon
CGTTATCAAGCCTCTTGAAACCACACTTCTTGAGAACAAGTCGTCCATAAGCGTAGGCCAGTCTGTGCTATTCACCAACCTTACAAGCGGAGGCGTAGGTGGCAACACATATGCCTACCATGTCAATGCGCTTAGCTCAACATACGCTATATCTGGCAACATAATAACGTTCAACACTGCCGGCAGCTACATTGTTACACTTACTGTCAATGATGTGAACGGCGATGTGGCTACAAGCTCCAATACCGTCTCAGTAACTCCTGCACTTGCTGTGCAATTATCGCCATCATCCAAGGTTATACAGACCGGCCAGACTATCGACTTCACCAACACGACCTCGGGCGGCACAGGCAGCAACACATATTCATACACTGTCAATAACTCCATAGGCATAAGCCAGAACGGCAATGACTTCACGTTCAACACCGCAGGCAAGTACAAGGTAACTCTTACCGTGACCGACCTGTCAGGCGAAACGGCAAGCTCTGACTCGGTGGTAACTGTAGTCGCGCCTCTTGCAATAACCCTTGCGCCTTCGCAGTTTATCGTGGATTCCGGACAGATTGTCAACTTTACCAACGTGACTACCGGCGGAGTGCTTCCGTATGTGCTGTATGTTTACACTGTAAACGATGTCAGCGGAGTAACTATGCGCAGCAACAGCATGTCATTCAACAACCAGGGCAACTACCTGGTCACTGAGAATGTCATAGACAGCAACGGCAACATAGCAAACTCAAACCCTGTAGCCATACAAGTCAACCCTCAGCTTGAGGCGGGCAGCCCTACGGTGTCCAACTCGCTGATAGACCAGGGTCAGTTTGAGACCGTATACGGCCAGGCAACAGGCGGCACGCCCCCATACACATTCAACTTCATAATAACAAACACGATCAACGGCAATGTGATCTACACCTCAAACTTCACAGGTGTGGGTTCTGGCACTCCTATATCGTTCACATACAACACCATGAACGTGCCAATACTAAACGACGAGCTGGGCACTCTGAAGGTAACCCTAGATGCAGAGGACAGCGTGCACAACAGCGTGGGAACGTTCTCATACTTCAACGCAAACCCTCATCTGCACTCAAATGTCACTGCATCAAATGCTACGCCTGACATAGGCCAGAACATATTAATAATCGGCAACATAGCCGGCGGCACGCCTCCATACGCCTACACCCTAACGGTAGCAAATACGCTGACTAAGACTGCAGTGTATGCCAACACTGTGACAAATGATCCATCAACCACTGTAACATTCCTATGGACAACCACTGCAAATGCGCTTGGCAACGACACAATTTCCGTCCACGTTGTTGACAGCGCCACCGTGCCTGACAGCGAGATGCTCACAAACACTCTTGTAGTGCAGAATGCAATATACTCTCCAAATCCACTGAAGCTAACGATATCCCCTGCCACTGCATCATTCAGCACAGTCAATTCCATAACATTCACTGTCGGGGCAACTGGCGGATCAGGCTATCCGTACACGCTCTTCCTGTTCAACTACACTACAGGGACGGCAATTGAGGCATCAGGAACCAGCGATAATGGAAATGGAGTCACTATATTTGCAAGCGGCGATACCAACACAATCACGCTTCTGGCGACAAAGACTGGCACGTTCACGTTCACTACAGGCACAAGCCCATCGACGCTATCTGGCAGCAACAGTGTCATAACTGTATCTAATGCCACTACGTCCACAAACCCTACCACTACTGTGGGCGGGGGAGGCGGAGGCGGCGGAATAAGCGGCAGCCCGGGCAGCGGCGTCAGCGGAGGCGGAAGCCTTGTTCCTACCGTTCTTAGCGCTCCTTCAGGAGGCGGCGAGTGCGTAACAATACTCAACTTCTCAAAGGACAACCAGGAGAACGTGGTTGTTCTTGGCAACAAGTTCAACGTTGTGGAGAACTTCATAACCCCTACAACTGCAGGAGTCAGCGTCAACAACGAGTCGCACACACTCGCCCTTGACAACGCAATAAGCCTTGCATCTATCAGCGGCATAAACTACACGCTCAACCTTACAAAGATAACGTATCTGCCGATACACGACAGCGTTACCGTTGTGCTGTGCGGACGCGTTGCAAATTCAGCGCGCAAATACACCCAGACCAATGTCAGCACCAACGGCACTTCATACTCGGGTTCGTTCAGCCTCTCCCTATACCACGGCCTTGGGGTCAATGTCAAGGGACTTGGTGTGACGGCAGTGGTTACATCCAACTCTGTATTCAACTCCACAGAGAAGGTGGACATAAGGCCATACAACGGCACGGCGTCAATACCCGGATACACTGCGCTTACGCTGTTCAACATAACCGTAACGCCTCCATCAAACATGCTGGTTACAATAACGCAAAACTACACCTGCGGCACAAACCAGGCAGACCTGCAGCCTTTCATGCTTGTGAACGGAACATGGACTGCAGTAAAGCCATTTGACGTGGGCACTGATCCATGCACGGTTACCTATGTAGTGCCTGCAGACCCTGTCGCAGGGCTGTTTGCTGCCAGCAACCCTACAACCATAGCCGCAACAACAGCGCCTACAACAACTGCGCCTGCAAAGCCAAGCGCTCCAACAAACTACACGCCTGTGCTTGCAGTCATAGGCATTGCCATAGTGGCCGCAGTAGCATACGGCTACTCGCGCATGCCAAAGAGAGGCACTCTGGGCAGCAGATAATCGCACAGAAAGCTGCAGCGCATCGCGTCCTGCTACTGTTCGCACCTGGCAAATGCATTAAGCAAACCTTATTAAGCAGCAGAGCAATGAATACCATACACAGGTGCATCGCTTGCCAGAGGAAGCGTCAAAACCTATACGTGCATGGCGAAGGTACCTTGCCGCCCTGGCTGTCATAGTGCTCTTCTCCGCGGCAGTGCTCCTTGTAGACGGCCTTGTGAAGTATGCAGTCCATACCTACTTCCCTGAACTCTCACCGTACACGATATACGTCTCCCAGGCCTCAAGGGCCATAATGGGCGTAGTCGCCAGCTATATCGTATACCGCATAGTTGCATCCATATTCTACGCGCGCGCACTGCGCAGGAAGGACTACAGCAGCGCAGAGATAAGCGTGCTAGTCCTTCGGGTCCTGTTCTATTTTGCCGCAATAGCAATAGCGCTTACATCCTTCGGCGTATCTCTCTCCGGCGCGCTTGCAGGAGGGGCCATAGGCGGGGTTGTGCTTGGCCTTGCAGTGCAGACCATAGTGACCAACGTGCTGTCCGGCATGCTGGTATCTGGCTCAAGGACACTGATCCCAGGGGATGTTGTAATGGCCATATCGAGCTACTGGGGCAGCGTGCCCATTCTCCTTAGGATAATACGCGTCAACACCATATACACTATGGCAGAGACTCCAAACGGCAATCATATGCGCATACCAAACCCCCTGCTGCTAAGCTACACTGAGCTTATAAGCGTAGGCAGGGAGGGCAGCCTCACATATCCTATGCAGGTAAGCATGCCTGCGGACGTATCTCCAGCAAGGCTCAAGGAGAATGCGGCGCAGCTTATCGGAAAGGGATTCGAGAAGTACGGCGCGCCTGTGCCAAGGATACAGCTGCTATCAAAGCCAGGATTCTCAAGCAACACCTACAACGTAATAATCACATTTGCGCACTACAAGGACTTCAACGACCTGGCAGACATAGTCAACACGTCTTTTGACGAAGCTCGCCTGGGCATTCTGCAGCCGCAGCCAAAGTCAAAGAAGAGGTAAGCCAAGGCATCCTGCAGGGCCTTTGGCAAGTTTTATATATCTCCATATCCGAGTAATAGACTGTGCAGTACATGGCATACAATGGATTAATCCAGACAATAGCAGTTATTGTGGCGGTCTCAATGCTTGGGGTGGCATTTGCCAACACAAATGCGTCGAGCTCCAACTCCTCTGTCCCATCATCCCCGCTTATAGGCATATTCAAGACCAACCAGACCACAAGCCAGAATACCACGCTTAGCACCAGCGTAAACACAACCTCAATCCCTGCTACAACTGCGCAGCAGGTACAGACGCCAAGCTCCGATTCCGGCAGTGCGGCTCCAGTGCTTGTTACTGTGGGGGTCGCAATAGTTGCGGCAGTTGCATATGGGTACTACGGAGGCAGGAAGAAAGGCAGGCGCGCAGGCGGTGCCTGAGCTCGCCTTTTCCGCCCATACCGGCAAAACCGCAAAACCGGACTACGCTTTCGCGCAGCAGTGCTCCATTGCGGCTATATGTCGCGTATCATCCCTCTAGCCTGCTTTGCGTCTATTCTCATCTGATGCGACATTCTGCCGTGCAGCTTCACTATCTCTACCAGCTCCTCCTCGCTTTGGGTAGTGAACTGCGCGCCGCAGTCGCATGCCACCTGTTTCATACCATATCCCAAAGAGAACTCTCGGCTCAGTAATATATACCGCTGCATACGCCGCTGCCCGCGCAAGGTTTACATATCTTCTATCCCAATATAAAAATGCGTCTGTGGTTCTATGTCCCTTTGCGATAAATATGCCCCTACTACAATAAACGGCATACTCGGCAACGAGTCCGTAAAGAGCAGGCTTGTGTCTTTTGCAGCAGAGGCTCAGGGGAAGGGGAGGGTAAGGCCCATAATGCTGTGCGGCCCGTCTGGCGTGGGCAAGACTGCGGCTGCCCATGCGCTTGCATGCTCCAACGGCTTTGAGCTCATAGAGCTCAATGCCAGCGACTACAGGGACGCTGCCACCATAGCAAAGAAGATAATGCCGCTGAGCTCTACCCGCGGGCTTTTTAGCGCAAAGTGCCTGATACTGTTCGATGAGATAGACGAGCTGTCATCGAAGTTCGATTCAGGATGCGAGGGCGCCATAACACGGCTCATAAAGGAGTCAAGGCATCCCATAATGTTCATAGTCAATGACTACTGGAACAGGAAGGTGAGTTTCCTTAGGGATGCGGTAGAGAAAGTCGAGTTCAAGCGCATGGGCACAAATGACACCCTGGCGCTGCTTGAGCGTGTGGCCGCAAGGGAGGGCATAAAGACAGACAAGGACATACTGGTCGAGATAGCAAAGAGGAGCAACGGCGATGTAAGGGGTGCGCTGAACGACCTTGAGATGATGGCAGGCCAGGGCCCCGAGCTTCTTGAGTTTCTTGGCATGAGGAGCCGCAAGGCAGAGATATTCAAGGTGCTTGACAGCATATTCCTCTCATCAAGCTTCGATGTTGCGCGCAACGTGATGAGTTCCACCGACGTGGATCTTGACATGATACAGAACTGGGTGGCGCAGAACATACCAAACAAGTACCTGTCAAAGATGAGCATATACGAGGCGTTCGACAGCCTCGCCAAGGCGAGCATGTTCAGCGAGAATGCGAGCAGAAGGAGCTACTACGGCTACCTGCGCTACTCAAGCGTTCTTACTTCTTCAGGCGTAGCCCTGTCAAGCAACGGAAATGTCAGCATGCTGACCCAGTACACATTCCCAGTTAGGATACGGCAGCTGAGCAGGACCAAGAAGGGCAGGCAGTCCATGAACCTTACGGCGCTCAAGCTTGGCGCCATGGTGCATGCAAGCCGCAAGACCGTGATAAGCGAGCACATACCGCTGCTTACCCTCATGATAAACATGGCCATAGGCCAGCATGGGGAGGACGCGGTCGTGGACTTCATGGCAATGCGCTACGGCCTTGAGGAGGACGAGGTGGATGCAATAGCCTCGTACTCCAAGTACGGGCAGTGACTGTGGCAATGCCCTGGCATGGCGCACATGCCGCTATGCCGGCATAACCAAAGCCTGCTTATCCGGATATGGCGACTCCCTATAAAATCTTGGGATTTCGCCATCGTAATCAAACTCCGCAGCCACCGCCAGAAGCCTATAACAAGGCAAAAGCTAGAGCATCATTGCGCCAAACAAATGCCTGCTTGGCACTACCTTGCGGAGATGTCTATTTCCATAGCTACGGCAGGCTCCTCTATCCCGAAGTTCCTTAGCACCTTCGGATGCAGTTCGCCGAAGAAACCAGCATGCTTCCCCGCCATCTTTATCTGGGCGCACCTGCCTTCTATGAAGCTATCGTGCCTAAACTCGGCTACAGCGTACTGGGTTCCCATGGACAGCAGCAGCCCCTCAACAACGGCCTTCATGTCGTTGAAATTGGCCTTTGGCCCTACCGAGGCGGCTCCAAGGTGGTACGATTCCACCGGCTTTGAGCCCTGTACACAAAACACCATGTCAAGCTCGAAAACATCCTGCGGCATGCTGTCATGCGACGATGCGCCAAGGTTCCTGAGCAGCGAGGGCAGCAGCCATGTGCGCATCATGCTAATCTCTGCGGTCTTAGGGTTCTGGAGCACAACTATGCTTTCCTCCCTTTTCACCCCTGCCTTGTCGAAGTTTGCCTGCTCGTTGGTAAGGTACGAATTTGTGAATTCGCTAAATCCCATGCCAACCATTATCCCTGTTGCCTTTCTGTTAATCAGCGTCTGCTGTTCCAGGCCGCCGCTCTGCGTGTATGGCGCCGCCATGGGGTTTATGTACTCGTAACCATACCCTATCGCTATGTCCTCGATCAGATCCTGCCTGTCTATGACATCCACCCTGTACTGCGGAATGCTGAACCTTACCATCTTCCCAACAAGGGCCGCCTCGTAGCCCATCTTGTTTGCCAGCGATATCACATTGTCAAAACCGATGGGGACGCCTATCTCCCTCTCGGCTCTAGCGAGCGGCACTGACATGTAGCTTGTCTTCATCTCAGGCGTCTGCACCGTCCTCCTCCCGTATTTTATTGCGACCCTGCCGACCTTTGCGCCAAGGTCCATGAACATTGCGCCCAGGATCTCGGCGGCTTTGTTTACCGCATACTCAGAAGTGCCTGTTATGTCGACGAAGATGTTCGTGGTGGACGGCGTGACGCGCGTTCTTTGCGAATTAAGGATTGGCACAAACGATGCGACCCCCTGCGAATCCTCGATCACCGGGAAGAATTTTTTCCCGCCTTTTGCTATTATCCCGGAATACTGGATTCCCTTGGGGCTGGACGCAAGCACCTCGCTGAGCCTTGCCTTCTTAGTGCCGCCTAGCGGCACATATTCTACATCCTTCTCGCACCTGTACGCCACTGGCGGTTTTATCGCATCTAAATCATGCATGCCTATTGCCACTTTCCTCCTGCTCCTGCCGTACGTGTCGCAGAACTTCTCGGTGAAGGTTATCACGTCTGCAAGCGAGTCGTCGGCAAGCTTTATGCCCTTTGCCACAACTCCTGCAACATATGGCCTTATCCGCTTTACACTGGGATCAACATATATCTCAAGGGCGGGTTCTACATCCTCTATCGCATAGTTGAACTTCTTCGTCTTGTGCATGAAATTCTTAAGCGCCCTTGCAAGCCCCAGCGCACACAGAAGATCAGGCCTGTTTGCCGTAACCTCAAGGCTCAGGGAGCCTTCATCTGCCTCCTCAATCTCAAAGCCCAGCTTAGCCACATGGTCCTTAAGCGACTTCTCGTCAAATCCCGAGCCCAGAAGGCTGTAAAGGTATCTCTTGTCAAGCTGAACTACCGGCACATCATCACCATTTCCTCCCCCTTAGCCATCCAACTCCGTTGCCATACAGCTGCACTATGCTGCTTATGCTCTGGTCGCGTATCAGCATCAGCCTCTCTATGCCAGAGCCCCAGGCAAGCACTGTAAGCTTGTTTCTGCTCACGCCTGTTATCTCCTCACGCACTATGCCGCATCCGGCCATCTCTATCCATTCCTTCCTTCCCTCGGAATAAGCCATGAGCTCGGCTCCTGGCTCCACGAACGGGAAGTACGACGGCTTAAACCGCACCTTTATGCCAAGGCCCTGATAGAGCTTTGTGAGGGTGTCGAATAGGTTTGAGAGAGTAAGGTTCCTGCCTATGATCACGCCGTCGTGCTGGTAGAAATCAGCAAGGTGCCTGTAGTCCAGGGCCTCGTTGCGAAACACCCTGCCCACGGAGAAGAGCTTGATGGGCAGCTCATATTTGCCCGGATTGCTCTTAAGCTCGTGCACTATGTTGTAAATATACCTGGCAGATACGCTGGTAGTGTGCACGCGCAGCAGCATCTGCCCTGCAATGTCCTCGCTCCATTTCGAATGCCATCCCCGCTGGTGCGCCTTCTTCACTGTAGATATGTATGGAAGATCGCCTACCTGCACGCTGCCAACGTTGGAAGCGTAGAATGTGTCCTGCGCATCCCTTGCAGGATGGTCCTGGGGGACAAAAAGGGAGTCAAAGGCCCAGAAAGACGACTCTACGGCAGGACCTGAGACTTCACGAAAGCCGCTGCTGGCGTACGCGTCCTTGACCTCCTCTACAAGCCTTCGCAGAGGGTGGCTCATTGCAACAGCGCGGGGCTCTACTGGAGCCGCTATGTCATAGGGCTTGAATTTCATGCCCTTCCACAGCCCGCTGCTTATCATGCCCCTATCCACTGCATCTATGGCGCCGTCATCTCCGTCTTTGCTGCCAAGGGCATCGATGCCTGCTTTTGTTGCGGATATGCCTGTGATATGCCTTTTCTCACTAACAGTACCAAGCCCCCTCTTCACAATCTCATCCCTGCCAAGCTCGTTGATTCCCGGCCTCTTCTTTTCAGCTTCAAGCCCCCTTGCCGTAAGCCTTATCATACCTGCCTCTATCGTTATCCATCCATTCCTCTTTGCCCACTGCAGGCCTATCTTCTCCCTGCCTACAAGGGATGAAACCGCAGTCTTGCCCATCGAAGCCTTCTCCAGCAGGCGCACTTCAGGGAGTCCGTCCCTCTCATACTCCTTCCCTTCATCACCAAGTTCAAGATTCTCTGAAGCAGAGTACGATACGTCTACGAATCCCCTGCCCTTAAGGTTCTCCAAGGCCCACATGGCTTCGTCCCTTCCGATGTGCGCCGCAGCAGCAAGCTCTTCGAGTTCCATGCCTTTTTTGCCCTTCAGCGCTACCAATACAGCTCTTTCATACCTATGCATAATCACCACCTGCTACGCGAATACCTTCGCGTAGACGTAAATCACAAGCATGCCTGCAAGTATTATGGCAACAAGGGATATCTGCTGGGTGTATCCCTGGTACAGGCGCACGAAGAAATTGACCACCTCGGCCTGCATGGACTCATACACCACGTAGGACATGCTGAACTCTGTGAGCGGCTCTCCTTCGTACCATGAAAGCTCTGTAACATTGCTGTAAATGCCCAGATAGTTGGGATAAGGGTAGTCTGGGGTCGGATACACGTACTCTATCAGCGCGCCTTTGGGTATGTCTATGTTCATCCTGGTGTTCGGGGGCAGCGACTCTCCGCTGGCAGTATGCTCGAAATTGAGCGCAGCGCTGTTGAATATGTAATCGAACTTGCGCGGCCCGACGTTCTGCACCGTGGTAATGTTATGCACTATATACGCCATTGTGAGTATGGCCTGCGCGCCTGCAGCGTTCTGGTTCATTAGCGGCCCGGGGAGGAATGTAAAGTCGGATATGCTGCTGTTTGGGCTCAGCACGTGCTGTATGATAAGGCCTGAGCCTATTGCACGGTCCCAGTCGCTTATGCTCAGGTTTATGGCCTGGCGATCGCCAAGGTACGTGTTTATGCTGGAGTTGGTTATGTTAAGCGTGTAAAGCTCAACGACCTTTGCGCTTGTGCTGTTGTTCAGTATGATTGTCGTGTCCGTATACGTTATGTTCATCGATGCAAACGCAGTTGATGCGCCCAGGCAGAGCAGTGCAATTAGCAGGAGAGCGTTTCTCATGCAATCTCTCGTAGATGTATGGCCTGCATCAGAATATTAAGCCTTACCATAGAGACCTGTGCCTGTCTCCGTGCACATTCCTTGTCCAGGACTGGAGGCGAGCAGTAATATCCATTCACTGCGCACTCCGGTCAAGGCCCGTGCCTGCCTGTGCTGTCAGTATCTCTCGCGCTGCGGCGGCCTTGTGAGCATGTAGAACCTGCTCTCCCCCTTTAGCTCAAGTATTATGCGCTCTGCTATCAGCTTCACCGGATCCTGAAGCAGAGGAACCCTGCTGGCTATGTCCTGGAAGCTCTCGAACTTCTTCTCGTCTCTCGCATCCAGTATGGCGGTAAGGTGTTTCTTGCCCACGCCTGGAAGCAGCTCAAGGGAATGCACCCTTATGTTAAGCGGCCCTGCGCTGTTGAATATCCCTACGAACCTCGTTTCATTGCTCTTTATTATGCTTGATACCGCTACCATGAGTTCGCTCCTCGCCCCTTCAGTCAGCTCCTGGTACGTGAGCCTTCCCTTTATTATGGATATCTTGTCGCGTTCGCCCTTGCCTATGTATACCTTCTCGCCTATGCGTATGTCCGGTATCTTTGGCACCGCTTCAAGCAGGGTAAACTTCTCCTCCCCAAGCAGCTGCACTATCGGCTCTGAGCGCGCAGAACTCGACCTTCCTGTAGGAAGGTAATCCAGCACGAACGCATTCTCCTCAAGGTTCTCCCGCTTCTGCTCTAACTCAGACATACTAGCACCCAACAAAAGGCCTCACTTGGAGTAACCCTTGACCAGTTCCACCAGCTTGCCAACTTCCTCATCGCTGGCCGGCTGCCTGTCCGTATCCATGGCAAGGATAAGCCTGAACAGGTTGGGCTCAGTGGGCATTATCTCTATGACCTTGAGCGCAAGCCTCTCGCTAAGCCCTGCCTCCTCAAGTTCCTTCTTCAGTTTCTTAGCATCAGATTCCTTGAGTTTAGCGAACTTCGTAGCATGCTCCAGCACAAGCTGCTGCTCATAGCCAAGCTCTCCGGACTTCTGCCTATCCTCGAGTATGCCAAGAACTTCGGGCATGGAAGCCATTCTAGTCTCAAGAGTCTTCTTCCCTGTCATTTGCTCACTCCACGTATGGTATTATATCATTGCAACCTAATAAAAAGCTTTTCTACCGCAGCGCCGTATGGCTCACTGGGCCTGGAATGCAGCTTCAGCAGCTCTTACGCAAAGAATAAATACGCTATGCCCGAACATGATATGCGATGGATGGCAAAATCAGCATAAACGCGCCGCCTGGCAGCAGGCATGCTATGCTCTACCTGCTGGTACTGTCATCAGTACTTTTAGTGCCGCTTGGCGCAGCGCCTGCGATAACCATAGCTTCAAATCCTGCGCAATACGGGTACAACGACAAGATAACCGCAACCACTGCAACCGGGGATGGGATAATACTCTATCTTAACGGCACACAGGTAGCAAATGCCACTACCAGCACATCATACACAATCTGCTCAAGCGGCACATGCCTGCTTCCCGGCACGTACCTGCTTACAGCCAAGGACACAGTTACTGGCGCAAAGAGCTCGCAGGGCTTCACTGTTGTGCCAAGCTACCCCACATTCTCCGTGCAGTCATCAACCATAAGGTACGGGCGCACCGACACCATACTCGGATATCCGGCGTTCTACAACGATTCAACAGCAATACTGATAGATGGCTCCACTGTAATAAGCGGCCAGGGCGATCTTACGTACAAGATATGCTCCAGCGCATCACAGCCATGCCTTTCCATAGGGTCCCACAACATAACCGTGCGCGATACAACAGAGAACGTGCGCGCTCTTGCCACATACACCCTAAACGTGACTCCAGTGCCGCCCTACATCAGCATCCAGTCGTCACGCGTGCAGTATGGTTCGCAGGACGCAATAACTGCGACAGCTCCAACTTCGTTCGACCAGATCTCGATAATGTATGGCTCAACAACGCTCGCCTCCGGGACAGGCACTGTCACGTATGTCGTGTGCAACACGACTGCGTCGACTTCAGCGTGCCTTGTGCCGTCCAACTACTCCATCTACGCATACGATGGATCGGAGAAATCAAGTTCGCCGTCAAAGAACCTTACGGTCACCCCCCTAAATCCGCAGCTGACTATATCATCAACTTCTGTCAGGTACGGGCAATACGATTCCATTACTGCCAAGGCCCCAAACCCTAACGATGCGATCTACATATCCATAGACGGGGTGCAGGTAGCATATGGCACTGGGAATGTAACGTACACTTTCTGCAACAAGAACTCAAGCACCCAGTTCCACTGCATAAGCGCCGGCAGCCACAACATCTACATCGGCGACAGCACTTCCCATTCCTCAGTGAATTCAACGATATCGATAAGCCCTGTCCTACCTACTGTCACACTATCCCTGTCCAAGGCTAAAAATAACACCCCTGTAACCATAACGGCAAAAGCCCCTTACTATTCAGACTCTCTTGCGCTTATAGTGGGCAACAGCATAGTCCAGAACGGCACCAACATAATCTCGTACACAATATGCAGGGACCAGCAGTTCGGGTGCCTGCCAGCAGGCACATACAGCGTCTCGGTCTACGACAGGTCCGAAGGGGCCAATTCAACCGTTTCATCGCTAACGCTCATGCCATCCCAAAGTGCGTCATCAAACAGCATCGCAAATACCACCACGAACACCGCAAACACCCTGCCTGCCAACGCCCTTTCAACTGCAATAAACATAGTGCAGCCTACATCAACCATATCCCCTGGCTTTCTTGGCATATCCGGGGCAAATCCAGTAGAGATCGTGATTGCCGTAATAATCGTTATCGTGGCAGCAGCTCTTGCCCTAAAGCTCAGGAACAGGGGCTAGCTTCCAGCATGAATGCAACATGTTAAAAAAGCAATGTTACAATATTGCATATGGTGCTTTGGTGGACCCCAAGGATGCATACCTGAAGGTAGAGGAGGAGATGAGAAAGCACATAGCAGGCAAGAACGACGTAATAAAACTGCTGTTCATAGCCCTGCTGGCCAACGGCCACGTGCTTCTTGAAGGCGTTCCAGGTGTTGCCAAGACTACCATGAGCAAGGCCCTTGCCGATACGATAGACGGCGATTTTAAGAGGATACAGTGCATGCCTGACCTCGCAGTGTCCGACATAATAGGCGGCGTTTATGACAACCCTGCCGGAGAGCCTGAGATCAGGAAGGGCCCGATATTCACCAACATACTGCTTATGGACGAACTGAACAGGGCCCCTCCAAGGACCATGAGCGGGTTCCTAGAGGCCCTTGAGGAGAGGCAGATCACCGTGGGTGGCACTGACATAAAGCTCCCTGAGCCTTTCATGGCCCTTGCAACGCAGAACCCTCTGAGGATAGAGGGGACAGAGCAGATACCCAAAGTTCTTGCTGACAGATTCCTGCTCAGGGTCGAGGTCACATATCCGTCCATGGAGGAAGAGGAGCAGATGATCAGGCTAAAGGAAGCGGAGGCGTCAGTGCAGACCAACAAGGTGCTCGGCAAGCAGGATATAATCGACATGCAAAAGCAGGTCAAGACGGTCACACTTCCTGATGACGTGGGCAAATACATTACGCAGATAGTTGAGGCTTCAAGGACCGAGATGCATGTTGTCATGGGCGCAAGCCCAAGATCCACCCTGGCATTCATGCTCTGCGGCAAGGCAAAGGCCCTCATAGAGGGCAGAAGCGAGGTTTCACGCGAAGACATAAAGTTTCTTGCGCGACCTGTGCTAAGCCACAGGATAATTGTCCGCTCCACCGGGGGCATAGGCATAGGCGGCATAGTCGACGGCATACTGGCATCGCTGGGATGACGCTGGCATGCACGCGGCCACGCGCCAAATCGCGCACCGGCTTACTGGCTCAAAGCGTCTATTCCACATCCATGTCCTGCAGCCATCACTCGAGAATACCCATCAGAAGCTCATGGCTCTTTATGGCGTCAGATCTGTTCACAACTATGAGCGTTTCTGTGTAGCATGATACGAACTCGGCTATGTTTATGCTCTGCTCGGCAAGCAGGGAGGCCACAAATGCCACAAATCCCGGGGACGACTCAAGCCTCTCTTCCGAATGTATTGCTATTGCAGAGGCATTCTCGTGCAGCTTTATTGCGCCGGTCTTCACCTTCCCGAACTCCCTTCTGTCTCTCACAAGATAGACGTAGTAGTCGCCGATCCTGAGCTTGCTGCCTTTTCTTATGTCCACGTCCCTCATAGAAACTGCGACTCCTATGCCGCTTTCTATGGTCACAGTGCTTGCCTTAAGTATGGACAGGGCATGCCTCTCTATGCCTGCGCTCTCTTTGCGCAGTTCAATGGCGTACCTGCGCAGGGCTGCCTTTATTGCATGATAATTGCGTATGCGCAGGTCTTTTTGCACAACGCGCGCAAGGGCGCTGAAGTTTACTATTCCTGCTTCAAGCGCTTCAAGCGTGTAAGGCTTGTTCTTCAGGTATACGCGCACGATGTCTGAAATGGTCATCGCATCAAAGTATCATATGATACAAAAAGCATTAAATAATGCGCATATTGCTGCACATTATTTATTAACTTTCTTTGCGCATAAAGTCCGAGATCCCATATGGCAGATAGTTTTTCCATATCCCGGGCAAAACAACTAGACATATCCTCAATCGTGGAGCTTGTCAACAGCGAGGCGCACAGATCCGGAGCAGTGCTTGAGGTTGACGCAGAAAAGATAGGCGAATGGGTCCGCAGTGGCATATCCCTTGTCGCTAAGGACGCACGGGGCCTTGTGATAGGGCACGAGGCAGCATACAAATGGCCGCAGTCCGGATGGGTTGAGCTCAGGTCCCTGGTGGTCAGCGTGGCATGGAGGGGCAACGGGATAAGCAGCGCCCTCACAAAGGGGTTAATCGAGGAGATAAGGGAAAAGTTCGGCGCTCCAGTGGTTGTTGCCTTCACCAACAAGGCAGGAACCGGCCATGGCACTCTCGAGTCTGTGGGCATGGCTGAGATACGCTACGAAGACGTGCCAAAGGAGCTGTTTACCATAGGCCTCCCCCACCGCGGGGAGGAGGAATACGGGTATAAGATATACTCGATGAAACTCTGATGTTATGTATCAGATGAAACATATTTGTCCTATTCTGTATCATCTATGTCTGAAAGTTTATATACACTGCAAGGCAGAATACTGCTGATTGAAATGGCAGTTGTGAATCTGGCTAAAGACGGGCTGCGAGTTCAGCATGTCGTCATGGTAGAGCCTAGCAGGAACATCGCAAAAGGCCACACCACCGTGGATCTTGGCAGTCCTGACTACGACCTTGCTGTAGAGCAGCACAGGGCATATGCACAGGCTCTGCGCGATGCAGGGGTAAAGGTAGACGTATATCCTGCAACAGCGCACCCCGACAGCCATTTTGTGGAGGACATTGCAAGCGTATTCCGGTCCAGCTCTGGGGAACTGGTGGCTGTGGTTGCAAAACCTGCTACGGCACAGCGTTCCCCCGAAGTCGATTATATTGTGGGCATACTGCGCAGGATAGGCATGTCAATAATACACCTGCATGACCAGACAGGCTCCACTCTTGAGTTTGGTGACGTGGTGAGATTCGGCGGCAATGTGCTTGTCGGGCAGTCCAAGAGAACTAATCAAAAGGGCTACGAGGAGCTCAAGGCGATATTGAACTACCTGAATCCGGGATATGATGTCGGCTCCATGCGCGTCAACGGCAGCCTTCATGCGGATACCTGCATTTCTCCAATCAATGCGAATACGCTGCTGCGCGATCCGGCCATGAACCTCCAACAGGACTTTACGCACCACACGGTGTCCCTGCCTCGTTCCGAAGGATATGCCGCTAGCGTGCTTGTAGTCAATGAAAGCACTGTAATCATGCCAGTGACCACTAACAGCAGCCTTAACGGCTATGCCTCCACATTCAATATACTCTCGCAGAATTACTCCCAAGTGGTTACCGTGCAGATGAGCGAGTTCCAGAAGATGGACGGCAGCCTCAGATGCCTCAAGCTCGCCGTAGTGTGGGATGACGGCCCAGGCCTGTCCTCGTCTACGGGCGTTAAGATGACGCAACATATAAAAGCGGCTGCTGGGAAATCATGCTAGTGGATGGTATAGATGGCAAACAAAAAAGTGGTTCTGGCTTACAGCGGCGGGCTTGACACTTCAGTCATACTGAAGTGGCTTGTGAACTCCGGATTCGATGTCGTATGCTTCGTAGGCAACATAGGCCAGAAGGAGGACTTCGACTACATAAGAAAGAAGGCAATGGACACAGGCGCATCAAAGGTGTACATAGAGGACCTGCGCTCAGAGTTCGTGACCGACTTCATCTTCCCTGCGCTTATGGGCAACGCGCTGTACGAGGGCAGATACCTGCTTGGGACTTCGCTGGCTAGACCGCTGCTAGCAAAAAAACAGATAGAGATAGCCGAGAAGGAGGGCGCAGGGTACGTGGCGCACGGGGCCACAGGCAAGGGCAATGACCAGGTGCGCTTTGAGCTTGCCTACTACGCGCTTAACCCAAATATAACTGTAATAGCCCCGTGGAGGGACTCCAAGTTCCTTTTGCAGTTCAAAGGGCGCAGCGACATGATTGCATATGCCCAGAAGTACGGGATACCTATCAAGGCTACAAAGGGCAAGCCGTATAGCGAAGACGAGAACCTCATGCACATAAGCCACGAGGCAGGCATACTTGAGGATCCTGCAATGAAGACTGCGCAGAGCATCTTCAGCAGGACAGTCCAGCCCATGAAGGCGCCAAGCTCCCAGACAACAATCGAGATAGAATTCAAGAACGGCATACCTGCAAAGGTAGCAAACAAAGCTGCCCACATAGTCAAGACAAAGCCTCTTGAGATTTTCATGTACCTAAACGAGATAGGCAGCAAGAACGGGGTAGGCAGGGTGGACATGGTGGAGAACAGGTACATAGGGATAAAATCGCGCGGAGTGTACGAAACTCCTGGCGCAACCATACTGTGGGCAGCGCACCGCGACCTTGAAGGCATAGCCATGGACAAGGAGGTTATGCACCTACGCGACATGCTCATACCGAAATTCGCCGAGCTTATCTACAACGGCTACTGGTTCTCTCCGGAGATGGACTTCCTGTTCAGCGCTCTCGAGAAGAGCCAGGAGGCCATAGACGGCAAGGTCACCATTGAGCTCTACAAGGGCAACGTGTTCCCTGTGTCAAGGGAATCGCAAACAGCGCTATACAGCAAGAAGCAGTCCAGCATGGACGAGCTTGGGGGCTTTAACGTGTCAGACTCGCAGGGGTTCATCAACATAAGCGCAGTAAGACTAAAGGCGCACAACGCAGTGCTGAAAAAACGCTTCCCATACGAGTGGCGCAGGAAGCTGTTCAAGAAGCTGAGTGGTTGAAATGGGCAAGCTCTGGGATAAAGGCTACAGCGTGGACAAGGAGGTGGAGCAGTACATGGCAGCGGAAGGCTACCTATTGGACCAGGCGCTGGTCAAGTACGACTGCAGGGCATCGATAGCCCATGCAAAGATGCTTGGAAAGATCGGCATGCTAAACAAGGATGAGGTCAGACAGCTTGTCAAGGCTCTAAATGGCATAATAGCGCTTGATTCCAATGGCAAGTTCAGCCTAAAGCCACAGGACGAGGACTGCCACACTGCAATAGAGAACTACCTAACAGCCAAACTTGGCGATGTAGGAAGGAAGATACACACGGCGCGCTCAAGAAACGACCAGGTGCAGGCAGCCCTTCGCCTTTATTACAAAGACGAGCTTGGCGAAGTAATCGTGCTTGTAAAAAAACTGCTCATATCCCTCAAATCATTCGATGGCAAGTATGGCCGAATAGGCATTCCAGGGTACACCCACACAAGAAAGGCAATGCCATCCTCGGTGCATATGTGGAGCCGGGCATTCATCGAGTCGCTTGAAGATGACCTGACCATTCTTGGTGCAGCGCACTCGCTAAACGACCAAAACCCCCTTGGCACAGGCGCCGGCTACGGGGTTCCAATGGCTGTGGACAGGGAGTACACTGCAAAAGAGCTTGGCTTCTCCAAAGTGCAAGGCAATCCCATATATGTGCAAAACAGCAGGGGCAAGTTCGAGTCGGTCATAGTCCACGCCCTGGCCCATCTGATGCTCGATCTAAACAAGATGTCAACCGATGCGATAATGTTCAGCATGCCTGAGTTTGGCTACTTCGTCATGCCAAAGGAGCTAACCACCGGAAGCTCAATAATGCCGCATAAGAAGAATCCGGATGTGCTGGAGCTTGTGCGCGGCAACTACCACGTTGTGAGCTCGTACGGCTGCATGATAGACTCTATTATAGGAAACCTGCCGTCAGGATACAACGCAGATCTTTCACTTACCAAAGGGCCAGCAATGCGCAGTATAAGCATAACCAAGCGCAGCCTATCCGTGATGGCTCTATTCATCGGCAAGCTGGCTGTGGACAAAGCTGCATGCAAAAAGGCCATGTCGCAGGAGCTATACGCAACCAATGAGGCATACGACCTTGTCAAGAAAGGCGTGCCTTTCAGAAAGGCATATAAGGAAATAGCAAAGAAGTATAGTAAATAATCTGGGTCCGTAGCTCAGCTTGGATAGAGCGGAACCGTCCTAAGGTTAAGGTCGCGGGTTCAAATCCCGTCGGACCCGATTCAAGCATGTGCCTTAGCCTACTGCGCAGCCATGATCTGTTGTTTCATCCACAAATCCATGTCACTGATCATTCCATCATCTTTCCAGGTACCTGGCTATAAGCCCAGGGCCTTTCATGCCCTTTGGCCTACCTGATGCGGCCTTCCATTTCCGTGCATCTTCAAGGCAAGCAAAATCCACTCCATCAACCTTCATTGCCCCGCAAAGCAGTTCGGATAGCGTAGGGGCATATGGGCCGAATTACCCGGGAAAATTAAGTGATTTTACCTTTTCAACGGCATCATTTTCCGATAGCATAATGCTATCTGCTACGCACGGACCCATATCATCAGCGCATATGCCTGGCCATCCACTGCAACTATCCTGCTGCATGCCATGCGCTACCTGCACTACAATCCATTTATATAGGGCTGTGGGGATATAACCCTGTGATATGACCGTATGCCAGGGCTGGTGATGTGAAAAAACCAAAGCAGCATAGGGCCGCTGCACCTGCCCACTCAAGCCTCCTGTTTGGACTGCTCATAATCGCCGTCTTTCTTGACGTGATGGATTTCTCCGTAGTCAATGTCGCATTGCCTGTCATAAAGTCGGATTTCGGAGCGTCCCTTGCAGCTATACAATGGGTAATAGGAGCTTATGGGCTCACTATGGCAGGCTTTCTGCTACTTAGCGGCAGAGCTGGCGACATGTATGGCCAGAAGAAGCTGTTCGTATCCGGCATAGTGCTGTTCACCGCGTCATCATTTGCAGCAGGAATTGCACCATCACTGCCAATACTGATCGCCCTAAGGGCAGTGCAGGGGATAGGCGCTGCAATCTCCTCTGTCACGGCCTTCTCCATCTTCCTAGTGCTTTTCCCAGAAGGCGAGAAAAGAAACAGGGCAATGGGGATATTCATGGCAGTTCTGTCTGCTGGCTTTGCCGCAGGCGCGCTTGCAGGAGGATTCCTCACTGCGTTCCTGGGCTGGAGATCCGTATTCTTCATAAATGTGCCAATAGGGGCCATTGCAGCCGTTCTCATATACCGGTACCTTCCTGAATCTGGCGCAAGGGCGGCAAACAAGGGCCTTGACCTGCCAGGAGCCACAGCAATAACAGCAGGGCTCATGCTGCTGGTGTACGCTTTTACGGTGGCTTCAGGCGGCGATTTAATCTCACTGCAGACTCTAGTGCCTCTTCTACTGTCACTTGTCCTACTGGCATCGTTCTTCTACATAGAGTCACTGTCAAGGAACCCGCTCATGCCACTTGAATTTATCAAAAGGGGCGCAATACTGAATGCCAATCTTGCTGCCCTTGTTGTAGCTGCGGCATCAGGTGGCCTTGGGGTTCTTGTTACGCTGTTCCTGCAGCAGACTCTGGGATATAGTCCCCTTGATGCAGGGCTAGGTTTCCTGCCACCAGCTGCAATCTTCTTCATCATAGGGGGATGGGGTCTTGATCCAATAATACGAAGGCTGGGCATAAAACGCGCCATGATAGCATCATCAATATTGGTCACTGCCGGGGTCGCCTTGCTGATCCCCATATCGCTTAAGGGCGGATACCTTGGCATACTGCCAGGCACAGTGCTGTGGGCTCTTGGAGCAAGCATAGCCTTCCCTGCCCTTAGCCTTGCGGCTGTAAACGGCACAAGGCGCGGCGAAGAAGGCCTGGCATCAGGGATCATAACAACAACCCAGCGAATAGGGTTCCCCGTGGGCCTTGCAGCGCTAGTCGCCATATCAAGTGCGGCTACCCCTCTAAATTCCACGCCTGCGCAGTCCATAGCCGGATTCAGGGATGCATTCATTGCGGCTGCGATTATGAGCGTGCTTGCCATACTGCTGGTGCTCAGGATAAATGTCCCAGAGCACTCAAAGAGGGTGCAAGGAATAAGCACGGAGTTTGTAGAAGCTGACCTTCCCTGACCTCGGCCATCAACCATGCAAAGCAATCTCTCAATTATGGTGATGTCAAGCAATGGCGATTGCGTATGGATAACTGTCACGTTCTTATAACCGGCCCATCAGGGGCGGGCAAGACCACCCTTGCCAGGCATTTCAGAAGCCTAGGGGAAAACGGCGTGGATGCAGACACTGCCGGCATAGGCAAATGGATGGACGGATCGGGAAACGAATTCAGGCCTCCTGCGGATTCCGCAATCAATGCCGGACAGTGGGCGTTTGACATGGGGCTACGGTGGAACTGGGACGTTTCAAGGCTGGTGCATCTTCTGGGCAGCATGCACAGGGTGTATCTTTTCGGGGGAGCATACAACATATACGGCCTATCGGGACTCTTTTGCCGCAGATACTACCTCGATGCTGATGCAAAGCTCCTGGAAGAGCGGCTTGAGAGCAGGAGCAGGGAAGGCAAGAGCCATGTGGGATGGGGAGAGACGAAGGAGCACAGGGCAGTAATACTCGCAGAACTGGATGCGGACAGGTCAAAGGCAGCAGAACACGGGCTTAGGTTCATCGATGCCAGCCTGCCAATTGACCGGATATTCAGAATTATCGTAGGTATAAGAGCCGACCTGTAAACTACTCGTCAGGATAATTCGTCCATGCAGCCTAACAAAACAAACATGTTTTATAACCTCTCTTTCAGTATAATACAAAGTGGTTTTCAGCATGGCGGCCAAGCTTAGCAAGAGCATAAAGGAGCCGAGCATACTCGTGAAGCCGGTGTCAAGGTTTGGCGGGCTCGACAGCATACACATAACCCTCATGGTGCTTGTGGCCATACTCATACTAATAGTGGTTGCTATATCCTACAACACCCAAGTTCCAGTAACCAATTCAACTACCAGTGCCCAGCAGTGCACCGCAGGACAGTGTTCGGCTCCAATCCACAATGCCACCCAGGTCAAGAGGTATGCGGAGAGGGTGCTGGCAGGATATGTCGGCCTGAACAGCTCCATAGCGCTTCTGCCATATCTGTCCAACGTCTCTGCAATGAAGGTGTCCTATCTTGCCGCATCCAAGGAGTGGTATGCCACAGTCCCATACACGAGCCCCACATCGAACAGCACATATGCCATAACTATGGCCATATACGATTCAAACCTCACTCTCGCAGGAACGCTATTCCAGGGAGTGGGTCCAAGCTCCATACCCCAAAACTACGTCATAGCTCCAGGGGTTGTAAAGCTAGCAGGCAAGACCAGCTGCAGCGCCAACGGCCCCCTCCAGCAGGAATGGTTCATGGATCCGTATGCTCCGGGCGGCATAAGTTCAATACTTGAGGCCGAGGCTCTGCAGCAAAAGTACGCAGGCAAGCTTAACGTGTCAATAAGGGAGATCTTCACCCAATACTCAACTGCAGTAGCAGACCAATACGGGCTCAACGGCACGCTAAACCTTGAGAGATACATAATCTGCGGATCTGCACAGGACAACTTCACCGGATTCATGCGCTCGCTGAACGCGTCATACTCGGGTACCTATGTGCCTCTGTCAGTCCTGCAGGGCATAGCCCAGCAATCAGGATTCAACATGACTAGCCTGGATTCATGCATTGCCTCGTCGCCTCGCCTGATAGACGGCCAGTTCGCTACGGCAAGATACTATAACATAACATCTGCGCCATCGGTCTTAACTGACTGCCAGTACGTGTCTCTGCCGCAGACTGCAATGAATGCCGTGTGCTATGCGCGTGGGTCATTATGCTGATGTATTGAATGAAGCACATAATAGCCGGAATAGATCCAGGGAAGCATGCGGCAGTCGCATGCATTGACCTTGACGGCAAAGTGGTCCATCTCGCGACAGGCCTTTTCGTCGGTACAGAATGGCTTGTGGGGCAGATAGGGCGCGCAGGTTCCCCTGTCGTAATAGCCAGCGACAAGAAGAGGCCTGATGATACTCCAAAGAAGATTGCAGCAATATTCGGTGCCGTGCTGTTCTCTTCGGACTACGATATAAGCGTAAAGCGTAAGCATGAGCTTGCAAGGATCCACAAGGTGGGCACTGCGCATGAGCGGGACGCACTATCCGCTGCCATAACTGCTTACAACTCCTACAAAAACAAACTCAACCAGGCCGGGTCCTTTGCCAAAAAGAACGGGATAGGGGACATGGACATGGTCAAGGCCATGGTAATAAAGCGATACTCTATGCACGAGGCCATAACCGAGAGGATGGTTTCAACTGCGTTCAAGAGGACCTGAAGGCATCTGCCCTCTCATAATGCAGTCTACTGCCCTGAATTCATCCTCCTTGCTCATGAGCCCCGTATTGAGCACAAGGTGGAAAAACTTAGGATCCCTGTAATCAGTTCCAAACAGCTCCTTGCCTATCCTTACCTCATCCTCCTCCCTCCCATTAAGTATCCTCTCTATATCTTTGACATCCCTGCCCTTGTACTCACCGTCTACCGAAGCCCTCTGCGCCCGTATGGACACGTCTGCAGTAAGGAAAACCAGCAGGCATATGCCACTGTCAAGATACTGGCAGAATCTTGAGTCAGCAACCACTTCGCCTTTCTCGAATTCCTCCTTTGCTATCGCATTGATATTCTGGTTGTCCTCCATGCTCGTGGATCCCCAGTAGCTCTCGAATGAGACATCGCCATTTGGGTAGGCCTTTCTCCATCTCTCTCTCCACATGTCTCCTATGGATATCTTCCTCCAGCCATAGGCGCCAGATAGCATGCTGCTTAGGCTGGATTTGCCTGACTTGGGGTTCCCCGAAATCACTATGCTCCTAAACCTGCGCATGCGGCCATCCCAAAACAAAAAGCAGCCCTGTAGAAGCGCATATTACCTGCGCCCCTTCCTGCGGACCTCCTCATTCTCGATATCTTCCTGCTCCTTCCTTATCTCCTTTTGGGTCTGCTCGATCTTCTCCTCTTCCATGTGTATGTAGAATAGGGAGATCACCACTGCAAGTATGGCTATGAATGCAGAAACTATTGCAAGATTGCTGCTAGCTATCACAAGCGAAACAAACGCAAGCACCACGGCAGCCAGAGTCACTATCGCAAGTATGTACTCTTGTCTTTTGTTCATCTCAATCCCATTTGATTATCAAACATCACTTATCTATGCCTTATGATCGTTCCAAGGGCCGTGCCAGAGCCTACTGCAACTATCACTGCAACCAATGCCGGGGTAGTTGCAGGGTTTGAGGACGACCCTGCCACTGTGTAATTATAGCTTATGGTCTCAGGGGCATATTCGGAGCTTCCGCCTTCCTTGAATATGTACGAGTACCTTCCGGGTCCTGCCATGGTGTAATTTAGCGTACTGTCCGTGCTTCCAATGAAATTGCCGTTGACGTACAGCGATGCGTCCAGCGCGTTGTTTGGCGTGTATATGCGCGCCGTGACCGAACATGGCTTTGAGGAAGCAGTAGTGCCGTTCTTGCAGCTCTGCGTGAACTCCATAACCGCAATATCTCTTGGCCTTGAGAATTCTTCGGCTATCGATTCATCAAGCGTATTGGCATCACGGCCTACTACCGTGTAATTTCCAGGCATGAGTCCATACCCGTTGTAAACCGCTGTGCCGTTGCCCGCAGCCACCACATTTCCATCTGCCACTATCTCTATAGTGTGCCCAGCCGGTCCTATTGCTGTCATTGTGCCATCTCTGCTTATGTTGAGCACCACCAAAGGACCTCCTCCACTTCCGCTGCTGTTAGTACCATCATGCTGTGTATTGTTTACGGGCTGATTCTTGTTTGGGACCTGCACCGCTACCGTGGTTGTAGGTTCGGCTGTGACTGCGCTGCCTGCTGACCCGCATATCCCGCCTGCACATCCGCCTCCATTCACCTGAAGCTGCACATTTGCCGACATCGCGCTTTCATGTGGTTTTACTCCGACGTCAGTAACATTCACCTGATAAGTGTATGTGCCTGCAGATCCTGCTGTCAACGTGAGGGTGTTAGACGTATCGCCTCCAATGAGGTAAGGCGCAGTTCCGGTGTCATTGTACCAGCTATAGGTATACATGCCGCTTCCTCCGGCCGCTTTGGCATAGAACGAGGCACTGCCGCCATTGGCAGATGTCTGCGATGCCGGTGTAACATTGACGCTTAGCCGCCCATAGGCCATTAGCGTGTTGGTGGATATGTTGTATATGTAGGTGTAAGAATATTCTCCATACTGGTCTGTCACAAACACCACGGCGTTGAGCGTGAATACGCCTGAGTTTGATGGCATGAAAGGGGTATCTGCCGTGAAGTTTGCAGTATAGTTGCCTATCATAACGTTCGCAGGCACATCTGCTATGGGTGTATTTGTTTCAGTGTTGTAGAAGAGAACATTGGCGCTTATGGCTGGGCCTTCGTACTGGCCCTGGTTATGCTGCACCGTGCCAAACTCGCGCGGCAGGAATGAGATCACGCGTTCAGTAAGAATCGCATTCTGTCCAGTATCTATCGCATTCGGGCTGACAAGAAGGTAATTGTCCGGGGGCAAAAAGCCCACGTCAAGAGAGTTGCTACCCTGCGCAGTCTCTTTGGCACTGTCTGTCACGTTGACTGATATCAAATTGCTATAGTATCCCAGATCAGTATAATTGCCGTATATTACCGCCGAATTAGAGGTTCCATTTATGCGGCTGCCATCAAGGCTCCATTCATATGTGTATGGCGCGGTGCCTGCGCTTACCTGTGCCGTTACTGTCTCGTTTGTGCCAAGATAAAGCGTATTGTACGGCACTATGACTGTTACTCCTGTGTTATTTAGCTCTCTGTTTACTGCAACAGAATTCTGCCCTGCAGCTTTCTGCCCAAGGCTGTCAGTCACTTCGACCCTTACTGTATCGTTTCCGATTGTCGAGGAGTTTCCATGCAACGTGAGCGTGGGCGAATTAGTGCCTATGGCATTGCTGCCAAGGTTCCATATATAGTTGTACGGGCCTATTCCTCCGTCAACGGACGCCGTTAATACTGCGTACTGGGGCACATCTATGACGCTGTTCGACACTGTAACAATCACATTTGGTCCAAGCACATCGTTCGCAACGTCTATCTCAACAGGCATGGAGCTGAATGCAAACGGATATGATGTGCCAAGGTCTATCACGTTCGCCTTAATCAAGTAGTTGCCAGGTGCCATGGGGGCAAAATCATAAGTTGCAACGCCATTGTACGTGCCAACTGCCACACTATTCGCCGATGTTCCGTTGTAGTATACAAAACTAACATTGAAAGGCCCGCTCCCGCCTTCAATGTTCGCGGTAATGGCATCCGGGCTTCCTTGTTGGACCGTATTGGATGCATATGTCAATACTGCTGCAGGTTCCATATCCAGCATTATGTTGTACGTGCTATTCAATGTCGCAGGGGTCGTAGCGCTGTCGGTGACCATGAAGTTGAAACTGTATGGGCCTGTCTGGGTAAGCTGGTTAGTTGCAAATGTGCACGATTCCACAGCGCCAGCGATCTCATTTGCCCCCTCATTCGCGGGGCACACCTGCGCGGGCGCAAGAGTATACGTGCTGCTGCCAGGAAGCTCTACTAGCCATTCATACCTGTAATTCGGGGTGCCGCCTACAGGTATGGCGCCGATAATATTGGCTATCTGCCCCTGGTCATAAATGGCGGATGTGCCGCCTATGATTGCGCTTCCTCCTCCACCTGCCCAGCATACTGGCAGAACTGCCAGTGCAGCTAACGCTACTGCTACAGCTATGTTTGCAACATTGCCATGCATACGTTTGCTATCGTTCATATCTGCTCCACACAAATGGCATGCCTACAGACGCGCATAGTGTCTTTCCCAAGGCAAGCACACAACAAATCCAATAAGACGAGAACCATATGGCTTTCAATGGTATTTAATTGTTTCGGGTAGCCGGCGTAAAGCATCCATCTGCCAAACTCTTCTCAGATGCTTTTGTACAGCTTTTGCGCGCTGTTCCTTGGCAGCAGCATGCGGGCATATCTCATGCGCACTCCATCGGGCCATGCCGACCAGTGGTGATAGCCAGCAGTCCCATATCTTCTAAATCCCCACCTCTTGTAGATCAAAAAGGTCTTCAAGTTGTGCGGATACATGGTCAATACGATTTCTTTACCAAGCGAAAGCCTAAGCGCATGCTTAAGCAGTTTTTTCCCAACGCCAAGGCCCTGGAACCTGGGGTCTACGTAAAAAGCCCTCAATTCGTTTCTTCGCCTCTCCTTCTTTACGGTGATTGCGCCAACAATCCTGGACCTATACGTGGCAACGAATGTCCATTTCCCACTTGCCGGATACAGGTTATCCTTCATCCAGTTCTGCATGCCTTCGGACGAGAAGACCCTAACTGAGAACAGGCTCCTGTCAAGTCCCAGCTTCCTGCTCGAGTATGCGACTTCAATGCTTTTTTGCAGCATGCGCGCGTACTTATTGAAATCGCCTCTCTTAGACTGCCTTATAAAGACCGAATCGGCAGTAATTCCGGCTTTAGTGCCATTCATCACGTCCAACCACCAGGAGAAATGCGAGTGCCGGGATTTGAACCCGGGCCATTGACTTGGCAAGCCAAAGTCCTACCAGGCTAGACTACACTCGCTGTGCAAGAAGAGGATTGACAGCCAATATATTTAAAGAAGATGGGTACAAAAGTAATGATGCTATTGGTGATGCAGATATGTCTGATGGTGGAACATACAAATGCGGTTCGTGCGGCGAAGCGCTAAGCGGCCCATGCGGCTACTGCGAGTCATGTGCACAGTACTACCACCTTACCTGCGCAGTGCAAGGCGGGTCAGAGAACTCGTGGAACTGCCCCAACTGTGCAGTGCAGCTAAGTATGGCTACCTTATAATTCTGCTGCCTGCTTCAAGGTGTGGCGTTTGCCTCCAATGCACATCAGGTTTCAATGGCAGAAAACTGCAATGGGCTTACCAAAGCAAATAATAAAGGATCAATCACTGCAGGTTGCCTACTACAGATGATTCTGTGGTTGCCGAAGGTCTTGTTTTTGTGGCTACAAGCTGCCACAATGGATTTGCTGTGATAAACTTGCCTGCATTAAAGACCAAGTAATATACTATTACTAATAGCTTAAATAGCAAAATTAGATTATTGTAAATAGCTAAAATATATTAATGTTGATGTATGTTCCATACCCCATTCATACGAAACCTATAAATTTGTAGAAAGTGGCTTGATAGATAGGCCTGCTTACGAAGCGTCACTAAGGGAAAAATTACGGGTTATTGAGGAATTAGTTCGCAGTTGAGCTTACTATCCTCTCCACGAAAGCTCTCATTCTATGCACTTGCTAAGCACTCCTTATCTACCTACGGTGCGCTTATTGCTTCATTCCCCTGATTGCCTTGGTTAGGGCGTTTCGCAGCGCCACTGCTTCGGCCTTGGGAAGATGCGCTACGGTCGTATTGAGGCCTTCGCTCGCAATCACAACTGCTCTTGACCCGATTCCATCATAGTGCACTCTACCTACCCAAATGCTCATGTCCCCCAAAAAAGGTAACTTAGCTTGCGCATTTTCCGCTTCTATCTTTGCAAGGATTTTTACTGCCATCTTATCATCAACTGCCCTTCGGTTACCCTCATTAATAAAGGCATCTGCGCACTCTGTAGCCGATTTGTAGTCTGAGTGCCGCAGGTCTAAGCTATAGCCATGGTTCAAGTTAGATTGGATATACGAAGGGCATTCAAGCTATATGGCCAGCCAGACTCAGCTAAAGTTTAGCTATGAATTCCTCCCTGCTTATCTTTCCCAAGTCCAAAATGCCTAACAACGTACCAATCTTCACTTCTTTATGCAAGGGCACGACAGTTACAACCTTCTTTCCATCAACAAATTTCCTGAGCGTAACGTGGCTTCCTTTCTGATGTGCAACTTAAAATCCAAATTCCTTTACTAAAAGCTTGATGATTTGAAGGCCAGAAAGCTTAGGCAATCTTGACACTCATTGCACCTACATTCCTAACTTCCCTTAGTTCATGTTTGACTTCGGGCATCTCTTCCAGGTACAATTCCACTGCTTCTCTTATATTTTTAATGGCATCTTCCAAGTTTTTCCCTTGTGTAGTAACTCCTGTTACGGCTTCCTTTATTATATAAGTCCTGCCTTCTTTCCAGAATACAGTTTGTAGTTCCACGAATCCACCTAATATATTACGCATCAAAAGGTTATTAAGCTTGGCTTTGTAGTCGATTAATTGCCGCAGGTCGGATTTACAAAATTTTTCAAATCCGTTTCTAAAGAAATTTCTTTATATCAAATTTTATCGTATATGTTTTTCCTATGCCCAACTGTTCTGACCAGCACTTTCTTTGTTGCTTCATCTATATCTGCAATGATCCTGTAATCTCCCACTCTAAGTTTATATTCTGGTCTACCTGTTAACTGTTTAAAAAAATTATGGGGGTTGTCTAAGCTTCCATCAATTTTCTTTAGAATCCTACCTGCAATCGATTTATCTAGCTTTTCTAACTGCATCACTGCTTCTGCAGAGTATTCTAGACTATATGCCACTCTATAACCCTAATTTTGTGCGAACACCCGCAGAACTATAAGTTCTTCCATGCTTTATGTCTAGCAGACCACGAAGAAGTGATGCCCTGAACTCCGAAGTGTACTTTCCCTCATCATCTCCTTCCGGTATTAAATCCATCAAGGCATTTATTATTTCGTCATAGGTTGCTCTCTTATAAATCCTTAACTTATTGAGTCTCTCCCTAGTATCCTTCTCAAGTTGTATTGTTGTATACATATAACCACTATATAATTAGCATATAACTAATATATAAGATTATGCACTGCTGAAGCTAGCCTGAAGGCAACATATAACTTAAGAAAGTGCACTTCCTTTATTATATTAGAATTTTATGAAACTTCCAATCGGCTACAGCAATCCAGCCAGATACTATGGAATTCTTGAACAGAACGGAAAATATGACGGGAATGCAATAATGAAAAACCGTGTAATAGGAAAAATACTTAAAAAATACGGGGTCAAGACGGTTCTAGATCTTGCGTGTGGACAAGGCTCGCAGGTTTTTTGGCTTGTAGCACAAGGGTACAAGGTAACAGGAGTCGATCTCAGCCCGGCGATGTTAAAATTTGCAAAATTGAGAGCTAGAAAGGAAAGAGTAAATGTAAAGCTCATTGAGGGAGATATGCGTACTGTAAAAGTTGGCAGATTTGATGCCGTAATAACCATATTCAATGCAGTAGGGCATCTTACAAAAGCTGAATTCGAGAAGACGATACGGAATGTGCGAGATAATCTTAATGATGGGGGACTTTACGTGTTTGATATATTAAACTTAAATGGCAGAAAGAGTATAACTCGCAACGAGCATCTCTGGAATGCAGGTGATGCTATGTTACGGTCTGTTCAAGTGCAAAAACTAAATAGGAAAAATGGGCATCTTTTAACCTATGAATGCTTTTATAAGCAGAAAAATCCTGGCAAATTCAACTTGTTCAAACAACATAGGTATATTCTGAAAATATATGACGCAAAACAGCTTAAGGAGATGCTGGTCAGGAATGGATTTGAAGTTTTCGAGCAATATCATGTAGATGGGGCTACATTCCTGAATAATAAAAATGGGAGTATTTTGACAATTGCAAAAAGGCCATATAAATAATCTCCTCGTAGCAAAGCCCGTAACCCCTACTCTAAAGCCAGGTATTGTAATAATCCTGCGGATTTGAACATATAATTCATGCCGCAGGGCGCCGTCGAGAACGGCTGTTCTCATCTCCGCACCGGCATATAAAGACACAATTAGGCAGTAGTGTTTGTTAAACATAAATGTTTATATATTTGTTTACATAAATAATAAGTGATTATTATGGGTAATGTTATAGCGGTAAGGGTATCAAAGGAACTCAAGACAGAGCTAGAGGAACTCGATATAGATTATGCGGATGAGGTTAGGATATATCTTGAGAAAAAGGTAAAACAACGGCTACTTTCTAAGACTCTCTCGAAGATAAGTGCACATAGAAGGGAACTACAAAAGAAGATAGGCAAGACTTCAAGTTCGGTTGAATTTATAAGAGAGGATAGGGAACATGGCCACTGAAGCCATTATTGATTCTTCAGTTATTGTTTCCCTTTTAATTCCTGAAGAATTTTCAGACTGGTCTGAAGGCGCTATTGGGAAATATAAGTTGCTAGGAACACTGGACTTAGCCTATTATGAGGTAACTAATGCTATTCGTAACAAGGTGCTTCAGAAAGAACTAACGAAAATTGATGCAGATGTTTCATTGAAAGAAGCAGTGGAATTAATTCGCGGTTCGGAGCTACACACTGCTCCAGAAGCGTTGCCAGAATCACTCTCACTGGCTTTAGAATTGAGACTATCTGTTTATGATGCATCTTTTCTAATATCGGCAAAGAGATCACACTCCAGACTTATAACACTAGATGGCAAGTTTGCAGAGAAGTTAAAAGGCACCCAATATTACGAAATGGTAGAGTTTCCAACCAAGAAATAAGTGGTAACGGCTGTTTCTCTGCGGATTTGAGAACAAGAGCATAAGGTGCCGCAGGTCGGATTTGAACCGACGACCTTCCCGTCTTCAGCGGGACGCTCTCCCAGACTGAGCTACTGAGGCGCACTGATTCTATTGTGTCAAACCCTTTTAAACATATTGACGGCAATTGTAATGCTACGAACTGATATTATGTCTGTTGACCAGAGATGGAAGCAACTTGGCGATGCGTTCTCCCTGATGAATCTTGAAGGTGTGGAATTCAGGGAGTACCAACTCAACATACTGCGTGCAATAGCGATGAGAGGCAACACGCTAGTCGTTCTTCCAACAGGTCTTGGCAAGACGTTCATAGGCATTGCAATTATGGCAAAGGCGCTTTCCCAGGGAAAGAAGGCAATGGTTCTTGCTCCAACAAAGCCGCTTGTGGAGCAGCACTACAGTGTGCTGGAAAAGATGCTTGGGATACCAAAAAACGAGATACTGCTCCTCACCGGTTCGATGGGAAAGAAGAAGAGGGCAGATCTTGAAGCCAGCGCACGCGTAATCGTGGCGACGCCGCAGACAGTAGCAAACGATCTAAAGGCCGGCGTCATGACGCTTGACGGGTACGGGGCAGCCATATTCGACGAATGCCATAGGGCCGTAGGGAAGTATGCGTATACCTATGTTGCAAACGAGTGCGCCGTGCGCGACATACTTATAGTGGGCCTCACGGCATCGCCAGGAGGCAAAAAGGAGAGGATAAATGCACTAGTTGGTGCGCTGAACATAAGGCACATAGAGGCAAGAGTTGCAAGCGACAGCGATGTAGCCAGGTATGTCATGCCAAAATACGTCCACATAGTCAACGTCGAGCTAAGCAACAGGGTAAGGGAAATCGCAAATGCCCTAAAGCCCGAGATGGACGCAAGCCTTGGCACACTAAACAGCATGGGCCTGCTAAGAGTAAGGGGTCTAGAGTATCTTCCAAAAGGCAGGTTGATAGCTCTTGGCGACCAAATAAGCCGCATACAGGCAGACAACTACCGAATGGGTGCCATGTTCTCTTACTCAAAACTGCTAAACCTTGTGCACGCGCAGGACCTTATACTCACTGAAGGCATTTATCCGTTCTCAAGTTACATCGAGTCGCTCTACGCCAGGGAGAAGAAGAGCAGGAGCCTTGAGTCGCTGCTAAAAGGCAGGGGCATGCTGCTTGCAAGGGAGTCTGCTCTGCAGGCAAGGCGCAACGGCGAGGAGCATCCAAAAGTGGTAGCCGTGCTCGACGTCCTAAAGAACATCAAGGATGGTAAGAAGGCGATAATTTTCGCACAGTTCAGGTCCACCATCAAGATGCTCGTTGAATACATAAACAACAACGGCATACGCTCTGCTCCGTTCGTGGGCAAGAAGGAAGGCGTTACGCAGGAGCAGCAAAAGCAGGTGGTGCAGGATTTCAGGGACGGCAAGTTCGACGTCCTTGTTGCAAGTTCCATAGGCGAAGAGGGCATAGACATACCCGGCGTGGATTCGGTGATATTCTACGAGCCAATACCAAACGAGATAAGGAATATACAAAGGAGGGGAAGGACAGGGAGATTCGATGCAGGCAACATCTACATACTCGTAGCAAGAGGCACAAAGGACCAGATATACCTGCGCGTGTCTGAGCAAAGGGAGATGAAGATGCTTTATCTTGTAAGGACAATAAATGCGAAATTAGATGCCTCCATGCCAAGTCAAGGGCAATCCACATTGTCAAAATGAGGTTTTTCGTAAGCCTGTACGCAAAGCTTATATACTACAAGAGACAAATATACCTATCGGGGATTGGGATGGATAGAAATCCGATGGGTAGGTTGCATAATGCGTCCAGCATAGGCAGTCTGGAGAGCGCCGTTGGGGGACTGGAGGCGTTCGCTATTGCGTTCCCCGATTCTAGAAGCGAAGTAGTCGGGCTCATGGAACGCTATAGCATATCTGCAAGGAGGACCGACAGGAAGGTACTTCAATCGGCAGCCTCAAGGATAGCCGCACTAGGCATGCTGGAGATCCTGCAGGGAATAAACTAGTATGGCAAGCCCGGGCTTAGCCTGCGGTCAGCTCTCTTGGTCTAGTATCTCGAGCATCTGGCCCTGGCCCAGCCCGGAAGGGAATTGCTCAAACTTAACTATGACGAAAGGATCCTCTGCACCAACTACCACACCTGGCCATGCCTTCTCGCTCTTGTCCACGTACTGCACTTTCTTGCCGATCAATGTCTGCAAGTCAACTTCATCGCTAGGAGTTGCTGCAAGATGATCGCGATCCAGGGATGTCACTATTGCATATATCATATTATCAGTTGCTGTGAAAGCATTCGTAATGCGCACCACATATTTATATTATTAGCGCACGATAAATTGCTGATAAATATGGATAGGAAGACAACGTATGCCGTAATAGCTGTCCTGCTCATAATCGCTGTCGGGCTGCTAATATACTTCAACATAGGTCCTGCAAAGGGCAAATACCTTGTGTCCTACATAAACCAGCCTGTGCCGCAGAGCCTTATCAATGAACTAAATGTCTCAGGCAGCGTTAGCAACAGGGTAGGGGCCGGAGCCGTAGGCTACTATCCGCAGAAGATAAGTGCTCCGCCTCTAACTAATGACAGCAAGCCCGAGGTTCTTTACATAGGCGCAGATTACTGCCCATACTGCGCAGCTACCAGGTGGGGCCTTATAATAGCTCTGTCAAGATTCGGTACGTTCTCCAATCTGCACTACATGATCTCTAACACAAGCGACGTATATGCAGGCACGCCAACATTCACTTTCTACAACTCTTCTTACACAAGCAACTACATAACCTTCACAGCAGTGGAAACCTCCACACAGAACAAGAAGCCACTTCAGACTCCGACCCCATCCCAGGCTGCCATATTCGGCAAGTATGCCTATCCGCCATACGTCCCCGCACCTGGGGGTGGCATACCGCTAATAGACTTCGGCAACATGTCCATACAGGACGGCGCACCTATAGATCCATCCCTGCTGCAGTACAGCAACTGGACCCAGATAGCCCATAATCTAACGGTGCTGAACTCCACGGCGGCGCTTGGGGTAGTAGGCAGCGCAGACGTGTTCACTGCACAGATCTGCAGGATGACAAACTTCACGCCATCGAACGTGTGCTCACAGCCATATATATCCAGTATACTCGGATCCTGATGGTGCGTCAATGCAAGCTATTGCAAAGGTGCGCATGGTTGCCTATGTCATTGCAGTCATAGGCCTACTTCTGAGCGTTTATCTTACCCTTGTGCATTACACATCTGTGCCTCTTGCATGTCCGCAGACAGGCCTTATAAACTGCCAGAGCGTCTTGACAAGCAAGTATGCCATGATACTAGGTATACCTGTAGCAGTGTTGGGCCTTGTATTTTTCATCGGCGAGTTTTTTGCCATAAAGCTGTACCTTGGCAAGGATCCGATGATAATCTACAACATAGTGGGCATAGCTTTTGTCGCATACTTTCTCTATTCTGAGTATATGGTGGGCCATATCTGCGAATACTGCACGTCTGTGCACATATGCGTGCTCGCACTGCTCATAATATCAGTATGGGGCTTCGGCAAGGGCAGCGGCGCTGCTGCCGTACCTACTGCATCTTCATGAGTTTCTTCTCTATCTCTACTAGGACGTCGAGTATCATCCCTGCAACAAAGAACAGCATGCCAACTACAACAAGCAGGAATGCAAGAAGAGCGCGTCCCGTTAAGCTGAATGTTCCGTTTTGGGCGAACTGTATCAGCACCCCTATTCCAAGCACCAATCCTATTATTATGATAACAATCCCTATGCCTCCGAATAGCAGCATGGGGCTATAGTCTCTTAGTTGCCTTACTAGATGGGATGCCACGTTTACACCATACGCAAGCTTGGACTTAGTCAGTTTAGATTCTCCATGCCTCCTTTTATAATATCGTATGTCGACTTGCCTTACCTTGTATCCGCGCCGTGCAAGCTCTATAGCAAAGAATGCTATCCCTGCTCTATACGGATCTACGCTGCGTATGCTCTCAAAAGTCTTCTTGCTCACAACAAACAACCCTGTCAGTACGTCGTCCACCTTCGCCTTGTACAGAGAGCTGAACATCCTGCTAAGAACAGTATTTCCAAATACCAGGTATGGGCTCATAGAGCCCTTCTCCAGACTGTGCATCCTGTTTCCCAACACAAGGTCCGCTTTGCCTTCCTCTATTAGCCTGACACCATCTGCTATTCCACTTACATCGTGCGTGGCATCGCCATCTATGCTGGCAAGCACATCCCCCCTGGCCTTCTGCAGACCTTCCATAACTGCATTCTCGACACCCCTGCTTAACTGCCTTATCACTGTGGCTCCTGTTTTTCTTAACCTGATGCGGTAGGCCTCGCTGCTCTTATCCACTATTATTATCTCAGTGCCTTCCCCAAGCAACTTTCTTATACTGCCAATTAGCTCGAATACGCTTTCCTCCTCAATGGTCGGTATCACAACGCTTATTCTTGGACCCATCGGATCACATAACATGGGAATGAAAGTTATTTATTGTAAACCCCAGTGCAGTTTTGTTTACCTGCGCCCAAATTATTTTTTGCAATGGTTTTAAACTTTGGTATCAAGAAATATGACGATATGACCAGGGCTGGTATGCGGATGGAACTACATGGTAATGCGCTTCTTATAAAACGGCTTGCAATTATGCGTCCTGCAGCGTTAATATCATTGACGTGCCTCCTGATGCTCCTGGGGAGTTCCTATGCAGCACAGTTATCGGCATATCCAGGCCAGTTCACTCTTTCTAACACTGTAATAGACGTTGGGCAGATCTCCGTTGCAAACACTGTAATAAGCGCAGGAAGCGGAGGGCCGTATTATGGGGAGTGGGTATGGGTGCTTGGCAACGGCGCAAACCAAACAATCAATAACGAATACACCAATTCTATATACATCTCATCAGGGCCTCGCTTCACCTGGTCAAGCCCATCGGGCAATCTAATCTACGTTACCACAACGACGGGCATCGATGTGGTAAACGCGCTTAGCAATACGACTGTGGACTTGATCTCAACAGGAGGGGAGGCGCTTTCACCTCCAGCATTCGATCCTGCAGGCACTCTTGCTTATGTGCCCTGCTGCGAATACTCCAGCACAAACGTGATAAAAACAGTAAACCTGCAGACAGGATCCATAGTAAATACAATAACTTTCGTAAGCCAGCCAGGAGCTGTTGCCATAAACCCGCACGGCACCTACCTCTACGTCTCAAACGGCGTTCCTGCCATTGCCGTCGTAAATACTCTTACAAACACCATAGTTGGCAGCATACAGCTCTCAGGTATACCTTCTGCGTTTGCGCCAAATCCTTCCGGCAGCCTTCTGTATGTGGGTGTACCTGGCAATGCCATAGCTGTATTCAACACCACTACCTATGCTCAGGTAAACACAATAAGTGTCAGCGGAACAACGACTGAAATAATATTCAATTCGCAAGGCACAGTAGCCTATGCGATAAACTACAACGCGGGCTACGTAAGCGTGATAAATACTGCGTCAAACTCCATAACAGGCACAATATCCGGATTGAGCCATCCCATAGGGGATTCGCTCAACCCATCAGGTACAATAGACTACGGAGGCACAGCTACGGGGCTAGACGTCCATCAGATAGATGCTGCTACAAACTCCCTCCTGCCTTATATAAGTGCCGGGGGGAATGTCTACGGCACATACGTCAGCCCAAACGGCTCGCTTGTATATGCAGACTCTTATACCTCCGACAACCTGATAATCATAACGCCTCCAGAATCAGCTCTCCAAATCCTTCCGGCCGCGCCGCAAGCAGGCAGCAGCATGCAGATGACAATAAATGCCGTGTCTACCAACCTTCTGTCCTTCACCTTCAACGGGGTCACATACACTGAAAACACGGTGTCAAAGACGGTCTACGGCACATGGGATCTATATGGATTTGCCCAGGATGCTGCCATCTCCTCTTCCTCCTATCCTGGCAATAGCCTTCTCATGTCAAATGGCATAACAATCAACCCGCCACTTATCGATACAAACGTGATAGCAAGCAACGTGACTATAGCTCAGGGTCAGTACGAAACCCTTACTGGGGTGTGGTCAGGCGGAACGCCTCCCTATTCCGTGAGCATAACTGCAACAAATTCAATTAATGGGAATGTTCTGGGCCAAGTGCGGGCATCGGATCTATCTTCAAATTCCGAATCATTTACGTTTCAGGTGCCAAGCTCCTCAAATTCTCTTGGCATTCCAACCGTAGAGCTCACCGTGTCTGACAGTGCAAGCACCGCTGAAACCAACTCCACAATCTATCATCCCATAGCCCAAGTAAAGCAATTCGCCCCAACTTTCAGCCTGGGTCTGTGCTATGCGTACAAGTTTGCAGGCCAGTACTACCTGTCCAGCGCGGCGAAATGCAATGCTACTGGCAGCATAACCTCATCAGGCAATCAGGCTGTCGCAAGCATGTACATCAACGGCAATTTCGTTGGAAATACCATACAGTATTCGACCAACACATTCTCCTATCCGATAAACCTGATACCAGGCACATACCAAATAACCTTCAACACCCTCGGCGACGGAAACTATGTCTACGGGGGGGTTACGGACCTGCTAAACATAATAAACAGCAGCACTGTGATGGGCATCAATGGCGGCCCTTATTGGTGGGGATACACTGCATACGATTATAACCTCATGGCAGCTGCAAATGTCTTATATATACGCATGGACGTACTTGCCCCACCTTATCCTGCCTTCGCAAGCCAGATAGCAAACATGACTAGCCATGGGTTCAAGATCATAGGCATACTCGATTACAATACTGTATGCGGCGCAGGGGTAAATTGCGATTTCACTCTTGCACAGTGGGACGGGGCCGTTGCAAATGCAGTCACTGACTATCCGCAGATACACATATGGGAGATCTGGAACGAACCGCAGTACGGGTATGCGCAGATGGGTTACATCACCGGAGGCATACCATACAACTACTCCAAGATGGTTGAGGGCGCTGCGCCGCTGATACGGGCCCACAACGCAACAGACCAGATACTCTGCTTTGGAGGCGACAACATATATTCAGGCGGAGACACTTACGATGCAGCATTTTATAAATGGGCACAGCAGGTGTGGTCAAATCTGACCGCAGCAAACGCCGTCTCAGACTGCAATGCAATATCCCTGCACGCATACACCAACTACTACGGGTGGCAGCTCAATCAGACTGCTGGCGGCCAGTACACAATTGCAAACGTATTCAACCAGTCCCTGGCTGCATACGAGTCGCTCACGTCAAAGCCCATCTGGATAACGGAATATGGTATGCCATATGATAACACATGCCACTCTGTGCCATGCAACTATTCCAGTCAGTATGAATTCGACTCTCAGGCCGCAGGCCTCTTCCTATCGCATTTATACGTCAAGGCAGTCACTGTGTTTAACCTCAACACTCCTTCATGGGCTCTCATCAATTCCACTACAGAGAAACCCAATCCGGCATTCTACGGGTACCGGAACTTCTCCGAGATGATGGCCAACCTTAACACCTCCGGCTATACTGTCCCTTCCCTTGGCGCCGCATCGCCAACTACGCAGGTGGTAGACCAGGATCAGAATGCCATCATCAACGATAGCGGCATGTCAGGCGGCGCCACTCCATATACTTATCAATGGGAAGCGGGATTCAATTATGTCCCGACCCTAACTCCAGCAAATGCAGTCAATGCCGATTCATACCTGGGCCTTGGTACGCAGGGTGGCAATGCCGAGTCACAGAATGCGCTCTTTGCCACAAACTCACAGACGCAGACCGGCACATATTACTTCATACTAAATGCCACAGATATGCATCCTACATCGCAAAGAAGCGCGACTCTTGAAGTAGTTGTCAACCCACAGCTTCTTGCCAATCCTATAACCCCTGCCAATCCTGCCTTAGACGATGGGCAATCAATCACTCTCGCAGTAAATGCTTTAGGCGGAACGCCTCCATATCATTACCAATGGTATAGCGCTGCCGGCACAGCGGCACCAGCCTGCACCGCTGCAAACTCCATAGCCGGTGCAACATCATCAACGTATTCTGCATCTCCAACCTCCTCGACCAGCTACGCATACCTGGTGACCGATTCGGCTACAAAACCTGCAAGTGAATGTTCAAGCGGGGATACTGTGACAATAAACCCAGCGATGAAGCTTTCATCATTCACAGTATCAAACACTGTGCTTGACTACGGCCAATACGTAACGCTAACTGCAACTTTATCTGCGTATTCTGGCCCATACGTATACAATTTCCTTATAGTTAATTCTACTACAGGATCGGTCCTAAGCAGTGTCTTGCGCTCTACGTCATCCACCTCTGGCTCGGCTACCTTCCAGCTCACATCTGCCTATTCAGGCAACAGCCTTGCTGCAAACGTGGTAATAACAAACGCTACATCTGGCGTGGTCAATTCATTATATGCTGGCCTGGAGCTCAACAACCAGCTGTCTGCAGGCCCGATAACCTCAACATCGGCTTCAGTCAGCTCCGGGCAGGGCGTCACTCTCACTGCACATCCATATGGGGGTACTTTCAGATCGGAGTATGTGTATGTGCCTATAACGATCATCAACAGCCAGCCTAGCCCTACTCCTGCAAACTTCCAACAAGAGCTAACCATAAACAGCCTGCAGTATCATGGCTACATCAGCGCCAACTGGACCAATGTGGAATTTACAGACAGTCCTGCATCAGGCAATGCGCTACATGCCTGGATAGAGAGCAACCCTCACAATACATCCACAAATACCATCGTATGGGTACTGCTTAGTAATAGCATAGCAGCTAGCAGCAACGAAGTGATATATATGGACTTCATGAATTCAACTGTCATGTCTGCCAACGGTCCCACCGGCGAAGCTCCCCAGCTGTCATCCGCCTACGGGGAATACGACGACGGAGGAAAAGTATTCAGCTTCTACGATAACTTTGAAGGAACAAGTCTGAACTCCAAGTGGGATGGAAATGCTGTTTACGGAGCAAGCATTGCAGTAGACAACGGCCTTACGCTTAACTCCGGCACATCCTCCACGCTTGGCAGTGCATCCATAACCTCAGCAACTCCAATAACCACCACCAACAGCATAATCGACGCGCTAATGAACATATACGGCACTGCGTCAGGCCACGCAAGAGACAGGATTCACGGCACAGTAACGGGTCTTGGGATACCAGACTTCGGGATGTACGGCAATAGCGGCTATCCCCTGTATTACGACGGGGCATTCTCTTCAAATTTAGTTTCCATAGGCAACTCTGCAAAGGATATGAACCTGATGGAAAGCGAAGCGTTCGCCCCTAACGGCATATTCACGTGGTCATCTTATAACAACGGCAGCAAGGAGTTCGGACTGTCAACAACATATTCCATTGGCACGCCATACACTATTGAATTCGATCCGACATATGACCAACAGACCCGCGGAGTGGAGAACATACAGTACATACTTGTGCACGCATATCCTCCAAACGGCACCATGCCATCCGCAGCCTACGGTCCAGTCTCTGCTCTGGTAAGCAACATCTACAACTATCAATGGTACGAGGGGTCTTCGTGCACATCACCCATAAGCGGCGCTACATCGAACACATATCTTGCGCAGCCAAGCTATACGACCACATACTCCTATGCAGTCATGGACTTTGCCACCACTCCATCGAGTGCCTGCTCCACGGGATACGCTGTAACTACTAGCGCTCAGAATCCCTCTTCAGGGGGCACAAGCGCCAGCTCCGGCGGCTCAGGCGGGGGCAATCCTTCAGCTGCTGCCCCAATCAGATTTACTACTAACGAAACCGAAGTCAACGGCTATGCAGTCTTCGATGGTCATAAAATAAAAATCAGTACCTCTGGCAACGTGTCGATATTCGGATACCATCTGTACAACCAGACACAGTACGATACCCACACGCTCGAATTAGGCGGCAAGAATATAACCATTTCAATAAACTTCATAACGCCTACAACCGCAGGCATCTCCATCAACGGGGTTCCGTACACTCTCTTTGCAGGGAATCTGATTTCCATAAATGATCCAATATACATCGACCTCGCCTCTATCTCGTACCTGCCTATAGGAGACACTGTCGACCTTAACATCTTCGCAATAGGGAATGGCACCTCAACGAATCATACTACAATTCCTTCGTCTTCAGTAGCAACCACTACCATACCGCAGCCAACTACAACCAGTGCAGCAACCACTTCTACTCCAATCTCCGTACAGCCAAGAAATGCCACAGGCACTGAAAATCGCATCATATCTGCATTTGCAATAGTCCTTGCTGTGGTTGTGATAGCCGGGGTAGCATACTATCTGGCAGTTAGAAGAAGAATCCGCAGAAAACCTCCGTCAGCCACGCTTACATAACTTGTGCCCTTCCAAACTTCTAGCACCGGATCTGCACAAACGCAGCAGTTGCAGCCTGCCGTGTGGCGTGCTGACCTGTGCAGCGAATGAGCCGTAATTACCCATATGTTTAAATATGTCTGCCTAGCATAGATGTAAAATAGTTTAAATCTAAACCAGTATAAACATGGAAAAAAACTGCGACAACCTATCCATGTCCATAGACAAGGGCATGAAGAAAGGCATACTTAAGGTAATGGTGCTCAGCTACATAGCTACGAAGAAAACCTATCCGTACGCGCTGCTCAAGAAGATGAACGAATTCACGAGCATACATGCAGGTCATAGTGCATTCGGCGACATCACCAAGAGCGACATGTACAACATAGTTTCAAGCCTGGAGAAGGGTGGTTTTGTTAGGAGCAGGACACAGCTCAAGGGCAACAAGGTCCAGAAGATGTTTGCCATAACTACAAAGGGGAACGCTGTAATAAAGAACAAGAACAGGATTATAGGAAACATGATAAAGGAACTCACCATGCTGGTGAAAGAGGAGGGTTTCGATGGATAAGAACATGGTAGAGATAAAGAACCTGGTCAAAAGGTTTGGGGATTTCACCGCGGTCAATGGCATAAGCCTCGAAATAAAGGAAGGCGAGCTTTTCGGGATTCTGGGCCCCAACGGGGCCGGAAAGACCACTACTATAAACATGATACTTGGCCTGCTAGTGCCTACATCTGGCTCCATAACCATAAACGGGCTCAACATGGAAAAGCACGGCAACGAGGTCAAGCGCCAGATGGGTCTCATGACCCAGGAGACCGTGGTAGACGGGGATCTCACCGCATACGACAATCTCGAGATAGCCGCGCAGCTGTACCATGTTCCAGAGAAGGACATACCAAATAAGATCAAGGAAGCTCTTGACGAAGCCGAACTGACTGAATTCGCCCAGAGGAAGGCAGGCACTTTTTCGGGGGGCATGCAGCGCAGGCTCGCTCTCGTGCGCGCCATGATACAGGATCCAAAGCTGCTGATACTAGACGAGCCCACAACAGGCCTTGACATACAGAACAGGGTGAGCATGTGGGGCCACATAAAGGACATGCTCAAGGAGGGTGTAACAATAATAATGACCACCCAGTACCTGGAGGAGGCAGATGCGTTATGCGACAAGATAGCCATTATAGATCATGGCAAGATAAAGGCCATAGGTACGGCCACCGAACTAAAAAGGATGGTGGGCACCGGCAGAATGCTTGAGATGATATTTGACAGCGCATCGCACGCAGAGCAGGCATCCCCAATTCTAAAGAATCATTTTCGGGTAAATCCTGTAGTCAGGGGCGAGAAGATAGATGCAGTAATAGAGAAGTGGGAGCCAAAGAGGCTCACCGAAGTGATGGATGCACTGGATCGCAAGAAGATAAACGTCGTTTCTGTAAACGTGCACCTCCCAACCCTTGATGATGTGTTCATAAAGCTTACTGGCTCGGGCATGAGGGACACTGCAAGCAGCGACTATACGTCCGACAGGATGGGCATGATGATGAGGAGGCACTGATTGCATGGGCATAGGAAAAGAAACGCTTACGCTATTCAAGCGGGAACTGCTAATATTCAAGTCCAACCTAAGGACCAACGTCATGAGGTCAATAATATTCCCGTTAGTAATCATAGTATTCTTTGGCAACATAGGCACAAGCGTAAGGAATGTCCCCATATCTGTGGTCAACTACGCCAACAACGCACAGTCAATGCAGTTCATAAACTCCCTGCAATCCGATCAGGTTCTTGCAATACAGTCTGTGACAAACGAGCAGGATGCCCTGCAGCAGCTGCAGCTTGGCAGCATACAGTTGGTCGTGGTAATATTGCCAAATTTCCCAAGCAGCAATTCCAACACAACCAGCGTCCAGGTCTACTACTCTAACACACAGCCCACTGTCATAGCAAGCGTGCTTCCTACAATAACAAACGACGCGCAGCATTTCGGCGGAGGCATATCCGCATCAGATGCAGCTAGGCAGCTGCAAGGCAGTTCCCCTTCGCAGCCTGTGCAAAAAACAAACAGCATAGTGTCTTCCAGCCCGCTATATTCGGCAACTTCGAGCTATATAACCTTCCTTACCGGGGGATTGCTTGCAATGGTGGTCGTGTTCTCTGCCATGTTCGGCGGAGGAGTGGCATACCTTTCTGACAGGCAGCTTGGCATCATAAAGGCATTCCTTATAACCCCTATAAACAAGAATGCAATAGTGTTAAGCAGGATGCTGTCGGGCGCGCTCAACGGGCTCATATCCGCCATGATAGCGCTGCTAATAGGCATAGTATTTGGCGTAACTCTTGCAATGGGCATAATGGCAATAGCCTACATCTTCGTTGTGACAATGCTCATAGGCCTCGGTTTTGGGGCGCTTTCGATGGTAGTAGCTTCGAAGGTCAGAAAGGTCGATGCATACACCATATTCGCCCAGGCTGTAGGCCTGCCACTATGGTTCATATCTGGCGGAATAACGCCAATATCGAGTCTTCCATCCTGGCTTGCGGCATTCTCAGCAATAGATCCACTCACATATGCAACTGACATAAGCAGGGCAGTCATAATGCAGGGCTTCATATCAACAAGCCAGCTAATCACGGATATGGGCATTCTGGCGCTCTTCGTGGTTATCATGGCCCTACTCGCATTCAAGACGTTCAAGCCCACTATAGAATGATTATTGATTATAGGTGAAAAAATGAGATACAACTACGCACTATCTGCAGTAGCGCTGCTCGCATTCGTGCAGCTGATGGCCAGCGCAGGCGCACAATCCGACGCGCTCTCCTTGGCCAATCTTGCGGTCTACCCGCAGCCGGCAGTTGCAGGAAGCAACATAACGCTGGCTTTCCAGCTCTACAATTCATACACAAACGAGCTCACCAGCGTCAATCTCAATCTTCAGGGATCATACCCGATACTAAACTACTCCCCATCCGCAACATATCTGATCTCAACTATAGGCCAGGGCCTATATGGCGGATCCGTGCCATTCACTTACAGGATTCATCTTCCAAAGAACATGAATGCGGGAACCTACACTGTCGATGTTGTAGCATCATACGAGACGCAGGGGGCAGGAAACCAGCAGGTTTCGTCATCGTCTGTAATGCCAGTTACATTCTACGTCAGAGGCGCGCCTAATCTCAAGCTTACGGCAAGCTCATCTGCAGCAATATCTCCGGGGTCACAGTCGGCAGTCACTGTCACAGTGCTTAACGTGGGCACCGACAATGCCACGGATGTTGGAATAACTCTACTCAACAGCCAGAACTTCAGCGTGCTGGGCGCATCCACATTTAATCTTGGCACAGTGGGTCCACAGAAATCCGCTACAGCGGCAGCAGTTCTGCTTGCAAATTCCACGCTAAAGGAGGGCACTGCCACATTCCCGATGGTAGTAAGCTACTCCACTACGTACAACTCCACTCTAAAGAGCTATAACCAGAGTGTGCCTGTCACAGTGTCCCTGGGCGTGCCTAACATAGTGCTCGGTATCACCGGTGCGACGCCGTCGTCACTCTATCCTGGCACCAACCAGACATTATCCATGTCCGTGCAGAACATAGGGAGCGGGACGGCCAAGAACGTCACAATATCCGTGCCAAGCACAGGCAATATAACTGCAAGTAGCTCCGCATCTATGATATTTCTTGGCACAATAGCTGCCGGTGCATCGACAACTACGAGCGTTCAAATAACTGCAAATAAGAACGACCAGCTTAGCAAGTACCTGCTGCCGATACGCCTCTCATACCAGAATGCAAACTACAACAGCACAACAAACAAGACCGTCACAGTGCCAATAGCACTGCAGTCAATAGCGCAGTTCAATATAACGTCTGCATCATCCGCGCTCTCACCAGGTTCTACCTATATGCCGATAACAGTGACTGTGCGCAACAATGGCAATGAGCCTGCCCAGACTGTAACCTTCAGCCTTCAGACAATCTATCCTATATCCCAGGTTACGCCTAACGCATATCTCAATTCCCTGGCACCGGGACAGTCTGCCAATGTGACTTTCTATGTCAATGTAGACTCCCAGGCAAACGCCGGCCAGTATCCGCTCACGCTATATGAGCAGTGGACCCAGCCTGGCGGCACGACAACGCAGCAGTACTCGGCATCGCAAAACTACTACGTCAGCGTGAATAGCGGTGGCGGAATAGAAAACAGCCTCATATACGCCATAATTGTCATAGTGATAGTTGCAGTGGTGTACATGAGAGTCATAAAGCCCAGGATGGCCGCGCAAAAGAAAAAGGAGAAGAAGTGAGGTAAGGGATGCCCTCCCGGCTGCTGCCTGCGAAGGTGCAGCCGCAAGCCCCCTGCCAAAACTTCCACTCTGTTTGAAAATTGTAAGAAACCGGGCCGTGTTCTGGCGCGGATCAGGTTCCGATACAATGCCTATTCTGGGCTCTCTTTGACCTGGCAACGTGCGCCATACACAATGCAATGGCGCAAATGTCTCATGTTGTCTGTGCAAAAACTCTGGCTATCTGCGGTAGCTTTGCAAAGCCCTTTGCATACAGTTCGCCGCTGTCAAAGCCGCTCCACCCGGAATCAAGCCTTAGCACATCAGAGACTACGAACACAGCGCACGCCCTGGCACCTCTTTTATTGGCTACTGCAAACAGGCCCGCTGACTCCATCTCAACTGTAAGTATCCCCATATCGCTGTACTTTTCGACTTCATCTCTGGTCTCGGTATAAGGTGCATCAATGCTCCATGTGGGTCCCAGTGCGAACTCTACGCCTGCCTTTTTTAATGACCTGCTGATAGCTACGACTAGCTCCCTGTCAGCATTAACGTACCTCCCGCTCTTCATATAGTGCTCAGATGTTCCTGTATCTCTCATAGCCTTTGTGCACAGCACTATGCCTCCTGGGGAAAGATCCTGGCGTATGCCTCCTGCCTCTCCTATTATCAGGATCTCCCTAACGCCAAGCCTTATGATATCCTCTGCTATCATAGCAGTAAGCGGAGCCCCTATGGCAAGCCGTACTACAAGCAGGTCATATGCTCTTGACTTGTATATTGAGAGCGTGTTGTAGTTGACAACAGCATCCTCAAGAACTTTCATCCTTTCCAAATCAAGTTCCTTCTGAAAAAGCTGCTCTATGCTGTTTGCATACACTATTATTGCCTTCTTTGGCAGCTTCAGGCCTTCTGGCACTGTCCTCATCAAAAAACCCATGCTGAACATTGGTTGCAGCTGGTGCTTGTTCTTTATTTTTGGCAACGACATCGGATCACTTCCTGCTAGAAAGAATCTTGATTACCTTTTCCTTGTGCGGCATGCTCGATGCTGCACCAAGTTCCTGCACGCTAAGCGCAGCGGCAGCATTGGCGAATCTCAGTGCATAATCCAGATCCTTGCCATCTGCCAGGCATGTTGCCATCGCTCCTGTGAAACAGTCTCCGGCACCGCTCGTATTAACGGCATTGATCCTGTAGCCATCCTCTTTTATGACCGCATCATCCCCTATTGCAACAAATCCCTTATCCCCCAGCGTCACCACAAGGACCTGGCCTTTCTTCCTAAGCCTACCTGATTCCTCGACTATGCGCTTGGCGTCACCATGTTTCACCCCATCTGCCCTAGAATGGAATGCAAACTCTGCGTCGTTCATGACAATGTAATCTGAAAGATCAAGGAGTCTTCTATCAACGCTTATCATGGGCCCGCAGTTAAGTATCACCGTGCAGCCTAGCCTCCTTGCCTTGCTGAAAAACAAGTGTATGAGTTCCTGTGGGAATGATGACAAAGCAGAGATCACTATGTCACCCTTTTTCATTTCTATGTCCCCTACCTCATTTGCAGTAATTCTCTTGTAGCCCGTACCATATCTCGACACCATGTAATTTCCATCATCCGATACGAGAAGCAGGCTCAGGTTGCTGTCAAGACCCTTCTCTTCAACTATCCCCTCAGAATGCATGCCCTCCTCCTTGAGGTATGCAAGGATAGCATGTCCTACTACGTCGTCACCTACTTTTGAATAGAACTCGACCTGCGCGCCAAGTCTCCTGGCTGCTACGGCCATATTGGCGCCTTTACCCCCCAATCCGCACGACACTCCCTTTGCAGGGGATACCGGCATGCCGTTGCCAGAGTGCAGTACTACCTCCAGGTTTATTGATCCAAGTATGACTATCTTCCTTATGCAAGCACCAAGAATCTAATTGAATAAGCAAATATTATAAAAGGGATTACCAGTAGTCCATGCAGCTTGCCAGAATGATCCAGGGTCTAGCTGCATAAAGGCATATATAAAAAGGTTTGCCTGCCAATTAATCCGTGGATTATAATAATAAAAATATAGTCCTTAGCGAGCTAATAGGGCTCAGATGCAAGGTTGTTAAGTCACTCGACAGGAACCAGATCGGCGTCTCTGGAACTGTAGTCGACGAAACGAAGAACACCCTCGTCATCGAGACTGACCTTGGCGCAAAGAGGATAGCAAAGAGGATATCAACATTTAAGTTTTACTCGGAAGGCAAAGCCTTCATTGTAAAGGGCGAAGAGATAAATTTCAGGCCTCATGAGAGAATCTCAAAGGCCGTGAAGTTTTACAGAGCCAGAAAGGTGTGAAATTTGGAGTGCACAGATCCACGATGCCCCGCCCACGGGGGCTTAAAGTACAGGGGGATGCAATTCACCGGCAGGGTGGTTAGTGACAAGGCCAAGCGAACAGTCATAGTCGAGGTAGACTACGCCAAATACGTATACAAATATGAGAGGTCGCTGAGAAAAAGATCAAGGATACCTGCTCACAGCCCTGAGTGCATGGGCATAAAGGAGAATGACATGGTCAATATAGCCGAAACCAGGAGAATGAGCAAGACCAAGTCATTTGTGGTAATCGGAAAGGCGAAAGGATCGAAGTCGGCTAAGTGATTTTATGAAGGGAGTAGCATCACATATAACAAAGACGCTTGTGCCTGGCGCAGTGCTTACGTGCGCTGACAACAGCGGGGCATACGAGTTTAGGATGATACATATAATAGGCAAGACGGACGGGAGGCACGGAAAGATGAGCCCCGTGGGTGTTGGTGATATAGTCTCTTGCAGCGTAAGGAAGGGAACTGCCGCGTACCTAAAGAAGCCTGTGCGCGTCATAGTGATACGGCAAAAGCAGGCCATAAGAAGGGCAAGCGGCATGAGGGTGAAGTTCGAGGATAATGCAGGCATAATGGTCGGCGACGATAACCTCCCTGTAGGCACAGAGGTAAAGGGGGCCATGGCAAGGGAGGTAGTAGAAAGGTTTGTCAAGGTCGCGGGAATAGCCTCGAGAATAGTGTAGTGGTCATATGGTTACAATGTCAAAAGCGATGGGTACAGCGGCTATAGCTGCAGCTTTAGCGGTAACCTCCGCTATTGTTGCAAATGCACTCTTTGAAATGCATAAGCCATCCGGTCAGAAGCCACGTGCAAAGCTGCTGCTCGATGAGCACATGGGGCAAATAAGGAGAAGTTGATATTATGATAGAATCGGCAAAACCCAGGAAGCAGAGGAAGTTCAGGCTTACTGCTCCGATGCACATAAGGCAGAACTTTGTCAATGCGCACATATCAAAGACTCTGGCTGCAAGTCTTGGCACAAAGCGCAGGAGCATAGAGGTGAGGCGCGGAGACACTGTCAAGGTAATGGCAGGCGACAACCGCGGCAAGTCTGGCAAGGTTACTAAGGTCAATCTGCACAACGCAAGGATACTTATCGACGGAATAACTGTGAAGGATGCAAAGAACAAGGATGTTATGGTGCAGGTACCTGCATGCAACGTATATATTACGGAGCTAGACCTATCAGACAAGCTAAGGAAAGCAGAGGTAGACTCGCTGAGGGCAAAGAAGTGATGAACATGGGGAACAAAGGCAATAATAGGCATGTAAAGAGGCTGGCATCGCCAAGATATCTGCACATTGAGAGGAAGATCCACCCGTATATTCTCAAGCCGAATGCAGGCAGGCACACTGCAGCCACCAGTATAGCCATTGCAACAGTCCTTAAGGAGAAGCTTGGCGTTGTGGGGAGCACGAAACAGGCAAGGATGGTGCTGAATTCTGGCAGCATACAGGTCAACGGCAACGCAATCACGGACTTTAGGTATCCGCTGGGATTTGGGGATGTGCTATACTTCAAGCCCAGCAACGAGTACTACAAGGTAGGCGTCGGAAAGAAGGGCGCAGTCAATGTCGAGAAGGTAAGCGATGAACAGGCTAAAGAGCAGGTGTTCAAGGTGATAGGCAAGTATGTGCTCAGAGGCAATAGGGAGATGCTCAAGCTACATAATGGCGCAGTCATGCCTTCGGAGAAAGGCGTGCGTACTAACGACTCAGTGAAGATCAAGGACGGAAAGATAAGCAAGGTCATAAAGCTTGAGAAAGGCGCGCGCTGCCTTGTGATACGCGGAGTGCATGCCTCGGAAAGCGGCACAATAAGCGAGATAAGGCAGGGAACCGCCCTTAGGGGCGCAGTAGTCGAGATAGATGGCAAGGAGGGCAAGAAGCAGACCCTGCTCGACAACATAATGGCAGTGGGTTGATTATTATGGCACAGCAGCACAATTTAATGAGGGACATACGGATAGACAAGGTGGTGCTCAATATAGGCATAGGCTCCAACGAGGACATGGCCCAGAACGCAAAGATGCTTCTGGAGAAGCTCACCGGCAGCAAGCCTGTCTCCACAGTATCAAAAAAGAGGGAGCCTGAACTCAAACTCAGGCGTGGTCAGGTTATAGGGGCGATGGTTACTTTGAGGAACAAAGCTGCTACTGACATGCTAAAAAGGGCCCTTGAGGCAAACGACAACCTACTCAAGAGAAGCTCCATAGCAAACAGCTCTCTAAGCTTCGGCGTAAGGGAGTACATATACTTCTCAGGGGTCAAGTACGATCCCAAGATAGGCATGCTTGGGCTAAATGTCAATGCCTCTTTCTCAAGAAGGGGCAGGAGGATAGAATTGCGCAAGCGAAAGAGAAGCTCAGAGGGGGCGCACCACAAGGCCATAACAAGGGAAGAGATAGCCGAATATCTGGAGAAGAACATGGGCGCAAAGGTCGGTGCAGAGTGATATCATGAAACTAAGCTACGATTCGAGGCTCAAAGGACGCGGAAAGAGGAAGTGCAGAGTATGCGGCACTTCGCGCGGTCTGATAAGGTCATACAAGCTCTATCTGTGCAGGAGGTGCTTTAGGGAGGTAGGGAAAGACATAGGTTTCGAGAAGTACGGGTGAAGATCATGGTAGACATATTCGCAGACGCAATAAACAAGATAAAGGTGTACGAAAACGCAGGCATGTACGAGTGCGTTGTTCCTTCCACCAAGCTCATAAAGTCTGTGCTTGAGACGATGAAGGGCAATGGCTACATAAAGGGATACGAAGAGTTCAAGTCCGGCAAGTTCGATAGCATACGCATAGCTCTGGCAAAGAAGATAAACGACATAGGCGTCATAAAGCCAAGGTATCCCGTGTCAGTTGAGGATCTGCAAAGATACGAGACAAGGTACATACCAAGCAAGGACTTTGGCATAATCATAGTGTCTACGCCCCAGGGCATAATGACAAACAGGGATGCAAAGCAGAAGAATACCGGGGGCAGGCTCATTGCATATGTTTATTAGGCGGTGAATGAAGAATGTACGAGATCGAGATTCCAAGCGGCGTTTCCGTAGCTGTTAGCGGAGACGAAGTCACTGTAAAAGGGAAACTCGGCTCAGTTGCAAAGCACACCAACCCGAAGTTCGTTGAGGTGAATGTGCAGGGATCCAAGATAACGATAAGCGAGGTCAAGGAGCGCAAGCTGGCAAGGAAGTCTGCTCTTGCAACTAAGGCATTCAGCAGCGTGCTCAAGGGTTCAATAGACGGTGTGCAAAACGGCATAGAGGTTAAAATGAAGGTATTGTTCGCACACTTCCCCACTTCCATAGAAATAAAGGGTAACAAGATGTACTTAAAGAACCTCTTTGGAGAGAAAGTGCCAAGGGAGATAGATATAGTCGGCTCCACGAAGGTGGAGGTCAAGGGACAGGATGTCACTGTCAAGGGCTTGGACAAATACGAAGTGGGGCAGACGGTTGCTAACATAAGGCGCGGCTGCTACGCACGCGGCTACGACACCAGGGTATTCCAGGACGGTCTATATGTTGCAGCAGAGGAATGATTATATGGCTATAAAGAAGAGAGACAGGATAAAATTCAGGGTTCCAAACTACGGCGCGGTCGGCAGGAGCAGGGTAGGCGAGCGCTGGAGGAAGCAAAGGGGCATAGACAACAAGAGGCGCGTGAAGAAGATGAACCGCGGACCTGTACCGAAGATAGGCTACAAGAACAGCGATGCGGTCAGGTATTCAAGACCCGACGGCTCATTCGAGCTGGTCGTGCACAACAGGCAGGAGCTGCTTTCTGTTCTGTCAATGCCCGGCTACAGCGCAAAGTTTGCCCACAATCTATCGGCAAGGAAGAGGGACGAGCTGCGAAAAACAGCCACAGAGCAAAACATAAACGTACTAAATTGATGATCTTATGAGCATGAGGTTTGCAAAACGGGCGGCTGCGTACATACTTGGCAGAGGCGAGAGTTCCATACGTATAAAGCCCGACGCATTCAAGGAGGTCAGCGAAGCGCTTACAAAGGATGACATACGCAGGCTAATAAAGGACGGCAAGATATACGCCCTGCAGGAGAAGCACAACAAGAGTGCAAGATCAAAGATGCTAAAAATTGCTAGGTCTGAGGGCAGGAGCAGGGGCACAGGCAGGAGACGCGGCAGTCACAAGACGAGGTCGGGCAGACTGTGGGAGAAGAAAATCCGCTCGCAAAGGAGACTGCTGCGCGAACTCAAGGCCATGAAGAAGCTCGACACCAAGACCTTCAACGAGTACTACCGCCACACAAAAGGCAACCAGTATGCCAACAAGGCAACAATGCTGCTTCACATGAGGGAACAGGGAATACAGGTCAGCGAGGAAGAACTAAAGCAGATAAATGAAAAAGCGAGGAAGGAATACGAAAGGTAAGACTATGAGGATGGCAATAAGCTCTATGAAGTTCAGGAGAAGGAGGGAGGCAGTCACTGATTACAAGAAGAGGCTGGGCATAGTCAAAAGCGGCCTTGACCGCGTAGTTGTGCGCAAGACCAACAAGCGCATTATCGGCCAGATAGTACGGTACGGCACCGGAGGCGACATAGTGCTGGCACATGCCGATTCAGGCGAGCTAGCGGGGTTCAAGTGGCCCAGCAGACCAAACAGGCTAACGGCATACCTGACTGGCCTTCTACTGGCAAAAAAGGCCGGCAAGCACGCACATGGTGACCACATACTCGACATAGGCATAGCCTCGCCTGTTGCAGGATCCGTGCCATTTGTTTTCGCCAAGGGATGCATTGACGGCGGAATGAAGCTCAGGGGCACGCTCAAGATTGATGAGAAATCCTACGGCACTGCTGCATCCAGGTATGCATCAGAGTTAAAGTCCAAGGACAGCGCAAAGTACGGAAGGCTATTTTCAGCATATATCAAGGCCGGATTCGCTCCGGAGAACCTTGGCAGCGAGTTCAACAGCGTAAAGGATAAGATAATGAAGAAGGAGTGATTTTGTTGCGACCTAGAATGTATAACGATAGGGATGAGGACAATAAGTCCAACCTGAGCGAGTGGAAGCCAAAAACGAACATCGGTAAGATGGTCAAGAGCGGAGAGATAACAGCCATAGAGCAGATATTCGCCTACGGCAAGCCTGTAAAGGAAGTTGAGATAGTGGATTCCCTGCTGCCCCAGCTTGAGGACAAGGTAATAGAGATTGCATCAGTTCAGAGGATGACCAAGAACAACAGGAAACAGAAGTACAGGGCAACAGTCATACTCGGGGACAGGAATGGCCATATAGGGATAGGCGTGGGCAAGGACGTTGAGGCAAAGCCTGCAATACAGACAGGCATACGCAATGCAAAGCAGCACATAGTCTCCGTTGCACTGGGCTGCGGATCATGGGAGTGCGACTGCGGAACAAGGCATAGCCTTCCACTCGTAACCCGCTCAAAGTGCGGAAGCGCTGAAATAATACTAAAGCCTGCTCCAAGGGGGGTAGGCGTAGCCGCAAGCGCAACAGTGCGCACAGTGCTTGAACTTGCCGGGGTAAAGGACATGTGGACATTCGCAAGAGGCAGGACAAGAGACCGCTACAACATGGCTCTTGCAACATTCAACGCGCTAAAGAGCCTCGGCGAGCTTAAGAATGCCCAGGCCATAAAGGAAACGCAGGCGCAGCAGTAGAGCACTAGCGCGCCTGCAACAGGCGCTACACAACCACTCTAGGGCTGCGGAATTGCAGGCTCCACGCAAGCCAAACTTCATACTGCAGCATATTGCCCAAAAATCCGTTCAATTCTGGCGTATCTCTCTTACGGGCTCAATACTATGTCCGCATCTTTCACTGTAAATAGCCTATGTTTATATGCTTTCACTGCCAACCTTCTATATGTAATTGGTTGATCGGATGCAAATAAGAGTAAAAAGAAAACATAGAAAAACAGGGCATGGACACAGAAAGAGGGCTGCGTCAAAACTCAAGAAATCTGCGAGAGCGAAACTGCACAGGCGAAGGCGCTGATTAGTCCAGATCTCTGTACATCTTGTCATTGAATTCGTACGCGGCAGAATCTTCATCATCCTCGAGGCGCATGCTCTTTAGCATGGCTTCAAGGCTGCCGTAGGCAAGCGCTCCGGCCTCTATATCGAATGCTATTATTCTATCCCCAAATTCAGAGTAGACTATGAAATGCCTCTCGTTGCCCTTAATGACTACCACAACCCGTGACGAGATTCCTCCAAGTGCAATCAGCGTGCTGCAAAACAGAACTGCCCTATCAAAAACATCTCCTGCACCGTACTTGAGGGTCTGCGCTGGCCTTAGCCAGAATTGCACAGGTATGGACACCGGAATTATCTTGCCCCTTACATACTCATAAGATAGATTTGCTGCTTCTGTGAAATTGCTGCTGTAGTTGTATGCCGGAAATCTTGACTTTATGTCATTAGCTAGCAGCACAACTGCCTCGTCTCCAGGCGTAACAAGCCTGGGCAGGTCTGCCAGATAAAGGCCTTCTTTCTCCTCTATGTAATCCCTGTAGCGCATTATGACCTCAAGGTATATGCTGTTATAGGCCTTCAAGGCCGCAGTCTCGTCCACATTCCCACATATTGTTATGGTGGCTAATGTTATTAGTGCTATCGGAATGGGACATTCTTGGGCATAAAACACGCCACACCACGAGAATCCGAACAGGCCGGCAGCATAACGCTACCAAACCGCTACGCCTGCATTTTTGAGCTCTACGGCCTGCTGCACGAGCATTTCCGAGACTGCGGGACGTACCTGCACTCCAGTGCGGTCATAGTACAGCTGCGACGCCAATAGGTTATCCCTATCATCAAAATAAGCCAACATGTGGGCCGAACTAACTCCAAGCTTGTCTGCGACTGCCTTGGGTATCATCTCGTTCAACATCGATGCCTGTACCAACACAACGCAGTTGAAGCTTTTCATATCTTCGATTGATGGCAGCGCATTGAATGTTCCTGCGCCCCTGCTCATGTCCAGCTCAAATATCTTGAATGGCTTTGCGTGCCTACTGCCCATTACAAACCATGGCCTCATTGCATCATGGAACTTGTTGCCGGGTTCAAACACCTTATCATGAATCTGCCTGAGGGTCCCTTCAGCCATGTTGGTGCGCTTCGATATGTCTTCAATAAGGCCATGCGATTCCTCTCGCCCTATCCTGATCATTTCCAGCGCTGCAAAGTAGCTTCTGTACGCCTTGAATGCATCTGGCATTCTGCTGTTCTGACTTGCATCGAGCACAATTACTGGCTTTGCCCTGGAAATGCTATCCCTTAATATGGTTTTATCTACTATCAATTCAGGTTTAAGTAGGTAATCCAGGCCATGCATCTCCGACGAGCTGGCTCTCCCAATGGCAAAGTATGCCTTCCCATTGCCCTTGTCCAATTCTCTGAGTGCCTCGCTATAAACGGCTCCAAGCCGCGTATTTCCAATAACATCAACTCTTCCTGCACCGTCTGCTACCCTAAGAATGAGCCTGTTTATCATGGCGACCTCATATGCAGCGTATTTTAACTCATCTCCTAGCTCTGCAGACATTTCTGCAGATGCTACCGAACCCGCTTTTATGATATTTCTGAATTCATCGAAAGTGTACATGAGTTCGTCTTCCTTCAAAGCCTGCTTTAGGCGAGGCATTATCTTCCCATATTCTATCGCCAGGTCCAGTTCATTACCAACATCAAACGCCTTGGTGTGTCTTATCTTGCTCTTTATCTCGTCTTTTATGGTTTTACCCCCCTCAACATATCTTTCAAGGACCTGCTTAAGGGGCACAAACCCAAAACTGCTCAGTCTTGAAAGGTCTGCAAACTCTAATTTATGGTCTACCATGGCCTGCACATCCCCAGCGGAAAGTTTATACACTGGAAAATAGCCAATCAGTCTGCCAAAGGCTTGCCTAACGTATGCCTCATGAGTCCTGTCCAGCCCTGAAAGGAAACCCCTCTCAATGCCTTCCAGCTGATCTCCCCTCAATGCATTAATAACGTACCCAATCTTTCCCATGTTCTCTTCTAGCTTATCCACGGAATTCATCAGGCCCAAATCCCCCGCCATTTTTATCATCCATCTATACTTTTCATTGGCAGGGGCAAAGGACCACAAATGGTCAAGGAGGACGAATCCATCCTTGGATTTTGTTATAAGGTTCACAACCTCTTCGCTTGCAGATAATCCTTTTGCAAAATCCTCTATGTTGTCGTTTAGAACTGCATATGGGTTTCCCTCAAGAAATACCCTAAAACTCTCACATGTCAGTAATCCTAGAAATCTGGGATCACCTGCAGTGTGTTCTATTAAGCTCAGGTACTTTATTGATTTATAGGTATCCATACTCCTTACAAAGTAAATAAACCCCTGCGTTGTAAGGATATCGATGGCCTGCGGATTTGATGCTGTCGCCGTTATCGCATCAAAATAGGAAATAGTCTCAATACCAAAGTCCTTTATTCTATCGCTTGTCAGTATCTTAACTGCCTTGGGGTTTGGTGCAGTCCTTGCTATTGCAGTAAAAAAACTCTCCTCCTGGAACCTGTTGCTGTATTCCGAATCCGGTGTCCTTGATGCATGCTTGAATGTCAGTATCTGTGGATCTGTCAGTATTTCCAACGCACGCGGATTTGAACAGGTCATTGCCAATGCTGCGAAATAGCTTTTGAGTATATGTTTGTCGACAAACGTCACGGCGCCCAGCACCCTATCGTTCATAAGCGTATCCAAAGCAGCCGGGTTGCCCCTGTTGGCTATTATCTCATTAAAATATGCCTTTGCCCCGTTTCCATTCCAGTTTCCCTCCTCGATCGAATGCACGATATCAAGCATCCTCTTGCTCGTCATAAGTTCTACAAATTTCGGGTTGTATGCAACTGCTGCCAGCGCCCTGGAGTAGCTTCCTGCCGAATCCTTGATGGCATGCAGTATGTTCAGGGTGGACTCGCTTGTCAGCAGCTCCACCAACTCGCGGCTGGATCCGGACAGCGCCTTCACATAATCACTGAAGAAGCTAGATCCTAACGAGTCGTTAAGCCCAAGTATGCGCTCACTGATAAGTTTTTCGACTACCTTTCGATCAGACTTTGCTTCTATCACGGCATCAAAGAAACCGACTTCATCTCCGCCCATCATCATTATGTGTTTCACGCTATTGTGACTCTCAACAATTCCGGTTGCTTTGGCTGCAACTATCATGCCTAAGAATTTGTCAAGTTCACCTGCGCCAAAAATCCTGTCCTTACTGAACCATTCACAAACTTCTCCTATGTTCCTGATCCTCTGCAGTCTTCTCGACCATGCCACGTCGTTCTCCGATTCGAGCAGGCTTACTACCTTTCTTGCATCATCCTTATATCCAAACGATTCCAAGAACCTGCCAGTTTCGCGTTTGAACTGACCTTTGGCAAAAACTTCTCTGACACGACCAGGCGAATGGTCCTCGTTTGCGTTTCTCCTCGAATGAACAAGACCGGATCTCAACTCACCTGCACGGTCATCTACCTTCTGCTTCATCTGCGCAAGCCTGGCCTGTGACCTCATAACCTTAACCGATTCGATGTCCCTTGTCTTATGTGCATATTTCCTTCCTATTATTCTGTTTATTTCGCAGAGTTCAGAAATGTCTTCCAGATCTATCCCCGGAGTATTGCTGTCCAGCATCTTGTCCGTGAGCCTTGACATCTGCGCTATCTTGGCATGCACATCTTCTAATATGCCGGAATTCTGTTTTCCAACAAGATCCAGTGTTTCAAGTATGCTGTTGGACAAGCTAAGCAACCTGCCCAGTTCAGTGCCTCTGGTGCTTGAAACCATAACAGAGTTGCTGCAGATCTCATTAAAAATACTTCTTACTTCGCATGGTCCGCTGCTTGTTCATTCCGCCTGAACACAACGCTTAAAATCCCTCCTACAGATAGTTACTGGATATAATGGCATCTATTCATATCGCCAAAGCCACAGGGAAAGTGGGCAAGCGGGTGCAGTTATCGGGGTGGGTCCATCGCAAGAGGGAGAGCGGAAGCATAATCTTCCTCGTACTAAGGGATGTAACTGGCACAGTCCAGGTAGCCATAAAGAAGGATATGGTTGATGAAAAGTCATGGAAATCTGCCAGAGAAACGACAATAGAATCAAGCGTGAAGCTAAATGGCGTGATGAAGGAAGACAAGCGCGCTCCAACGGGATACGAAGTCGAGGCAAAGGATTTTGCCAATGTAAATATATCAGAGCCATTCCCAATAACCGAGTACCAGAGCACCGAGCTTCTGCTAGACAAAAGGCATCTGTGGCTCAGGAGCCAAAAGATGATCAACATTATGAAGGCGCGCTCGCATGTCTTCAGATATGCAAGGGAGTTTCTGGACAGTAAGGGATTCTTTGAGGTCACCCCTCCCATAATAACAAAAGCAGGCGGGGAAACAGGGGCAGATATGTTCGAAACCGACTTCTTCGGATCCAAAGCCTATCTCACCGAGTCGTCTCAGCTGTATGCAGAAACCATGGTATTCTCACTCGAGAAAGTCTACTCTCTTGTGCCTTCATTCAGGGCCGAGCAGTCTAGGACAACCAAGCATCTGGCCGAGTACTGGCATCTCGAACCTGAGATGGCACACTATGACAACAAGAAGAGCATGGATCTGCAGGAAAGATTCATATCGCACATAGCCCAGAAGCTGTCCAAGGACACTGCCCTGCTCAGCGCACTGGGGGTGGACAGCAGCAGCCTGGCAGACATAAAACCACCATTCAAGAAAGTGAGTTATGAGGAGGCGCTGCAGGCCCTCTCTGATAAGGGATTCAACATGAAATGGGGCGACGACCTAGGGGTAGAGCATGAAAGGGCGTTGACCGAATCGGAGGAGAAACCAATGTTCATATACAATTGGCCGCGGGAGATAAAGCCATTCTACATGCCGATAAATCCCAGGGATGAGCGGACAGTGCTGTGCTCCGACCTGCAGGCGCCTCATGGTCATGGTGAAATTATAGGGGGAAGCGAGAGGATATGGAAATACGATGACCTGATGGAAAGAATGGCTGAAGTTGAAAAGGCAAAGGGCGTAAAGTTTAATATGGCAAACTATCAGTGGTGGATAGAGCTTAGGAAATACGGATCAGTACCGCATGCAGGCTTTGGCATGGGTATGGAGCGGGTCATAAAATGGCTGCTCAACCTGGACCACATACGCGATGCGATACCTTTCCCAAGGATGTCCAACCGGCTAGAGCCTTGAGCTGTAGATCCCGGCGTTCCCTTCGCCATCAGCGCAGCCTCTGGCGCCCTCTTGTCATGTCCCTTCTCACATCTCTAAGAAGCCCTGCGGCTCTTGCCTGCATGCCCTCATCATCCACACTCTTCACTACCTGTCTTATCTTGTGAGCTATCTCCAGCTGCTGTTTCCTAGCCGTTGCGCTGCTAACTTCATACAGCAACTCCGATATGGACTTACTTAGTTCCAGGTCCAAGGGATCTCTCCTGCTGCCCACCACAAGCACAACATTCACTTCACGTAGACCGTCGAGTGCATCTGCAACGTTTCCTTCAAGGAATCCTTTAAGCCCGTGCACAAGCTTGTTTACGGCATCCTGCTGATATCCTATCTTGTGCGTACGCCAGTAATGTGCCGCTATCGCCTCCTTCATAGCCACGTTCCATCCGGATAAGTGCATCTCAGCATGCTTTGCAGGGTTGTCTAGGCTGGCTGGCCGTATAGCCCCGCTCACATCATGTGCATCGCCTCTGTTTATAGGGATTGAACCTACATTCATTACCAATGAGCGCCTCTCAAGCTCGCGCTTGGCTTCAGGCGCATGCTCAGCTATCTGCATTATCGCATGCTTTAGGATTGTAGCAATCACAGCTACATCATCAGCCAATAATGCCGCAGTTGCCTCCCGGTTGCCTTCTAGCACTATGGGATCAAGGTTTATCTCAAAGGAGCAACTGCCAGTCCTGTCAAAGTACATTGCACCTCCGCGGCTACGATCTGAAGAGATGCTTATCTGGGATGACAGTTCCATTCCACCAGCCTCATGCCATCCTGCTGCATCACCAGCAACTGCAAACCTAAACTTGCCAAGCGAGCTGTCTTCCACAAGCCGGCGTAGCAGCTCATAATAAATCTCCGTCTGCTCGGCCGATGGGAATATCCTATCAGGGATCAGCGTCACAATCTGTCCAAAAGGGGAGTCTAAAATCCCCTCTGCCTTCGTATGCATTGACACTTCTGCGCTTATCCTAACCACATTTATCGGGGTACCATGCATATTCGATATGTCGAAATATATATTGGCCTGGCCCAATGGGAACGGGAGGTCCAGATGCGACAGGCTATGCCTGCCACTCAGATTTCCGTTGGATAGGAGCCGAAAGCGCACATCGCCAATATCAATGCTCACATCTATTCCCATGCTCTCAAAAATATACTGTGTGCATTCATTCTTAAATCTAGTCTCAGGATAGCCTTCTTGTCCGGCTGCTTCGATGCCGGTGCGTTATGCAGCCATGTTCGGTCTTGGTTTGAGTATTCCTGCCCTTTAGCATCTACCTGCATAAACGATGCACTCCAATCCACTGCTACCGCAATGTATTAATACTGCCTTGCACATGGCATATATGTGGATTTTATGGTGGCAGAGACCCAGGAAGTCAGGAGCGTTGAATTGCATCTGTGCATGGACTACCGTATTGAAGACACTGATGCAACTGACGCGTGGAGACTAATCACTCAAACCGGATACGGCAGGAAAGACGTAGCAGTGGTGCGAAGCGCAGGACCAATCCCATTTCTTGATGATTTAAGGGAACGTGCAAGTAATTCCAACCTCAAACTCGTAATTTTCGCAACGCACAACCAATGTGGCATGGCAGGCGCAGTATTCTCGCATATCAGCGGCGTGCAGCTCAAGGTAGCCCCAGAGACCCTCAACGCAATAATAACGCTTGCAGACGCAGTGAAAGAAGAAGCGGGCAAAACAGAAACGGCAATAACATCAAGCGGAGATGTAGAGAAATTCATGCCTGCCGCAATAAAGGGCCTTGTAGAAAAGAAGCTTAAGGAAGCAGGGCGTACTGATGTCAAGGTCATGTTCACATCCCCGCTTACTGTCTCCAGTGGGCAGCATGTCAACAACGTCATTGCCGTGATCGGACTTACGGACTCCACTGACATGGAGCTTAAGACAGCTGCAGGGACGAATCCGGCATATGTGGTGCGTGCCACACGCCCTGACCAGGCTATGCTGAGCTTAGATATTGCAGGCGGTGGCCTTGGAAAGACAGAATTTGTTCTAATGCCTGGCAGTCAAAGGTGGTCAGAAGCTACGCGTGCGTGCAGCAATTCTCTGTCGTCCCTACCAACCTTGCCAAAGGGTGCAACTGTGACTTTAAAGCCTGCAATAAATACAAAGATAAAGCTTTAAATGAATGCAGAGGAAGCCCACACCGTTTACGGGTGGGGGGATGTCACCTTCGCATCAACCTCTGCGAGGTCTGTGGCGCACCAACCTTTTTAAGCAATTGCCGCACTATTCCTAATGAGGGCCATGGCAACCAAATCCCTGCACGATATTGCTGCGAAGGAATGTGAAGATGAACTAACAGACTATACTATCTATCTTAAGCTGTCACAGGTAGAAAAGGACTCAAGGTATGTGAAGACATTCTTACGCCTAAGCGACATGGAGCACGGCCACTACGACTTCTGGAAGAAATACTGCAAGAATGCCGATCCCAAGCCCAGCTGGTACAAAGTCTCAAAGTTCATGGTTCTTAGGAGGGTCTTCGGCCCATCCTTTGCGATAAAGCAGCTTGAAGGCAACGAATCCCAAGCCATAAGGAAGTACGAGTCAATGCGCCACCTTATCCCACAGAAGGACAGGAGGGAGTTCGAGTCGGTCATAGCCGACGAGAAGGAGCATGAGCAGCTCTTTGCGAGCCATGTTGCCGGATCCTACGTAAAATATGTCTCATTCGTAGTGCTTGGCCTTGCCGACGCTCTGGTCGAGATAGCAGGCATACATGCAGGGTCTCTTGGAATATACAACTCAACCGAGCTCACCGGGCTTGCGGGAATAATAGCCGGCGCTGCTGCCGCGCTTTCCATGGCCTCTGCGGCATACGCGCAGGCAAAGCACGGATTCGAGGGATCTCCAAGGCTTGCTGCAGTGTACACCGGCGCTTCGTACTATGCAAGTGCAATAGTCCTTGCGCTCCCATACTTTCTTACAAAGGCAATGGCGCTAGCTATGGGATCTTCCCTGATAGTCGGCATTATCATAATAGCGTTCGCAAGCTGGTACAACTCCATAATGACTGGCAGTGATTTCAGGCGCAACTTCATAGAGCTTGCCGGGATAATGCTTGCAGCCACTGCAATTCTTTTCGTCTTCGGCTTCATAATACGAAGCACGCTTGGCATAACTATCTGAATGCGGTTTCACTATAGTCTGGCTGGTATCTAAACCTTTTTATATCTATTCTTATATAAGATCTTATATTAGATCCAATCTATGGGTCATAGGGACTGTGGATTATTGTGGCGAGTGGATATTGCAAATGCGGGCCCTTCAGGGTCAACATGATGCCACAGGGCATGCTCAAGCCCTATATCCTGTTTCTAGTCTCCAAGAAACCCATGCACGGTTTCGAGATAATGGACGAGATATCATACAGATCACACGGCGTATGGGCGTCAGGGCCTGCTGCGATATACCCTGCTCTAGCCTGGCTTCGCGCGAAAGGTTACGTAAAGCCCGCATGGAGCACTCTAAGAAGCGAGAAGGCAAGACGGCAATACCGGATAACAAGGAAGGGCGCAGCGGCCGTCATGGGCTACAGGGATTTCGAGAAGGAATGGTTCGAGAATCTGGGCAAGCTTAAGGACCTATTCAAATGAGGTTCGGCGCAGATTGTGTTAAATGGTGTCTAAATGACTTTACTGGACGACAAGGACAAAGTGGCGATATCGGAAATACTGTCGAAGGGCATGTCTGGCGATGTGAATCTGCTCTTCTTCTTCGACACATCCAAAGACAGATGCCAGCTATGCAGTATGGCATCAGAACTGCTCAGTGAGCTCTCCTCCATCGACGCAAGAATCAGGCTCACTGCCTATGATATCAACAGGGACAAGAAGGAAGCCAAGTTCCTTGGTATAGACAAGGTTCCTGCAATTATTGTGGGTGGGAAGAAGATATACAATTCCATCTACTTCGGCATGCCGTCCGGATACGAGCTCTCATCACTTCTTGGAGACATAATAGACGCTTCCAGAGGCATGACGAGCCTATCCAAAACAACAAAGGAAAAGCTCAGTACCATAAACAGACCCATTGACATAAAGGTGTTCGTTACTCCTACGTGCCCGTATTGCCCCAGGGCAGTGAGGACGGCGCATCAGTTTGCCATGGAGAACCGCAACATACGCGGCAGCATGATAGAGGCGCAGGAATTCGCGGAACTCTCAAGCAGGTATGGTGTCATGGGTGTGCCAAAGATTATCATAAACGACTCGATAGAGCTCGAAGGCGCGCAGCCTGAAGAGGTTTTTCTGGAATACGTGCTCAAGGCAGCCGCCAGCAAATAAGCGGCATTGCTGCAGCCTAAATTATTGCGCTCTTCAGCCCTTAATTAGTATCGCGCAGGGTGGGATTTGAACCCACAATCCCCGAAGGGACCGGTTTGCTTGTCGCATCATCTATAAATCAGCTCTTGAAGTCAGAGAATTCAAGACCGGCGCAATACCGGATTTTGCTACCTGCGCACAACAGTTCTATGGTGAGCAGATATATAATAAATGCGTTGCGCCTCTCAGCCAAGAACCAGCATGGTCTTGGTCCTTACTACTCCTGCCTTGGAGTCAATGTAGCTTAGCAGCAGTTCCTTTAGGTGCTCTGAACTCCTCGCTATTATCTTTATCAGCATATCGGCGTCGCCTGTTATCAGCGCCCCTTCCCTCACGTATATTATATCCATCAGCTCCCTGAGCAGCTGGTCCTGGCTCTTTTTTATCTTCTTGAGAAGGTCCACATCTATCGTTATGAACACATATGCAGCTATCGGGAACCCGGCTTTCTTCCAGTCGATCTCGCCCCTATAGTGCATTATTGTGCCGTCATTCTCAAGCTTCTTCATCCTGAAATGCACTGTGGATAGTGGGAGATTCAGTTTCCTTGAGATCTCCGTGTACTTCACCGTGCCGGAATCTACAAGTCCTAGCAGATCCTCGCTCGCCTCGTCCATGATTGGATAATATCTAATATACTATATATACCTTTTGATTATTATTGTATCTTATTTCATAATTCTGGAGAAAATTATATATATCTCTTTAAGTCTATTGCTATTCTGCATCAGTGGCATGTGGATAAAAATGTGCAGCATAGTGGGCATATTCGATTTCAAGGAAGGCAATTCAGCGCAGCTTAGGGAGAGGGCGCTAAAGATGTCGGCCTCTATGCGCCACAGGGGGCCGGACTGGAGTGGCAACTATTGCGATGGGCGCGCAATACTCGCGCACGAGAGGCTTTCCATAGTTGACGTGGAACACGGGGCCCAGCCGCTCATAGACTGCGCCACTGGCAGCGTCCTTGCAGTCAACGGGGAGATATACAATCACACCGAGCTCAAAAAAGAGCTAGCAAAGGAGCACGCCTGGCGCACCAAATCTGATTGCGAGATACTGCTTTACCTGTATGACGAGTACGGCACATCTTTCATAGACAAGCTCAACGGCATATTCGCATTCGTGATTTACGATAGGAACAAAGGCACCTATCTTGTTGCAAGAGATCACATAGGCATAGAGCCGCTCTATATTGGCTGGGACAGCTCTGGCGTAACGTACGTGGCCAGCGAGATGAAGGCGCTTAGCACGTATTGCGAAGATCTGATGGAGTTCCCACCAGGCTGCTATTACGACAGCAGCCTGGGCAGGAAGAAGGAATTCACAAGATGGTACAAGAGGGGGTGGATGGATGCGGTTCCATCCCGCAAGGTGAAGCCGCAGGAGATAAGAGAAGCGTTTGAAGCAGCCGTAAAAAGGCAGCTGATGTCAGATGTCCCCTACGGCGTGCTGATATCAGGGGGCCTGGATTCCTCAATAGTAGCATACATCGCCCAGAAGCACAGCAGGCTAAGGGTCGAGTCAGGAGATAAGGAAGAGGCATGGTGGCCAAGGCTACACTCATTCTCCGTAGGCCTTGAGGGATCACCTGACCAGGCATATGCAAGGAAGGTTGCGGATCACATCGGCACAGTGCACCACGAGATAACATTCACAATACAGGAAGGCCTTGATGCGATAAGGGATGTGATCTACTACCTCGAGACTTTCGACACCACAACGATACGCGCCTCTACGCCGATGTACCTCATGGCCAGGAAGATAAAATCAATGGGAATAAAAATGGTGCTTTCAGGTGAGGGATCTGACGAGCTATTCGGCGGATATTTGTATTTCCACAAGGCGCCAACTCCAAAGGAATTGCACGAGGAACTTGTAAGGCTTATAATGGGGCTTAGCAAGAAAGACTGCCTTAGGGCCAACAAGTCGATGGCAGCATGGGGCATTGAGCTGCGCCCTCCGTTTCTTGACAAGGAATTCGTCGATCTCATAATGGGCATGGATCCGCAGCAAAAGATGTGCGGCGAAGGAAAAATGGAGAAGAGTATACTAAGGGAGGCATTTGAAGGAGCTATACCGGAGGATGTGCTATGGAGGCAAAAGGAGCAGTTCTCTGATGGTGTGGGCTATGGGTGGGTCGACTCGCTAAAGAGATTCACTGAGGAGCACGTAACTGACAGCATGTTCGCGCAGGCTGCCAATAAGTTTCCAACGCAGACTCCAACATCCAAGGAGCAGTATTACTACAGGGAAATATTCGATGAGTTGTTCACAAGCAGGTCGGCGCCGTCCACCGTTCCTGTAGGCCTCTCTGTAGCATGCTCTACTCCTGCAGCCATGAAGTGGAGCAAGGACTTCAGGGTAGACGACCCGTCCGGCAGAGCTGCGATAGGCGTGCACAAGCAATCCATTGATACGTCACGATAATCAGGTAATGTCATGGGATCCGAAGATGCGATAGGGGGAGCTATTGGGCTGCTAAAGCAGCACAGCGTAAAATGGGTTGACCTGCAGTTCACGGATCTGCTTGGCAGGCTGCAGCACATAACAGTTCCAGCCAGGCAATTCGACAGGGACGCATTCGCCACGGGATTCGGTAAGCTTGACGGCAGCAGCATAAAGGGATTCACTGAGATCTACGAAAGCGACATGGTATTGATACCGATTCCTGAGAGTACAAAGCTAATACCATGGGCACCTGGCACTGCAAGGGTTCTTGCGCAGGTACATAAAGGCGCAGGGGAGGGAAGATTCGCCAAGGACCCAAGGAGTGTTGCCGAGAAGGCCGAGGCGTACCAAAAGGAACTGGGATATGCAAGCTATTTCGGCCCAGAACCGGAGTTCTTCATATTCGATGCAGTGAACATGGACGTATCGCAGCCAAACGCGGGCTACGGTTATAAGATCCAAGCACGCGAGGCCCCTTGGAATGGCGGCGGAGGATATATAATAAGGCACAAGGAAGGCTACTATCCTGCAGAGCCTGTAGACCAGCTTGGAGATATAAGGAGGGAAATGGTGACTGTGCTATCCGACGTGTTTGGGCTTGAGATAGAGGCAACGCACCATGAGGTTGCAACAGCAGGCCAGGGCGAGATAAACTTCAAGTACTCTACTCTTGTAGATACTGCCGACAAACTGCAGACCCTCAAATACGTGGTAAAAAACGTGGCACACAGTCACGGGATGGTAGCAACTTTTATGCCCAAGCCAATGTTTGGTGACAACGGCACTGGCATGCATACGCACTTCAGCCTATGGACAACTGCGGGAAGGAACACTATGTACGACAAGGACGACGCATACGCCGAGATCAGTCAGGAGGGCAGGTATGTTATAGGCGGAATACTCAGGCATGCAAGAGCTCTATCAGCGATAGTCTCGCCCACCGTGAACAGTTATCACAGGCTCATACCTGGCTACGAGGCACCAGTGTACCTTGCATGGAGCAGGTCCAATCGAAGTGCAGTGGTGAGGGTGCCTACATATTTCAAGGGCGTGGAGAAGGCCAAGAGGATAGAATACCGGGCTCCGGATCCGACTGCCAACCCATATCTCGCACTATCTGCGATGCTTATGGCAGGGCTTGATGGCATAAGGAACAAGATAGATCCCGGTTCCCCTGTTGTAGATGAGAATATATGGCATATGGATGCAAAGAGGAGAAAGGAGATGCACATAGGCGAGATTCCCCGCAGCTTGAATGAGGCTCTAGACGACCTGGAGGAAGACAACGCTTTCCTAAGGCCGGTGTTCGGCGGCGAGTTAATAGACACATATGTGGAACTAAAGCGGGAGGAGTGCAGGCTCCTTGCATCATATCCCCATCCGATGGAGATATACCAATATCTGGATGGCTGATCCGTTATGGCCTAAGCTATGGATCACAGTTGATCTAAGGCGTCATTTTGTCTGGCTGCCTGATGCGTGGTGCTGCTACAGGGAAGCCATACATGATCCGGCCTGCACCGCTGCTTCAGTGCCTTCGTAATCTGATGAGGGCTGTCGCAGCCGTTACCCCGAGTCCTACACCAAATCCAGCCAGTATCTCAATCGGCCTGTGTGCCCCTATGTCAGATTTGTTAAATCCATCCTGGATACCTGCAGCGACCGCTCCCCCAACGGGTCCCCATCCGACCGCTGTAAGGCCAATCAAAGTCCTTATTTGGCGGTCCTTGTGGCCAGAAGGCCGCCTACTTGCTCTTGTGGCTTCCACCTCTATCGCTGATTTACTCCATTTCTTATGGTATTTATAGATGTTCTTCAAATCTCTGTTTTCCGTATACCTACATCAAAGCCACAAAATCCAATGCCGCTGCTTATATATTAGTAATATAAAGATTGCAGACGCAGTAGAATAAACAGGGATTGTGAATGCCCGCCGAGAGCACTTCTAAGAAGGATCAAAGGCTCCTAGTCCTAGCAGTGGACATAGACAACGACTTATACCGCAAGACCCGCATAAGCGGTCCCCTGGTCGGCAGGCAGGAGAACCTAAACGGCGCCGAGCAGCTGGCCCTTGCGGACCCTCAGGATCCCGATGCAAACACCATGTTCTATGCTGTCAAGTTCTACGACAACCTAAAGAAGGAGGGATATCTTGTTAACGTGGCCACAATAACGGGCTCCGAATCCGAGGGGTACGAGGCCGACAGGGAGGTATCCAGGCAGATCGATCTAGTGCTAGACGCAAACAAGAGTGATGCATGCATATTCATAACCGACGGAGCAAGCGACAAGAGGGTTCTGCCAATGATAGAATCCAGGATAAAGATAGACAGCGTACAGGTAGTCACTATAAAGCAGGCAGAGAACTTCGAGAATACCTATTTCACTGTGCTTGAGAAACTCAAGGAGCCCCACTACTCAAGGATAGTCTTCGGCCTTCCTGCAGTGCTGCTACTACTGTTTGCCATAAGCTATGCTGTTGGCGCCGGATGGGTGCTTCCTGCCGGTCTCATCGGCCTGTACTTGCTAATAAAGGGATTCGGACTTGAGGATACATTCCTAGACTCGTTCAGAGGATTTGGATTTAGCATAGACAAGATGAGTTTTGTTTTCTATCTCAGCTCGCTGCTCTTCCTAATTGCCGGGATATTCATAGGGTATGGCAACTACACCTCAACGATGAAGATAACCGGGAGCCAGGGCCTTGCATTTGCAAGCATGGCCGAGGGCTTTCTTGTAATTCTTCCAATCTTCCTGATACTCTTTTTAATAGGAAGGATAGTAGACGTGAGATCCACACGATACGTGTTCAGGACGTTCAGGTACGGTGTTTACATGGGCTCTTCGATAATACTATGGGTGCTGCTCTACTCATTTACCGAGTGGCTCACGGCTCAGATATATTTCGGCCAATTCCTACTCTTTCTTATCGCCGCCATAGTTATAGGGGTAGGCGTGTCCTCGCTTGCCAACTTCCTAAGGAGGAGAGTGCTGATGTCAAAGAAACTCAAGGACAAGGAGGTCGTAAACGAGCTAGGTGCTGCTATAGGCAAGGTATCCAAACTCGATGAGAAGAGAGGCAGGATACTTGTGAACACAAACTATGGCAATTCAATAACATACAGCGTGGACCGAATAACAGAGATCTCAGACAGAGTGGTAATAAGGTAGGTATATTGAAGGGCGCCTCTAAGCTCAAAATCCCCGGCGGCAAGCTCATATCGATAAAGCTGGAGTATTCCAGCACCATAGACGACATACAGATACTTGGCGACTTCTTCCTTCACCCAGAGGAATCGCTCCAAAAAATAGAGAAGGGGCTTGTAGGCATGCCCGTGCGTTCAGGCAAGGTGGCTATGGAGCAAAGAATAAAGGCAATCGCAGAGGAAAACGGCATAGAAATGATGGGCATAACTCCCCAAGCCATATGCAAAGCTATAGAAATGGCGGTACAATGAGCCAAAAATGGCGCATAATCGGCCTGGAGGAGCATGATGCATACAAGAACATGGCCATAGACGAGTCCATATTGGAGAACGTAAGAGATGGCAAATCAGGCCCCACCCTGCGATTCTACAGGTGGAGTCCAAGTGCCGTATCGATAGG
>JAJZJQ010000036.1 GCA_021851065.1 Microcaldota archaeon
CAGAACTCTTTTCACATGTTCAGCGTTGCCCATGTAACTATATTGCAGACAGTACTCTTGTGGCTGTCTGCATAAAGGCGCATTCTCTTCTTGATGGTCTTTATGCAAATAATGATGGTGAGTTAAAATCTCAAGAATGGTGTAAAATTCAATGTCATATACATCCCAAGTTGTTCCTAGGCTGGGCCGATCTGCTGTGGAAAGGATTTTCGTGTCACAGCAGGACATCAGTGATAGAATATCAAGTGCTGCAAGCACACTCCCTGAGCTTAAGGCCAAGAGTCTAAGCGAGGCACGCAGGCGCGTTCTCCAAACCGAATCTGATGTACTCTCAGGTAATAAAAATGGATATAACCGCGAATGGGCCATAAGACTTGAAACCTGGCTAAGAAACAACTCCCCTACGGAAATAGACAGAAACAAGGCCGCATTAACGCTCTCAGGGTGGTTTACTCCTTCTTCTGATGGTGCACTCGCAAAGGAAAGGCCCTATGTACTTCACCAAATCTATACTGGAAAGCCTCTGGTGCTGTATCTCCTAATGACCAAAGGTGGCGATGAGGCAAGTCTCAACAAGTCAAAGCAGGGCTACTATAAACCTGATCTGGGGGAAATAATATGGTTTAAGCGCATGCATGCTGCTGGCTATGAGACAATAAGGGTCTATAACGAGATAAGGAATGTGGGCAGAGAACTAAATCAGAATACAAGCAATCCTGCATATCCTCAACTGCTTGCCGGATTCCTGGCTGGAGAGCCACGGCTCGATATAGTGCCCATTGTGCCCTGCCACAGGGAGCTCGTAGTTGAGTTTGGTCGGATGATGTACACGCATATACTTCCCCATCTACAGAGCCATGGCTATCACCCAGATGCACTTGAACATTTTGTAGGAAACCACCAGTCACTTGAGGACCTTGCAGAAAGACTTGCATACAACTTTAGGGCCATACTCAGATATACTGGAGACCATCAAACTGCATTTCGTGCAGCCGCAAGACAGACGATAATTGCAAATTCAAAGAAGAAGGATCAGACCATTGAGGAAGGGCTTTATGTATCGCATGCCCAGTATGATGGAAGGATTAAGGTAGGATGGCCATTCGGAGGTGGCTATACTCCAACGCACGGCGTACCTGTGGTATACCTATCAGACGGTGTTCCTGTATTCGAGATTGTCCCGGAAAGGGAGCTAGTATATTTCAAACAAAACCTGGCAGGGAGCAATGCAACAGTCTACAGGGTAATCGACGAGAAGATGAATTTCCTTGCATATGGCGTGACCATGAACGGCGGAAAAATGGTACCTGACGACGTATTACAGGCAGTGGAATACGGGATCACAACAAGCACAAGGGGTACTAACAAGAACGCCACTATGGGAATGAGCAATGTAGTGCTTCACCTTGATGGAATGCCGAGTGAGAAGCTCGTTCCGTTTGTTCTTGCCCTTGGCATAGACAACGGCCACTCACCTTCCATTATTGCCAATGTAGCTGGCAATCTTCTTGAGCAGGGGGTTGAAAGAGGTGACGTAGTGCGATTTGTGGACGCCTACACTCCCGACAGAGCGTTCCAGGAAAAAGTAGCCTCAATTATAGACCAGAGGAAGAAAAAAGACCCTATTCTTATAGACAATATAAGGGCACTTCAGAAGGAAGCCAGAGCATAAACAGATTAAAGGGATGAAAAGCCATGGTAAATAGAAGACCAACTAGAATCACTGCGATACTGGCGGATTATGAGGGCGTAGTTGGCCCTGCCATCGAAACACTGCCTGTAATAAGCAACCTCGTTAGGAACCTTAACGGTTATGTAAGCAATGTTAGCGGAGTTCCTCCCGAAGAGGTCGCAACGCATATAAAAATGCTTCTCAAAAAGCATAACACCGACACCACATCTTATGCGCTGGTTATGGAATACGGCGTTTCTGTATCGGAATTCTCCGAAACAGTTTATGGCCCTGAACTGCCTGCAATAAGAAATGCGATAGGCAGAGATGTAGAGCTTCATGGTCTTATGCGCAGTGCCCGTGTTCCTATAGCAGTGCTCTCAAATAATGCAGAGGCATATGTAAGGACTGCAAGTGATGCACAGGGAGTCACTCCTTTGTTTGTGCAATTCTTATGTCAGGAAAGCATACATCCGTACTCAAAGCCTAATGTAGGTGCGTACTCAACTGCACTGGGGATTACTAAATTTACGCAAGACAGCCATACTGTATTCCTAGATGACAAGCCTCTCAACCTGGTTGCTCCGAAGGAGCTAGGTCTTACCACAGTTTATATAGGAGAAAGAGCTGTCCAGGCAGGCTTCGTGGAAAGCATAGACTTTACATTCCCAACATTCAAGGACTTCCTTAGGCAGCTGCGGAGACAAGATGAAACAACAGTAATGCTAACATAACTTAGCTGCCCTGCATCAATAATCCAGCTGCTCCCATAAATCCGTTGTTTCTACCAAGCTTTGCCACAACAAGTTTTATCCCCCTTGGCATTACTGCCATATATACACTGAGATACCTATCAACTTCTTCCTTTATTTCCTTAACGAACTTCCTCTGATTATACGGTATGCTCCCTCCAAGCACTATTACATCTGGGTCCACCATATTCTGAAAAAGCGCTATCACAAGAGCCGCAGTCCTTACGGCATCATCTATAACCTGCTTGTAAGGATGAGTGGGATCCGCATTGGCAATCTCGAATACGTCCTCTGTATTGACACTTTTTGTCTTTGAACGATCTGCCGCAAATCTGAATGCCACATCGTATCCATCATCCCCTTTTCCATCCTTTCTGCCTATCCTCGACGCAGTCTCTGATATCCCCCACCCGCTAACTATATCATCAACAGTTCTTTTGTTCTTGTCCACTACTATATGGCCTATCTGCCCGACCAGCCCGTGCGATCCGTGGATGAGGTTGCCATTTGAAATAAGCGCAGAAGATACTCCTGAAGATATTGAAATATATAATGCAGTGCCTGCTCCCTTGCTTGCCCCGAATAGGTATTCACCCATTGCTGCGGCATGTGCGTCGTGGTCTGCTTTTACAGGCATACGGAACTCCTCATTAAATATTTTGACTATGTTGGCTCCCTTCCATTCTTTCACTGACGTCGCTATTATCACACCGCTATTGCTATCTACCAGGGAGAAGCAGCCTATGCCGAGACCAAGTGCCTTTATCCTTGTCTTGTCAAG
>JAJZJQ010000005.1 GCA_021851065.1 Microcaldota archaeon
CGCTTCGTGGAGAAGATAGTTGTAGAGTTCCTTGCAGAGATACATCTGGTGATTTAGGATAGCCTGATGCTCCTTTGAAGGATATGCGCGGAACTTGAACGCAGTTTTCATGACGACCATAGTTATCTCCTCATTAAAATTTATATACGTTGCGGCGGGCTTATATCCCACCTCTGAAGAGTGTGGGTTTTACGCCCACATAGATAAGTACTCAGAGAACTCGCAACTGCTTAGGGAAATAGACGGCAGGCTGACCTGACCATATATTGCATTTCTCTTCCTATAGAAGAACGCCCATTCCCTACCTCCCATGGAATTCATTGCAGCATTGATCAGCCTGCCGCATTGCATTATTTCGCCGCCTACTGCGTGTAATATATTACTTGCTGCGAGAGATACAATTTGGGTGAACAAGATGGATAGGCGCAGCATTGCAGTGCTTTCCCACGCAAGCGACATCGACGGTGTCGGGAGCTCTGCGCTGATAAAGGCAAAATACGGCATCCCCGCATCGATGCTGTTCTTCGCAGACTACTCGAAGCAGAGCCTTGGGTATGTCGACAGCAAGCTGGCGGGCATTTACAAGAACGGCATTGTGCTTTTCATAACCGACCTTGGAGTGAACGATTCGCTAATAGCGGCGTACAGGAAGATACTGCTTGCCGTGAAGAAGGGTGGCGGAAAGGTCGTGTGGTTTGACCATCACCCATGGAGCGACAGGGCCGTGAAAGAACTTGCCTCGCTGTGCGATACTGCGGTTATTGGGGAGAACGAGAAGTACTGCGCAACAGAGATAACGTACAAGGAGCTTGGCATGGCCGGGGGTTTCTACAGGGATTTTGTGCGTCTTGTGCATTATTCCGATTTTAACATAACCCCAAGGAGCAGGGCTGTTTATGGAAGGATAGGAGTATATGCGCTGGGCATAACCTCGTACGGCATCCTGCAGTCAAGGGATGCGATGACGATGAAACTAAGGCATGTGGCCGAAGTGATAAGCAAAGGCAGGTATTACGACTCTAAAATAAAAGCCGATGCGCTGCGCTTCGAACGCCTTAACAGGGATAGGATAAGTAAGATGCTCAAGGAAATGCTGCTCTACCCGCATGCAGCCATAGGCTTCTCAAGCCATGTGCAGTCAACAGCAGGATGCACTGCACTGATGAAACGTAGCGGCAAGGAAATCGGCATATACGTAAACACTTCGAACATGAGGGGCCACATAAGATGCGAGGACAAGGACATATCGGTGCTTGCCGGGGCACTTGGCGGAGGCGGGCACCCGCATGCCTCGGGATTCAATGTGCCAAGGCAGTTCAAGAAGCTGGATACATCTGCTGAAAGGAAAAGGCTTGCAGACTTCCTTGGGGAGAAGATTGAGGAGCTTGGAATCTGATTTATGGCATCCCCGTGTCAAAATGGCATGGGATTTTGCAGCCACGATATTATAGGGGCTACTTTAGCACGCTGTAGCCTGAAAGTCTCCATCTCTGGGCAAAGTTCCTTAATATTGAGATTTTGGCGTTCCGATCTATGCATACTGTGTGCTTGAAATCGACCTGGACCCTGTCCTTTCTTGCCTTCTTTACGTATCCGACCACAGTCCCTGTGCCTACCCCAAGAAGTATCGGCTCCCCATCCCTGAATGCTGCCTTTGGTAGGTCATCCCTGTTAAGGGAGAAGTATTTCATCTCTGCAGACTGCAGCGGCTCCGGCAGCTTGCCTGCAAGGCCAAGGACCTGGCCGACCAGGCCGTCCGCCTTCGTGAACGATGGATCCATGTCGGTGCCTATGGCTATAAGGCCGCCTGCAACTGCCTCGTCCAGATGCTCGGATCCTGCAGACAGGCTCTCCACTTTCGTGAATATCGGCTCGTACGTCTCCCTCTTTGTCCTGTCTTTTGCAGTGTTTATGCCTGGCCTTATCTCTATCTCGTCGCCGACCTTGAGCTTGCCGCGTATTATGGAACCGCCGATGACTCCTCCCTTGAGGTCCTTTATAGCTGTTCCGGGCCTGTTGACGTCAAAGGATCTTGCAACGTACATCACAGGGTCTGACGCCGTGTCCCTTTCAGGCATCTTCAGCTTGACTATCTCCTCGAGCACAGCGTCGACGTTGACATTCTTGTTTGCCATGACAGGCACTACAGGCGCATTCTCTATCCTGCTGCCCTTTAGGAACTTCTGTATCTGCGCGTAGTGGGCTTTTGCCTTCTCCTTTCCTACTATGTCTATCTTAGTCTGCACCACCACTACGCGGTCTATGTTGAGCGCGTTTATTATCATCAGGTGCTCTTTTGTCTGCGGCATGGGGCACGGCTCCGCAGCTGATATGACGAACATTGCGGCGTCGATTATGCTGGATCCGGCTATCGCAGTGGCCATGAGGGTTTCGTGGCCGGGCGAGTCCAGCAGCGATATCTTGCGCACTGGAATTGACTTTGAGCCGTCAATGCAGGTATCGGACGTGGTGTAGGTTGTCTGCCCGCCGGCCTCGCACTTTGAGATAGTTGCGTCAGCATAGCCCAGCTTTATTGTCATGCTTCTCTTTACGCTCTCGCTGTGGGTGTCTGTCCACTGGTGGGTTATGGCCGATGTAAGCGTGGTCTTGCCGTGGTCCACGTGTCCAAGCGTGCCTATGTTGAATTCGCTCTGCTTAAGCATGGTTATCAGATATTTAGCTTCTTCCCGCTGATGATGTCATTAATTGCTTTACGCGTATAGGTATTTAATCGTAACCTGAGGGCACTGCGCGGCCTTATCCACAGGTACTGCTGCAATTCGTCGCCATCAAGCCTTACTTCTTCGGTTATCGCATCGCACATAACGTCAATGAAGATGAAGTGCCTCTTCTTGAAGAAATTCTTTGGATAGATTGCCTGCTGTATGTTGATGGCGTGCCTGTACCTGACCTTAAGCCCGGTCTCCTCGAGCGCCTCGCGCTGCGCCGTCTGGCTTATGCTCTCCCCAAGTTCCACGTGCCCGCCAGGCACTGCGTACAGCCCGGGCCATTTGTAACTTTTGACCAGCAGCAGCTCTCCTTTTTTGCCCATTATGAATGTGCCTATAGCTACTTCGGGATATGCCTGCGGCCTTGACGGGGATGATTTGGGCTTCCCCGCCTGTGTGCGCCTTGGAGCTGGGGTCATTCGGCCTTCTTCTCTTTTGGCTTGAAGAGCTCCTCTATGGGCTTTGCTCCGTACTCCGTTATCACGGTATTGACCTGGGCCGTATCTGCGCTTATTGTTCTTCCGCGTATGGATCTTCTCGCCCTAAAGCCCTTGCTAGGGTGCCTCACCCCAGGACCGCTTGCTATGAGGGGCCTTGCCTTCCTTGTGCCCTCGATCTCGGCCCTTGAAGGAGCGCCTGCGCTGTCGCTAAGCCCCGTTATCTGAAGCTTGAATCCGTCTAGCCCGGCCACGCTGCCGTCTATAACCTGGCCCATCTCAATTCCCACGAGGGTATTCTCCCTGTCCTTGGGCACGTCTACCTGTGCGGTCTTGCCTGTTTTCTTGTCAGAATATACCAGTTTCATGATATCACAAAAATAAAGCCTATCGGTACATGCTCTGCGGCTCTTCCTTGAACCTGCTTATCCTGTCCGCAACCTCCTTTGGAACGGCAGGCTTGACCTCGGCCATCGCATGCTTGAAGTCCTCCATGGTTACTATATCCTTGCTGTGGCGTATGGCGTTCATTCCGGCTTCCCTGCACAGGTTCTCTATCTCTGCTCCGGTGTAGTTGTCGGTCATCTCGGCGAGGTCCTCCCTGGTAACGTCCTTGTCCAGAGGCATCTTGCGCATGTGTATGCCGAATATCTTGAGCCTTGCCTCGTAGTCAGGCATAGGTATGTCTATTATCTTGTCGAACCTGCCTGGCCTGAGCAGAGCCGGATCTATGTCCTCCGGCCTGTTAGTCGCAGCAAGCACCACCACGTTCTTTAGTTCCTTTAGACCGTCCATCTCCGTGAGCAGAGTGTCCACTACGCGCTGCGAGACCCTGCTGCCAGGATCGTCTCCAGACGCTCCCCTTGCATTGGTTATGGAGTCTATCTCATCTATGAATATGATGCACGGTGCGGCAAGCCTTGCTTTCCTGAAGATCTCCCTGACTGTCTTCTCGCTGTCGCCCACATACTTGCTGAGCACCTCCGGCCCGTTTATTGATATGAAGTTTGATTCGCGCTCTGTTGCCACTGCCTTGGCAAGAAGCGTCTTGCCTACGCCTGGAGGCCCCACGAGCAGCAGCCCCTTGATAGGCCTTATGCCCATCTTCTGGAACGACTCCGGGCTCTTTATTGGAAGATCTATGGATTCGCGCAGTTCGTCCTTTACCTTGTCCAGCGCGCCTATGTCGCTCCAGTGCACGTTGGGCCTCTCCACGAAGACCTCTCTGAGAGCGCTTGGCTGTATGTTCCTCATCGCGTCGCCAAAGTTGCCCATGGATACCTTGAGGTTCATGAGCTTGTTGCTTGGTATTGGCTGCGAGTAGTCTATGTCTGGCAGCACCTCCCTTAGCTTTGCCATTGCAGCCTCCCTCACAAGAGCGGCAAGGTCTGCTCCGGTGTAGCCATGTGTCATGTTTGCCAGCTCGTCTACCTTTACATCTTCAGCAAGCGGCACGTTGCGCGTGTGTATCTGCAGTATCGTCTTTCGCGCCTCGCGGCTTGGCACGCCTATCTCTATCTCGCGATCAAACCTGCCTGGCCTACGCAGGGCAGGATCTATTGAATCCGGGCGGTTTGTAGCGCCCAGCACTATCACCTGGCCGCGAGTATTCATGCCGTCCATGAGTGTCAGCAGCTGGGATACCATCCTCTTTTCCACTTCATTTGCAGCGTCGTCCCTTCTTGGGGCTATTGCATCTATTTCATCCATGAATATTATTGTAGGGGCCTTCTCGTTTGCCTGCCTGAATATCTCCCTTAGCTTCTCCTCGCTCTCGCCTACGAATTTGCTAACAAGCTCTGGCCCTGAGATCGATATGAAGTTGGCATCGCTCTCGTTGGCAACTGCCTTGGCAAGCAGCGTCTTTCCTGTGCCCGGGCTGCCATACAAAAGCACTCCTCGCGGAGGCTCTATGCCAAGGGCTTCAAACAGCTCCGGACGGCGTATGGGAAGCTCCACCATCTCCCTTATCTTCTGCTTTGCATCATCAAGGCCGCCTATATCCTCGTAGTGCACGTCGCCTATCTTCACCTGCGACTCTGGAACTGGTTCGGTGCGCACATTGAAGTTTGTCGTGTTTGCAACCCTGACTATCCCATGTGGCACGACCTGGATGACTATGAAGTTGAACACAATCCCAAACATAGGTATTGGTACCGAGTCCCCTTTTGCCAGCGGCCTTCCCTCAAGCCTTCTCTTTGCGTACTCGGCGAAGTCCGGCGAGAGCGGCGGCTTTTGGCCTGGAGGCGGGGCTATGACAACGCGCTCTGCGTCCTTTACGACTGCCTTTGATATGAATACCTTGTCCCCTATGCCTACGCCAAGGTTCTGGCGCAGGTATCCGTCTATCCTTATGAAGCCCAGGCCTTCGTCGCTGGGATGTGCCTGCCATGCGACAGCGGCAGTAGTCTTGAGCCTGCCCTTTATCTCTATTATGTCTCCGGTGTTTATGCCAAGCAGGTTGCGCGACTTGGAGTCTACTCTGGCTATGCTGCGCCCTGAATCCGTAACCAGCGCGTCTGCGACTGTAAGCTCCATCGTATTTGCCATAAGCAATCAGCAGTATAACTTATTGAAAGAAGGATTATAAAGGCTTTTTATGAATCACGGGGCAGAAATAGCCCCGGTGCTTTTGACGGCGCAAGGCTTATAATGCTTTTGTGTATATTATAGTGGATTGTTCTAACCCTGAAATTAGGTATCATTATGGGAAAGTTTCCGCTAGCAGACGAGGTTCTTGGAGGCATGGTAATATGCAGAAGGTGCAAGGCTAGGAACAAGGCTGGCGTTGAGAAATGCAGGAAGTGCGGATGCAGGTACCTTCGGGCCAAGAGGAAGGAGAAGAGGGTAAAGAAGTAGCCGCTGCGTGCTCATGCTGAATTATGCAATAATGTGATCGTATGGTGGATTTGAATCCCATAGAAAGCCTTGTTGTCCAGGCCATGAAGGACCTTGGAGCTACAAGCGACGAGAAGAAGAAGACCGCGGATGACATAGCAAAGAAGTGCAACAGGCCAAAGAGCATGGTGAATAACGCGCTTGTCACCCTCATGCAAAAAAGCGTCATAAAGAGAGTTGCAAGAGAGAAAGCTTCAGGATATTACGTTGTGCCCGGAACAGCATAATTCCAAACAGCGTGCTAAAATGCCAGATTCTGACTCCATAGACTTCATGGCGAAGTACAAGGAGTGGAATATATCAAGCAGCATGCCTGCAACTGATTCTACCGCTACCAAGGACATCGCAGCATTCCTTGCATACGTCAGGGAGGAAACAGAGCTTAAGTCTTTCACGGTTCTTGGAATAGACATGCATATTCTAGACACATATGCAGCAAGGATAACAAGACCTGAGCAGAAAGGCAACCACAGTGGCATAATAGAGATATACAAACAGCTTGGCTCACCGGATTCTGCTGAAGCAATCATGAAATCAGTGAATTCGAAGGAGGAACTTGCCCCTTTTGCAAAAGCTTATCTGCTAAGAAGCTGCCTTGACAGGACAGGAACTCTGTTTTACCTTCAGAAAAACAGCAGGGCGCTTGCAGGGAACACTCTTTCAAGGACCATAAAGCAGGGCAAGGCTCAGTTCGAGGGCGAAGGGATATCATTCATGGCCAAGTATAAGAGCTGGGTATCGATAAAGAAGATGGGGATATATGATAACACAAAGCCTGAAGAGATCTCGGCCCATCTAACGCAGATAAGGAACGCCGTTGACAGGAAGAGCTTTGCCATACTTGGAGTGAATGTTGACAGGCTTGATTCCTACGCGGCGCAGGTTACAGGGAGCATGAGAAAGAGCCTGGCAAACCTGCAGAAGATAATCGAGGCAGCAAGTGCAGCGCAGGCGGCCAAGGAGATAGAAGAGTCATGCATGGGCAATGCTGCACTCAAGGAGGCTGCGCAGGCATACCTCTTCAGCTCAATGTTCAGGAACCTGAAAGTGGACTATTACGTAAACACTGACGTGCTTATGGATGTGTTCCCGGGCCTTAAGATACCAAAACCTAAGGGAAGGATGCCGGGCCAGAAGAAGAAAAAGCAGTAAGTGCCTGGTCTTCATTTTGGCATGCCTTGGCGCGGTTGAGTAGGATTCGTGCAGGATTATTAACTTTATCTTACGACCAACATTATGGCGTTAGCCATGGGGTTAGTGCGATGGGCAGATTAGGCATAGTTGTTGTGCAGCTGTCTGTATTTATGCTGCTTGTCGCAGTAAAGGCGCAGTCCAGCGGCTATTATGACATACAGCAGGGCGCCGACCTTGCGGGTAACTACAGCGCTCTTGCATACATAGTGAATGCCACTGCGTCGCCAGCCTCGGATTCCTCGGTGTATTATCTTGTCAATGGAGTGTCTAACACAGGTTTCTGGTATCAGCTAGGCCTGGCATATACGCCCAGTGCATACCCAGAATTCTACATCATATATGCAGTATTCGACCCCACTGGAGACATTGTGTATCCTTTCGGTTGCAGGTGCTCTGGAGTGATTGCAATGAATGGCATAAGCAGCGCTGACAGGATCCTGCTGGACATGTATTTTCGCGATGGCAAGGTGCACATGGTGGCATATGACATGAATACCCGCGCCTTGGCCTCGGCTAACTTCAGCGCCTTCGGGGCCACAGTCTTTACTGCGAAGACCAACCAGACTTCGCATACGATATTCATAAACGGCAATGGGCAGTTCCTTACAGGCCCCATGACAGAGATAATAGCGCCGCAGGGCAAGTATTCCAGCGTGCCGCAGGCATATGTGCCGTATGGCAAATACAACGCCTCGGCCTGGCTCTTTGCAGACGAGTTCACATGCAGCGACGCGCAGTGCAACGGAGGCCTGCCAGTTTTCTACACGGGCACCAACGGCTCCGTGGCCCCATCCCCAGCGTATGTGCTGCAAAGCAATGCTGGCCAGGAAGCATACTTTGGCGACGGCGCCTTTGTAAGCCAGTATTCCCCCGGAGCCCCTGAGCCGCAGGCGTATTCCAAGCGCATAACTGCAGCAAATGCCACCATCGTGCGCAATACTGTTTCAAGCGTGCCTTTGATAAACGGATTTGAGATATTTCTTGCAACCATGGCTGCAATCGTGCTTGTGGTAGTGACAATATACTATGCAATAAAGCGCGTTGGAGGAGGCAAGAATGGCGGCGAAGCCACGCGCCCCATAAACAAGCATGCCGAGTCTTTTGACTGATCCCATAGCGCAGCTGCATTGCCCGCGGGCCAAACGGGATTCCCCTAGCAAAGACCTGTTTATTCGGGGCTTTGAAGAAGCTGCGTAAGGATTGGCAGCGCCATCCCCCGCACGCTGCTTTTTATATCTTGCTTGAGAGCTTATTTCATGCAGTTAAGTGTCGATCTAGCTCTGAAGGACGCGCTTGTGGGCCTGTTCAAGGACAAGCAGCTGCTCCTTATAGCCGTAATAAATGCACTCATACTAAGCGCATTTTCTTATTATATCATCTCAAGTGCCCTGCACCCTCTGCTAAGCTCTCTTGCAAGTACACCAGCAAATGCTGGTGCGCAGCTTGGCAGCATAGTAGGATGGTTCATATCAGTACTGGCAATCGAGATAGTAGTATGGCTGGTATCGCTGTTCTTTGTGGTGGCGATAATGGCAAAGGCGTACAATGGAGCTAAGATGGGCATAATGGACGCACTGGGATATGCCGCCAGGAGATATCTTGGAGCACTTGCCGTAGCCATATTGCTTGCCCTGATAGCAACGGTGCCTTATATCATAGTAATTCTTTCTGCCATCGCAAGTCCCATATTATTCCTTTTTCTGTTCGTGATTTACGCAGTGGGCATAATTTATCTCTCAATATCCCTCTGTGTGGCCCTGCCTTTCTCTGTGCTTGGAAGGAAGGGGCCTGTTGCCTCGTTGACATCCAGCCTTGCGGTAGTCAGGGGCAACTGGTGGCGCATATTTGCCATCTTCTTCGTTATCGGCATAATTTACTACATAATAGTGCTTATACTAGAGGTTCCAATGCTGATCGAGATATTCTCGCCTGTAACCAGCGTGGTTCATACTGCCGGAGCAGGCGGCGCGGTTAACGGAACTACGCTTAGTTCGCAGATCTTCAGCGGCGAGGAGAAGGCATTTTCGTCGCCGCTTTTTGTGGTAGCGTCATTTGTTGGCACGCTGCTATATGCATGGTTCATAATAGCCCTAGCATCGATATACAGGCAGTTTCAGGGGCCGCAGCCAAAAATGCAGAAGGGCAGAAAGAATGTGCCTGCACCAGCATAACTGGATAATCACAGACCATGCTGTTTTTCCCTACAGCCAGCTGGCAGTTTGATAGGTGACATCCTCCCACAACTGAAGTCTGTGGGCTTCCAATGGTGCTTTTTGATTGGTCATCGTGAAGCACCAAGTATAGTTCCTGATTCAGCGGCATCCGCCTTCATGTGCGAAGGTCTTACAATGTCTCCAGAGGCGTGACTTCCCGAATGTCCTTCGGTAGCTCGTTTGAGTATGTTCTTTGCCGCATTCAGGTCCCTGTCCATTGACATTGCGCACCTTTGGCAGCCGAATGTCCTTTCTGATAGGGGCATTTCCTGAATGTTTCCACATCCACTGCATGTCTTTGAGGTGTTGTTAGGGTTCACCCCCAATGCCACGCAACCGGCACTCTCAGCCTTGTATTGCAGCATTTGGGCGAAGTTTCCCCATGAGGATTCGCTGATGGATTTAGCAAGATGGTGATTTTTCACCATGTTTGCGACTTTGAGTTCCTCGTATGCTATGAATGAGTATGAATTCACAAGATTATGGGAGATTTTGTGGAGGCGGTCTTCCCTGATTCTTGATACGTGTTCAGAGTATTTTGCAAACCTGCGTATTGCTCTTTTCCTATTTGCGCTTCCCTTTTTCTTCCGTGAAATCCTTTGCTGAAGACGTTTCAGGGATTTTCTTTGCAGTCCTGAGATTTCGGCATTCTGGAAGACTTTGCCATCTGAAAGAGTTGCGTAGTTTGCAATCCCCAAGTCTATTCCGACTGGCTGTTTTCCGTTTGTGAATGGAAATATGTCTTCCTTTTCAGCAGATATGGTTACATACCATTCGTCTGATTTTGTCTTCTTTATTGATAGGGTCTTTATCCTGCCCTCAATTTTTCTGTGGTTCACAAAATTTATCCTGCCTATCTTTGATAGTTCAACCCTCTTGCGTTCAGTCCTGAATCCCGATTGCGGATATGTCAATGATGAAACGAACTTCCTGAAACGCGGGAATCCGACTTTTTGCCTTTTACCGTTGCGTTTTTCCTTTGCCCTTCTGAAGAAGTTTTTGTATGCCTTTGAAAGCCTGTCAGGCACATTCTGCAATACCTGTGAATAGACGTCATTGTATTCTGGATGCTCCTTCTTGAACTTAGTAATCCATTTTATCATATCGTATCTGGTGAAGGTCTTGCCATTATCTTTGAAGTGCTGTTTTGCCTTCTCAAGGAGATGGTTGTAGAGTTCCTTGCACAGATACATCTGCAGATTAAGAATAGCCTTTTGTTCTTTTGAAGGATACGCCCTGAATTTGTATGTTGTTTTCACGATGGCCATATTTACTACTTCATTAAGATTTATACGCATTCGCTTTCATCCCACGATTGGAAATCGTAGGTTTTCCCGCTATGAACCTATAAAGCTGGCCATCATGGGCATGCGGCCCTTACGACGCAATGCAGGTCATATCCTGTACCTGAGCAGTGCGCCTATCCCGGTAAACCCCATGAGGAACTCCTTGCCGTACGAACTCTCGCCAGATACGAACACAGTATCTGCGCCGCTGCCGTCCGCAAGCGCTATGAGCTCCTCTATATGGTCTACCCCCTGGTCCGCAGTGCTGTACAGGCCGCCGTCGGTTTCGTGCTTCCTCTCAGGCTCCGGGTCGGCATTGCTATTTATTGCCACTTTCTTATTTATGAAGTCGCTGTCCTTCTCGGTATCCTTCTGCCACAGTATAAGGTGCTTCTCGTCGCCGCATACGCTGCACTTCCTCTTTATTATAGTGTCTATCCTGCTGCTTATTATAAGCGTCGCGACCTGGTTCTTCTCAAGAGCTGCCCTGGTATTCTTGTATCCGTGCACAGTCATGCCTCCGGCCCTCACCTCCTGCATGAACCTCTCAAGCACCTTGCGCTCCTGGAAAGCCTCCTGCTCCTTGAGCAGATCTGCCGCCTTCTCCACCAGCTCGTGCAGCCCGTATTCGTCAGTGTATCCGACGTCGTACATGCCCAGTATCTTGAGCTGGTAGTTCAGCGTGTTGTGCTTTGCGAATCCCTCCTTTGCTGGTCCTGGCCCGCCCAGTATGACTCCCTTTATCTTGGGGCTGCTCTGCTCGAAAGCGGCGTTGGCTATGTCTGAGACCCGTGTGTGGTACTCGCCTATGCTCTCCTCTATTATTCGCTGGTAGCGCTGCGCGCTCTGCCCGCCCTTTCTCACCTTGGCATGCACCATTGAATTGAGCTTCTTTATGACCTGTATGTGGGAGCCCTTGAGCGTTGCTATTGTAGCCTCCCTGCCATCCAGCACTATTAGAAGGTATGTATCCTTTGAGCCCACTATATCCTCTATGGGCTCTAGCAGGAAAGTTGAGTCGCAGCGGTATATGTTAACCTTTAAGGGCAGCGGAGGCTCTATGGAAAACAGCTCTATATCGACCTTCCCGGAATTGTCCGACACATTGCCGGAGAATATGGCAAGGCCGTTCTTTGGCGTCTCCCTGAAGAGCTTTAGGTACTGCATTATCTTGTCCAGTGCGCTCTGAACATTGGTGCGCACCGACTTTGACTTTATGTTGCCAGACTGGCTGTGCTCCTCCCTGAGCCTGCCTACCTCCTCGGCCAGGTTGAACCCCGCCGGTATGTACACCGAGATCAGCTCCGTGCCGTAGCCTCGGACCGACTTGAGCCTCTTTATCTCCCTGAACATGTTGTACTCTTTTTTCATAGTCACAACTTGGTAATATCTAGTTGCCTGGTACTATATGAGATTATCCTTTCAAGCGCTGAATATATTGATTTGCCGGCTCTTTTGCCGCCATTGTCTATGTGCATGGAGGTTATGCCCATCTTCCTGGCCTGCCTTACGTTGTACATCCTGTCATCGAGAAATATCATGCTGTTTTTTGTTATGCCAAATTTTCTCATAAGGGCCCTGAACGCACAAGGCTCTGGTTTTATGCAACCATCCATCAGCTCCGGAGACATCACCATGTCCATTGTAATGATGCCGCCAAGGCCAAGGGCCTTTATTGTGCGGCCAACCCAGATCCTCTTGGAGTTTGTAAACAGCACTATCCTGTAATTCTTTGCAAGGATGCTGATCAGGCTTACAAGCTTTCTGTCCCTTTTTATGCCGGCCTCCCCAGGATTTCCGTCAAGCACGTAATCCTCGAATTCTTCCCGGTCAATGCCGTAGTCTTTGCCCAGCAGCCTTGAAATGCTTAGCATCCTTCCCTGGATGATGAGTCTGGCGATATGGCTGCGGTGGCTGTGCGACATGCGCTTTAGCAGTCCGCTATCCTTGAGGAAGCGGTTTGCCCTTATTGCGCAAAGTCTGTCTGCACGCACCTCGCTGTCATGCTTGTAAAGAGTGCTGTCAAGGTCTATGACCAGTGTTATTGCTTTCATTGCTGCGCCTTATGCTATCCTGCTCTTGCCCATGTACGGCACGAGCACATCAGGAACCGTAATAGAGCCGTCATCGTTTGAGTAGTTCTCTGCTATTGCAACAAGCATCCTCTCTATGGATCCGCTAACAGTGGAATTTAAGGTATATGCGTACTTTCTCTCTCCTCCCTCGTCATATCTTATCCCAAGGCGCAGCGACTGCCAGTCGGTGCAGTTTGAGCATGATATCAGCTCGCGGTACTTGCCGGTTGAGGGCATGTGCACTTCAAGATCAAGCTTCTTGGCTGCCACAGTGCCTATATCCCCGGTGCATATGTCCACCACCCTGTAAGGCAGCTTTAGCATCTTGAATATGCTTTCGGCATTGCCCATCATCTCGTCGAAGAGTTTCCATGAGTCTTCAGGCCTTGACACCACAAACTGCTCGACCTTGTAGAACTGGTGCACCCTGAATATGCCCTTGGTGTCCTTTCCGTGAGCGCCTGCCTCCCTCCTGAAGTTGGGGCTTATGCCCACTAGCCTTAGCGGAAGGTCCTTTGGAGCAAGTACGCTATCGGATACAAGCGCTGCCATGGCATGCTCGGATGTGCTTATCAGGAACAGGTCGTCATCAGTGCGCTCAAGATCCTTATTGCCATCGGCCTCCTTCGGATCTGTGACTTTGTAGAGGACCTCCTCGAAGTCCCCCAGGGCCGTTGCGCCGCTGTAGTATTTCTTGCGCAGCATGAGGGGCGGGGCTATTGGAAGATAGCCTTTCTTCACCATCACATCAAGGGAGAACCGTATGAGAGACTGCTCGAGCATCACTAGGTCCCCTTTCAGGTAGTAAAACCTGGACCCTGCAACCTCTGCCGCCTTCTCTACGTCGAGCAGGCCCAGGCCTTTTAGTATGTCCACGTGGTTCTTTGATGCCCTGGCGCGTATTGTGCCCCATTTCCTGACTTCCACGTTCTGCGAGTCGTCCTTGCCCTGCGGCACGGAGCGGTCAAGCGTGTTTGGCATATTCATAAGAAGGGATGTTATCCGGTCATGGTATCGCGGCAGCTGCGCCTCTATACCATCTATCTTCGCCTTCAGTGCAGCAAGCTCTCCTATCTCCTTTTCTGCATCCTTCTTGGACTTCTTGAGTTCGGATACGGTAAGGCTGCCCTTATTACGCTGCGCCCTTAGGTCCTGAAGCTCCTTCTCGAGCTTCTTTGCCTTCTCATCAAGCTCCAGCAGCTCATCGATGGGATAATCGCTCTTGCGCTTTGCCATCGACTCCCGTATGGCCCCCAGATTGTCCTTGATGTATCTTGTGGTTATCATAGGCCACACCCATAGAGGATAATATCGATATAGCTTAATATATAACTATCAGGGTATATGCTACTGTGCAGGGGTGGCAGAGCCTGGCCAAATGCGACGGGCTTAGGACCCGCTTCCTTTAGAGGATGCAAGAGTTCAAATCTCTTCCCCTGCATATAACTCTAAGGAGCGTGCAACAACGTAAGAGTTTATGATTCTACCGCTTCATGAGCGACCTATCCACTACATCCTTCATGTAATTGAAATAGATGAGAAAAGGGGCTTTGGCCCCTTTTGAACCCCCAGCACTAGGGTTTCCTCCCCCGACTACGTCGGTGGTATCTCACCCCTCGCTGCAGTTTCAATTGAACTGCAACTTTGTCTGTTTACCCTCTTCTCTGCCTGGCATGAACGGTTCATACGAGACATCCTGCCCCCTGATGTAGTTCTGTCTGATGTTCTGCCCTACCGGCCCGACACTTGTTCCTGTAGGCTGTCCACCCCAGAATTCTTTGCGAGGATTCGCTTTATGAAGTTCGGCATCTCTTTGAAGACTTTCGATGCAGAGTGTGATTTCAGAATCTGCCTCACCTGTTGCATTGAAAGGTTTGCAGGTACATTTACCATCATGTGTATGTGTGCATAGTCATCTCCGAAAGCGAATTCCTTTATCTTGACGCCAAATTGCACTTCCACTTCTCGGAAAGCATCTGCAACAACTTTCTGCGTCTTCGGATTCCTGAAGACCTTGAATCGGTACTTTGATACCAACACAATGTGTTGAAAATTGTACACCCAGTCCAATTCATTTTTATTCTTTGCATACGCTAAGCTAACCATTGTTTCACTTCGGCGCGACGAACATCACGTCGCGTCACTATTTTTCATCTGAAAATGCGTATATTTGTTGCAGGATTAGGTAAGCACCCCCGACGAGGTCGGGGGAAAGCTCTCACTTATTCTTTCAGACTCAAATGCCTCAGTCGGTTTGTCGTGAGAAACAAATTTCGGGATCGTACAACTTTATCAATGGGAAGAAAGCCTTTTATACCACCTTTGCGCATGGATTAACGGGTGGAACAGTGCTCTCTTCGGCATATTAAGCGTAAGTATATGTGGATTTGATTTATTCAATGCGCTTCCACGCGCACCTTGTTATTTTACTCGTAGTTGGCCAATTCTTTGGGCCTGAGCTTGCCCGATTCCACAAGAAGCCTGTGCTGCCTTGAATGGTCGTTGTCGAACCTCCTGCTGCACAGCGAGCCGACCATTATTTTTGTAATTACAGTGGAAGTCACTGTGCTGCCTTCCAGCTCCTTTGTTATCCGCTCAGCCACGTCATCTATGCCTTTATCGCTAGTTAGCTGCTGGAACAAAACCGTGCCCTCTGGAGCGCCTATATTTCCTGTTAGTAGGTACTTGTTTGCTATCTGTCCTTGTTCAATTATGTCCATGAGAAATTTATACCTGTTCTCCTCGACCTGTTTTTCGTATATGTTTGCAATATGAAGCATTCCTATATACTGCGATTGAAGATCTGGGATTGCTATTGTTGGCCTCACAATAACACCTCTTGACTTCAGGTCGTGGTATGCGTATCTCGCCGATCCGCTGGCAAGCGCGTATTTCCTGTCTATCTCAGAAAAGCTGGCTGTGCTGTTGGCATTCAGTTCTTTGAGAATGGCAAATTCCCTGCGCATTAGAATGCCGCCAGATTTATAGCTGCGTTTCCTAGCCTTTTCTATAGTCTTAAGCGTTGCGTCTATAAACTCGTTTCTCAATGGCACGAAGGAATATGTCATGCCTATAGGCACAAGATTCCACAGCATCCCATGTTTTCCGAGTTCAGTATTTATCATGAGGCTCCTAAAGTCCTCTATCACTTTGACTGTGTCCGTAGTGTCAAGCAGGTATGCCACAATATCATATTCTCCTTTTGTCCTGGCTGCAAACTGCACCATGGGGTTTCGTACGAATGCACTCTCGATCTCCGTCTGGCTCGGCGCCTTCCCTTCGAATCTTATCAACAAAAGATAAGGTATGTATCCAAGGCTGGACAGGTCCAGTTCCAGTATGTATTTGAGCCCCAGCTGCTTCTCAAGGTTGCCTATCCTATTATATGCTGTCTGCTTGTCGATTCCTGATATCCTTGCCGCTTTTGCTATAGATATCCTCGCATTCATGCTTAATGCAGTCAGGAGCCTAAGATCTGAGCCCTTTGTTGGCATGTTTGTTTTCTGTTGTGCATCGAGTTCTTGGCCATGCTGCCTGTGCCATATTATCTCGCCTCCGCGTTCAGTGATAAGTGCAGCGGCATTGTCTATGTCATCAGTTGCAGAAAGCTTCTTCTTTACGAATACTCCTTCATCATTTATCCTCCCCAGATATTCTGCTTTGGTTACGGTGCGTTTTTTGTCGCTGTGCCAGACGCTGGTATGCCTGTATACATAGTACCTGCCGTTCAGTTTCTTGAGCACTATATAAAACGGGTAGTGCCTCTTCAGCTCCTCGAATCTTTCCCGTACCTTGATTGGGTCGCCCTCCATGCTTACATACTATATAACATTTAATCAGATATTTAAATTAGATGGTATTTATCACGTTGTAAATAACATCTGTTTTAATACATTTATCATAAAATGATAGACACGTATTGTTTTTTTGTCTGATTTTATCAGAAATACCGAGATGACACTTAAATAAAAGCCCTGCTATAACACTCTTCACGGGTCTTGGGGATATGATGGATCTGGACAAACGGATTATTTTGTTCGTCTCGTTCTTAGCTGGCCGCATGCCCATCCCAATGCTGGCAGCTCCAGCCTATTCCCACCCATCCCGCTTGAACTGAGATGATTGGGTCAGTGTATGAAAACAAAAGGAATACAGGCAGCGCAGATGCATGGAATTGATTTGAAGTTCATGGAGGCCGCCATGGAGGAGGCGCGAAAGAGCATGACGGAAGGTGGAATACCTATAGGCGCTATACTGGTAAAAGATGGTGCGATAATCGGCAGAGGGCACAATATGCGCATACAGACAGGCAACCGCATGGCCCATGCAGAGATAGACTGCCTTGAGGATGCGATAAGGTCTGCGGGCAAGCAGGCCGTTGAAGGCTCCACATTATACTCGACGCTTATGCCGTGCCACATGTGCGCCGGAGCGGTAGTCCACTACGGTGTAGGAAACGTAGTCGGTGCAGAGAACCAGACCTTCCCAACCGGCGAGCGGATACTGCAGACAGAGGGCGTGAGAACCATAAACCTTGAGCTGGAGGAATACCAGCTAATGCTCCAGGGATACGTTGACGGGCACCAGGAGCACTGGCAAGGCGGTGAAACTGGAATCAAATCGCTAAGGCGCAAGGACAGCGCGACTCTAGGGGCAAACTGGGCTCTTATAGAGCACGAGCTACAGCGGCTGGTAACACGGCTGCATGCCGAGCTAGGCTGGTTCGATGACGAGAGCGTTGCAAACACCCCACGGATGGTGGCAGGATTCTACAGGGAACTCTACGAAGAGCATGCTGGGGATCTTCGCGTCACGCAGTTTGATGGGCCTGCATCAAAGCGCGGCACACTGATAACTCAAAGCAGAATAAAGACGTATTCAATATGCATACACCACATGCTTCCTTTCGAGTGCAACGTAAGCATAGGCTATGTTCCTGAAAACGGAAGGGTGATAGGGCTGTCCAAGCTATCAAGAGTTGCTGCAAAGTTTGCAAGCAAGCCTACCATGCAGGAGCGCATGACGCAGGATATAGTAGATTTCCTGCAGGGAGAACTCAAGCCGTCGTTTGTCATATGCCTGGCAGAAGGCATACACCACTGCTCCGTGATAAGGGGAGTGTGCCAGCAGAGCGCCACATTCACGACTTCTGCAATGAACTGGAACCATGAGAAGCTGGGAGAAGCCGATGCCGACCGCCTGAAAGAGGAATTCCTTGTAACCATAAGATACGCCAATGGTGGAATCTATGACCGTGAAAACAAGACAGACAGGACATAACGAAGAGCTAATCCCGCTGAGAAGCATTCCTGGAGTTAATGTATTCCAGTATCCTCCGGCGATGCCTGCAGGCCCAGGGGCCAAGGAGCAGTTTGCCGGAAATCTTGCACTTACGCAGAGGCTTGCACAGGGAGAGGAGTTCACGATGTTCGTTTCGATACCCTATTGCAAGGTGAGGTGCAACTCCTGTCCATATTTCAAGGCGAAGATGCCAAAGGGCGCAGGCTACGACTTCCTCGACCCCTACGTGAGTGCACTGGAGACGCAGATGGCCGCCTATGCGCAGACCGAAAGGTTTAGGTCAGGGACACTTGCCGCAATCTACATGGGCGGTGGCACCGCATCGCTTCTTTCCGCAGATCAGGTCAGACGGATTGTTGGGTTTGCAAAAAGCGCATTCAGAACAAGCGCAGGAATGGAGATAACCCTCGAAGGAAATCCATCCGATTTCAACAGGGCCTATTACGCCGAGGTGGTATCGCACGGAATCAACAGGCTGTCGATAGGGTATCAGAGCGCGGATTCTGACATACTTGTGGACAAGCTGGGCTCGCCACACAACGCAAGCGAGGGCTTGCGCTCGCTGCAGGATGCCATTCAGGCGGGGTTCCGCACGGTAAACGTCGATATGCTATACGGGATACCTGGGCAGAAGCTTGAACAGTGGCAGCGCGATCTTGGAATCGTGATAGGGCTTGGCCCGGAAAGCGTGACCACCTACTCATACATAGTGTATGGGAATACAGTCGCAGAGCTGCGAATAAGGAAGGGAACCCTCGACGCGCAGATAGACGACGATGAGAAACACAGGTGGTATCTTTACACAAAAGGCACGTTTGAGGATAATGGATATGTCCTTTACAAAAAAGGGCACTTCATCAGGCCGGGGCACCCGCAGGCATATTCCGATCTTTCCTACAGGGTAGGCACAGAGAGCCTGGGAATAGGTGCAGGCGCGTACAGCTTTGTCAACGGATACCTTTTCATGTCGGTAGGGAATCCCAAAAAGTTCACGACGGACATGGAACGCGGACTGTTTACTGCTGCAGATTTCCAGTCCTCGCAAGCCAATACAGATGCACGGATGGCGAAGTATCTCATGCACAGCGTGGCGACAGGCACGATAGACGTGCAGGAATTCAGGGTAATGTTCGGGACGGATCCAAGGAATGTCTACAGGGCCATATTCGAGGAGATGAGTGCAAAGGGCCTCACCGAATCAGGAGATGGCTCGATAAGTATGACGGACCGTGGAACCAGGTGGCAGCAGAACATAATGAGCGCGTTCTATCACGAAGGGTTGAGGCGCGCATGATCAGAAACCGATATAAGCACCTCTGATGCATTATCATGGGAGTTGATAATTTGGGGGCGTTGCAAAGGGACAGAGTGCCTGCGGTTACGACTGAAGTCGTCAGGAATCTTGCCCTTATGAAGCAGGGTCTTACTGCTGGTGATAGGTCCAGAGGCAAGCCATCCATACTCGATGCCATAAAGCAGATACGGCTGCTGCAGCTTGACAGCGTCAATGTTGTTGACAGGAGCCACTATCTTGTCATTTTCAGCAGGATAGGCACTTATGATAGGACAGACCTTGACTCCCTCCTGTTTCCAGACCGCGCCCTATTTGAGCAGAGGAGCCACGAAGCGTGTTTCATACCCTCTGAAGATTACCCCCATATCAGCCCTGAGATAACGAACAGGAGAAGCCAGCCAATAAGCAACATGAGGCTCAGGCAGCTTGGCGGTGACCCAGACTCGGTTTTGCGCGCGGTATTGGAGAGGATAAAAGAAGAAGGGCCATTATCCTCTAAAGATTTCGTAGATGCCAGGCGCGATGAGAGGAAGGGTTGGTGGGACAGAAAGCCTGAGCGCGTTGCGCTGGAGATATTATGGAGGCAGGGATACCTTGCAGTGCAGAGGCGAGCCAACTTCCAGCCGTATTATGATCTGCCTGAGCGCGTCATACCATCCAAATTCAGGAAAGGCAGCCACTCGCTTGCGGACTTCAGGAGGTGGGCGGCAACTAACGCCCTCATGGCCCAGGGGATTGCCACCGCTGCAGACGTGAACGACTACTATCGTCAGAACATAAAGGAAACGAGAGCCACGCTTGAGGAACTCGTCGCAGAAGGCACTGTTGTAAAGATAAGGGTAAGCGGATGGAAGGATGATGCATATGTATTGGCAGGCGATCTTGGAATCGCAGAAAAACTTGCATCCGCAGGGCCTTTGGCCACACGTACCACGTTACTCTCGCCGTTTGACAACCTCATCTGGTTCAGGGACAGGGCCGAAAGGCTTTTCGGGCTGCATTTGAGGGTGGAGATGTACACGCCTAAAAAGGACAGGTCATTTGGCTACTATGCAATGCCGATACTGCATGAAGGGGCCATAATTGGGAAGGCGGATCCGAAGATGGCAAGGGACGATGGGACTCTGATAATAAATAATGTCGAATTCAATCCGGGCGTGGCTCTTGATGAGGGCCTTGCAAGGTCCGTGAGCGGAGCATTCGACGAGCTTGCGAGATTCGGCGGCTGCGATTCCGTAGTTATTGGCAGCCGAGTTCCAGATAGTGTACGAACCATGCTGGAAGGGCATTTGGGCAGTGTGGCTGAAAGCGCCAGGGCTGGCCATGAACCTAAGCAGGGCATGCGCAGGCTGAAGGCATGACCAGGAAGGCAAGCTGTGTGATCTTCGTTTTCCTGAAGGAAGAACTCTTCCTTGCAGAGAGACGACCTGAACATGAATCCATAGATCCTGGCAAGCTTGCCCTTCCAGGGGAACATGTAGAACATGGAGAAAGCCTTGAGCAGGCGCTAATAAGGGGCTGCCGTGAGGAGCTTGACGTTGAGCCTACAAAATACTGGCTTTTCTTCCAGCAAAGATACCTAACGGAGCGTGAGGATCAGGACTGCTACTATTATGCAGTAACGGGGTGGAAAGGGACTATAAGGCAGGTTGAAGCAGGAGAGCTGGCATGGATCCGATTGGATGAACGCCATCTTGTGGAGACCGGGATCGACAGGAATGCGATCTTCCATCTCTAGTACAAGCCGCCTAGCGCTCCCTGAGGAACTCGTCTATCTGCGATTCTGCTTCCCCTATTGCATCGTATTTTTTGACCACCAGGTATTTGTTGCCATCTATTATGGCGGAAAGGTGCCTCCCTGGAGAGGGCCTATAGAGGCAGAGCACGGGCTTCCCAAGCTCCTGCGCCTTTGCAAGCTCCCATCCCTGGCCATGGGAAGGCGATGAAACCTCAGCAACCACCACGTCCGCTTCCTCCAGCCATTTCAAGTCCCTGTTGTAGATCCTTACGCTGTTCTCGTGTGAAGGGTCAAGGCTGATCCCCTTATGGTCGGCAAGGTGCCTCGTGAGCACCGTGCCATATCTCTCCAGATGCTCTATCAGCTCAGCATAGGTGGAAATATCTATTATCCCGCCTCTAACTGAAGCAGAGAAGTAAATATTCATAAAGGAATTAGAGGGACGCAGTATTAAATCTGCTTACAGGCCTGCGATCAGGTCTCGCCTACAAGCTTTTCGCGCTCGGAACTGTATCTGTGCTCGAAGAGGTACCTCCAGTTGGCAAGCCTGTTGATGAGCGTGCCCTCTGCCCCGTATTTCCTGTACAGCATGAGAAAAGGGGCCAAAATCCCTTTTCTCATATGGTAGGCATTGCGATAGGAATAGCGTGGTATACCGCCTCACAGCACTTGATTAAGCTGGAAAGAGAGGGCAAACTAAAATATTTCAGAATCGGACGCCAGAATCAATATATTCTAGCGTCGAGGTTGAAAAACTAAGCCAAGCGAGAGTGTTCAAATGCAATACGAAAAACAAAAAATAACGTGGATGCAAGAGTTCAAATCTCTTCCCCTGCATCTGCCTGAATGGCAAACGCCAGTGCAGCGGCCAGGTACTTGGCGGAATTAGCCTTTGGGGATTACAATTCCACCGACAAAGTCATGGAAAAATACCCTTTCTCCTTTATGCCTGATTTCTTCGCTGCCAGTGAATGCGGAGATATCCCCATTCAGGGAGCTATGATACTCCCAGTCCCCATCCTTGAAGAATTTCTGGCCCCTGGGTTGGAATTGCCCTGCCTTTTCGCCGCTTTTAAGGGCTTTCTTTAGGAATTCGAAGGTTTCATGTGCAAAAGCGGTGTCTTGTACATGTTTCTCTTCCATGCCCCCGCCATAATTCTGCACCCATACCGGGCGGCCTTTGTAGAATATTGTCTCTGTCCCCCATGACCTGAACCACCCGGTATACATATCCTTATAGTTCCAGTCCCCTTTTCGGTATGCCAGTGCAGTGTATCCACCTTCAACAGTTCCGGCCATTCCGCCAGCATAGGTAGACCGGGATGCTTCTCCAAGAAACTGGTTCAGCTCCCTTAAGAACTGCTCTTGGTTGTTCTGCTCTGGCATGGAATTCCCACCATGATCTTACATCAGGGAATTTATAAAACGGCATCCGTGGAATGCATGTTGCAGCCTGCCTTGTGCAGTAGCTGCGTAAAGAGCTTGGCTTTGGGGCTTGCCGCCTTCGCAGCAGACATTTCTACGCAAGTCACCTTGCCTTAAGGATCTTGCGTAGCCCGCCGTACTTGAAAGTCACAAGGCCTAGCAGTGCCATGAGAATCCCAGACAGCATGTCCCCCATGGTTAGCAGTATCGGCATCCTGAAAGAGGTTGTGCCAACAGGCAATGAACTCCTGTTGTATATGCGCCCGCTTGCGGCTGTAGCCTGCTGGCTGCTGCCGGTCTGAGTAGATGCGCCGCCAGATCCTGAGAGGTGCCTTGGCAGAGCCGGCGAGGCGAAATAGTTGTATGCAGAATATGCGAAGAATGCTGCGCCAAGCGCAATCAGCAGCAATCCAACCATCTCAATGCCTGTCCATCCATTATAGGTTCTTGTAGACATATTTACCACTATATTAGTGTGCACCTGAAAGATACACATAAACAAGCAGCACTCCTGCTATTATCACCAGAAATCCCGTTGCAATGGCTATCATCTGCATGAGCTTCCTGTCTGGGGGCGCCTTCTCATCCATGCTATCGCCAATTAATCCACTGTGACATTTCCTTCAAGCACGCCTTTGTCTGTGAATACCAGCAGTCTGTAGCTGCCGGATGGATTGGTTGGCAGATTTAAGCCGAGTTGGCCGTTGTATGCGAACCTAGCAGCCGAATGCGGGCCTATGCTGTATCCCAGCGGCTCTTGCGGCGCAGGCAGGGGCATTGCACCGTAAGGTGATGAGAGAGTGCCATTGTAGTTCACCATAAAGTCCATGCCCCCATCCATCGTAGTGAAGAATCCCTGGGCCCGGATTGTTGGCCCAGTGATGCCAGATATCCTTATGCTGTTGACCGGGCTCTTTAGGGTTATATTTACAGAATTAATCCCGCAGCACTGTATATCGGAATATACCGCAGAGGCATTTATAATTACGCTGGAGTTTGACTGGACGAAGAAGTTGCCGTCGTAAGCCGCATTGCCACCGTATCTCATGACATAGAAGTCTGACCCGTTTGGCGATGGGCGTGACGATGCTTCACCCCCTGATTCAGATATTCGCTGGTTTATGTATGTAGCCGCCGCTACCTGGACAGGCTGAGCTTGGGCAGATGCGCCTAGCGGCACTGCAATAGGCTGCCTGAACTGTGAATCGTTAGTGCCATTTACTATAGACATGCTTATTACGGTAAGGTTGCTTGAGCCGTGGTTGCTTATGGATGCATCAAACGAGACGCTGCCTGAATCAAATGCTAGGGTTGCGTTTGACACCGTTGCGTTTATGTCCGGCTTTTCGAAGAACCTGGCGCTGAACATGCCTCCAATAGGGGTGGTAAGTCGTATCCCCACCCCGGAGTTTACACGGGTTATCATGCCTGGGTTTGAGAACACTGCTGCCCTCAAAGCTGGCACAAGTATGAATACGGTGGTGTTTTGCGTGGACAGCGTGGCTATGGACGGATAGAAATCCATCAGGACATCGGAAGAGTCGTTTATGATTCCACCGTTAGTGACATTTGCAACCACCTCCCTTATAGGGACATAGACGCTGTAACTGGAATTCCCTATGGTTATGCTTGCATAGGTTATGTTGAACTTGATGCCATCAACAGCTGCATTTTGCCTGACATCTGCAAGGCCTATTATCTGGGATTCGTTTATGAGGCTCATGAGGTTTAGCCTGCCGCTGGAATTGAGGTCAAGCCATGCTGAGCTTGCGTTGCTGTAACTGACATGGACCTTTAGCGAGGAGTAGTTTATGTAAAGAGCGCGAGTGCCCTGCGGCACAATTGGCGGATCCGTTATGCTTATTGGAACGTACGAAGATTGCTGTGCAGGCCTTGAGTAATATGCCCCTAGTGCGTACAGAGATGCCATAAGACCCAGAACGGCAATGGCAGACACCACTATCATCCTGTTTACCGTAACTCCGCTCTTTCGGACCTTCTCCGCATTTATCTCCTGGTTAAGATCATAATACTTCCACTTCTTGAAAGGAACGTCCCTTTGACGTATTATGCCATGGTCCTCGAGATCCTGCAGGTGTTTGCTTACTGTGGATGGTGCCAGGCCAAGCTTCTTGCATATGGCACTTAGGGTGTTGTCCCCGTGGGAGATGAGTTTTATTATCTCCTCCTTTGTAGCTCCATGCCTGTTCATCCGATATCACTGCGCAAGCAGACTCCTTGTGCCGGATAAGATATATATGCATTTCTTAACATTTCGCATTTTGAACGAAGTATTTTTCTGGGCAGGCGCAGTGCCATTGGCCATATTTCGCAATATAGCGAAATCCTTCCTGTGAGAGGTACAATGACGGATGCCAGGCATGTTTCTTATTTCGTTTTTAATGCGAAATCGCTGGGAGATTATATATAATGGGATTGACAGATCCACTACTTGAAGGAAATCTTAATGCGTTAGCCATGATGCATATGACAATCGCAGATATCGCAGTAAAGGTAGACAAAGTATCTAAAGTGTACAGCACAGGGGCAGTGGAAGTTGATGCGCTTAGCGAAGTGTCATTCTCACTTAAGAAAGGCGAGTTCGTTGCCATTGTTGGACCTTCCGGAAGCGGGAAGTCTACGCTGATGCATTTGCTTGGGACCATAGACAGGCCAAGCAGAGGGGAGATATACATAGACGGAGTTGCAACTTCGGATATGAACGGAACAGAGCTTGCAAGATTTAGGAACAGCAAGCTCGGGTTCGTATTTCAGGCATACAACCTAGTAAACGGGATAGATGCGCGCATGAATGTGGAGCTGCCGTTGATGGTGAGCCGCATGACAGATTCCCAGAGGAGGGAGAAGGCTGAAAGGCTTCTTGTTGAGCTGGGGCTTGGAGAGAGGATGAACCTTAGGCCCACGCAGCTTAGCGGCGGGCAGCAGCAGCGGGTTGCCATAGCAAGAGCCCTTGTAAACAGCCCGTCATTGATACTTGCTGATGAACCCACAGGCAACCTGGACACCAAGGCTGGAGATGAGGTCATAAAGCTGTTTAAGAACGTGTGCAAGACGCAGCATGTGACCATAGTAATGGTCACCCACAACTTTGACATCACCAGGCATTGCGATCATGTAATACACATACGAGATGGTAAAATGGTGAAGGAAGAGGTTTTGAGATGAGCACGAAAACAATGATGTATATAATACTGGCCGCGTCCGTAGTGGCGCCGATGGCTTTTGCGCAGACAGGCACGGCTTCTAACCCGATACCGCCGCAGTTCTACCTGAATGCGACTACTACCACCCTGTGCAGAGGCACAACCAACTACGTGCAGCTTGCCATAACCAACCCCAGCAAGAACATCATGGACCAGTTGCAGAGCGTAGAGCTGAGCATAGGCAAGATGGACGGCCTGTATCCGGCCCTGGTATATGCAGGCACGGTAAACGCAAGCACAACCCTGAACGTCACCATGCCAGTGTTTGCAGGCGTGAACACTTCTTCCTTCATAACTGTGCCGGTGTCAGTGAACTTTTACTATTTTGCGGCGCTATATACGGACAGCGAGGAAAGGAACGTCACTTTCGACGTAGTAAGCTGCCCGTCTTCATTGCCGCTTGAGATGAACGTCTCGCCTGGATCGCTTGTTACAGGCCAGATAAACAACCTGACTTTCGGCTTCACCAACACAGGGAACACAACACTGACCAATGTATCTGCGAAGGCTGCCATATCGAGTTCCCAAAGCGGCATGGAATTTGTTGGGTATGAGCCCATAGTTATAGATGCAATAGCTCCGCACAGCACCGTGTACGTTCCTGAGAGGATGTACGAAAACGGATCGCAGATATTTTACATAAACGTTTCTGCTACGTTCATAAACCAGAGCAGGCTTGAGCAGGCGGCTGACAGCTTCTCCATGCTATCCGGGGGCACAATAGACATGATACCATCCAGCATAAGCGTCACGCCCTCTACAGTCAGCCCGGGCAGCATATTCTCGATAGCATTCACCGTGACGGATACGGGAACCAGTTCTGTGTCTAACGCAAATGCGGCCGCCATACTGCCAGCAGGATTCGGGTATTACGGAGTTACAACTTCGGATTATATAGGAAGCATAGGCATAGAGTCACCCACTGCAGTAAGCCTGGCGCTTATGGCCAACTCCTCGGTTAGACCAGGCACATACAACATTCCGGTAAAGCTCAGTTATCAGGGCAATTTCAGGCAGAACATGAGCAGCATGGTGAATGTGAGCGTAACCGTGGGCAGCAGCTCTGGATCCGCATCGGGGTTGCCTGTCAGTGGCGCCCAGGGAGGCGGTTCCTCAGGCAGCACTGCCATATACATAATGGCTGTGGTCTTCGTTATTGCAGTGGCGGCAATATTTGCCTATCCGCGCTTCATGAATAGGAAGGCACAGGGACCGAGGAGGACATAGAAGGTCTTTGGATGGAGCCAAAGGATATAGTGAGGCTGGGAACCAGGCAGCTAGGTGAAAAGAAGTTCAGGACCGTGCTAACAGTAATAATGGTCGTCATAGGAGTGGCTTCGATAGTTGCGCTCACTTCCCAGACGGCAGGCGCAGACCAGAACATAAAGAACCAGTTTGAGGCGCTTGGGCCTGATGCGATACTCATAATGCCATCCGGCAGTACGCATTTTACAAGCGCGGACATAGCCAATCTCGAAGCCCTTCCTAACGTGAGCACGGCAATACCTGTAGTATCTGGACAGGGCACCCTTAGCCTGGATGGATACAATCTTTCTGTTGACGTAATAGGAGTGTCGGCAAACGGCCTGCAGACCATCCTTGGGAGTTCCTCGGCAGCCCTGTACAATGGCACATACTACCCCGACGGATTCTCTCCTGATGCAGTGGTCGGCCACGACATAGCATTTGCGTCATCTTCAGACCCTAATCTGCAGACAGCCATGGTAGGGGATACTGGAACGCTTGTGGCATCAGGCGGATCAGCAAAGACCGGCAGCGGCGCCTCGAAGTCAAAGATATACATACCGGTGGTAGGCATACTGCAGTCGCACGGCTCATCGCTGGTATCCATAGACAGCAGCGTCATAGTCTCGCTTCCATTTGCTGAAACGATACTCCACCAGCAGAGTTTCAACGAGATACTGGTAGAAGCCAACAGCCCGCAGAACGTCAGCTCACTGGCATCCCTTATAGAGGTAGTATACGGGAGCAATGCGCGTGTAATTGATACTCAGCAGCTGGCGAACACGTTCACATCCATAGCAAGCAGCACCCAGGGGCTGTACATAATAATAGCAGGCATATCTCTGCTTGTAGCCGCAATAGGAATAATGAACGTGATGCTGATGGCCGTATCCGAAAGAGTGCATGACATAGGCATACTGAAGTCAATAGGCTTTGAGAGCAGGGATGTGATGCTGATATTCCTGTTCCAGGCAATGATCATAGGAGTACTTGGTGGCATGATAGGCCTTGCTGCAGGGATGGTAGCATCATATACAATATCATATGCCGGATCTGGGAGCGCAGGGCCCGGCGGGCTTGGCAGCGGGCCGCATTTCCAGGTAAACACAGGCGCAGGCAGACTGCCTGGCGCAGGGCAGGCAGGAGCGCAAGGCACTGGCAGCGGAGTGGCAATAGGCGCGGGAGTGCCTGGCGCAAGCAGCCCGTCTTCCCAGTCGTCGAAGGTCATGCCCATCTTCACTCCGTCAGTTATAGCAGACTCTATTGCAGTTGCAATAGCAATAAGCATAATAGCAGGGATATACCCCGCATGGAAAGCATCGAAAATGGAGCCGATAGACGCCTTAAGGACCCTTTGACTGCCATTCACCAGGGCTACACCGAATCCGATGGCAATGCGTAAATACATTGTATGAGATTCACAGTTGTGGTAGGTATGAGGCATGAAGAGCGCATAGAGATAATGAAGGAAGGACATAAGGCCCTCTTCGACAGACTGCACAAGCACTCGGTGGAGCTTGAAAGGCTGCCAGAAGGCGTTGACAGGGAAAAGCTTGAGAAGGCATATGACAGGATCGATAACGAGTACGAGTGGGTCCTGAAGAAGAGGCCTGAACCGAGGGTTTGAGCAGTATGCCAATGGGGCTTTTATTGCAAGCGGCTATCCAGGATGCCGCCATCGCCCTAGGCAATATTGCGGCGTGAGCAAAGGGCTTTGATTTGGATGGGGACGCTATGGGTTTGCATGTAGCGCCTTGGGGGGGTTTTTCAGGACCAGGGCTTTTCGTTGCCCCATCTAAGCAGCATTAGGAAGGCCTTTGATTTTGCATTAGTGCTAGGCCAGGGTCATCTTTTGTCTGGATGTGGTTGGTAGGGATCGCCCGTATACTCTCGAAGTTGTATGGCATCCCGATTCACAAACGCCAGGATAGCAACAAATAAAAGACTGCATGCACAGATGTATCTTGCTGCTGCTAGTGGTTTTCATGGAGGTTCTAGATCTACAGTGGACTGAGAAGTACAGACCTGCCAGGCTTGATGAGGTCATTGGGCAGAAGGCCATAGTAGACAGGCTGAAGGCCTTCGTCAAGGAAAGGAGCTTTCCAAGCATGATATTTTCAGGCCCTGCAGGAGTGGGGAAGACCACCTCGGCCGTAGCCATGGCAAAGGAGCTTTATGGCGAGTCCCTTAACCAGGCCTTCCTAGAGCTCAATGCAAGCGACAGCAGGGGCATAGATGTCATAAGGGGAAGGGTGAAGGAATTTGCAAAGACCATTCCGCTTTCAAGCGGACTTGTGAAGATAATATTTCTTGACGAGGCTGACGCACTGACGTCCGAGGCCCAGCATGCCCTTAGAAGGACAATGGAGAAGTACTCATCGACCACGAGGTTTGTGCTAAGCGCCAATTACGCAAGCAAGATAATCGAGCCCATACAGAGCAGGTGCGTTGTGCTCAGGTTCAAGCTCCTCAAGGAGGAGGAGATGCGCGAATACATAAGCAGGGTGGTCAAGGGCGAAGGGCTTGAGATAGACGACAAGGCCATAGAGGCGCTGATATATGTAAGCGAGGGCGACCTCAGGAAGATAACAAACACGCTCCAGGGAGCCGCCATATCGAACAAGGCCATAACCGAGAAGACAGTCTACGAGATAGCTTCCAAGGCAAGGCCAAAAGAGGTTGCTGCAATGCTGAAGTATGCGCTTGGAGGCAACTTCTCAAAGGCAAGAGACGAGCTGAACACGCTGTTCCTATCGTACGGTATGAGCGGCGAGGATATACTAGTGCAGTGCCACAGGGAGGCTCTAAACATGGAAGTTGACGACAGGCTGAAGCTCAGGCTTATAAGCAACATAGGCGACTACAACTTCAGGATAGTGGAAGGCGCCAATGAGAGAATCCAGCTGGAGGCCATGCTTGCCAGGCTTGCGCTTCTTGAGAAGGCAAAATAGGTTCAGAGCTCTTTGTACCTGAAGCATGATGTCACGTGGTCGTTGACCATGCCTGTTGCCTGCATATGTGCATAGCATATTGTACTGCCCACGAACCGAAATCCCCTTTTTACAAGGTCCCTGCTAAGAGCATCCGACTGAAGGCTGCGAGCCGGTATCTGTTTTATGCTCTTCCACCCGTTTCTTACCGGTTTGCCGCCTACGAACCGCCATATGTAGGAATCGAAGCTGCCAAACTCATCCTGCACCTGGATGAAGGCCTTTGCATTGGTTACGGCAGACTCTACCTTTAGCTTGTTGCGTATTATGCCTGGATCCCTAAGCAGGCTTTCGATCCTGGCTTTGCCATATCTTGCTACTCTCTCAGGATCGAAATTGTCGAATGCCTTACGGTAGTTATCGCGCTTTTTAAGCACTGTGAGCCAGCTTAGCCCTGCCTGCGCTCCCTCCAGGACGAGGAACTCGAACATGCTGCGATCGTCGTGCACAGCAACCCCCCATTCGCTGTCATGATATTTTATATATATAGGGTCTGAGACAGACCACTCGCAACGTTTTATGTCGGCCATTTACACCAGCTGTTTTGACTGATTTGTAGCTCACCGCATGATCCGGTTGACATGCCTATTTGCTGCCCAGTTCAGATGCCGTATCCTGGTCCCCATCAAGTGCTTTTGTGAGCATTTCTGCCGCCATTGTCGCCGGGCTTATGAGATTGTCGACCTCAAGATCCTTAAGGTGCGTTTCTGACTCGGCAGTTGGAGCCACAACCGATATCTTAGCGCCCTTTGCAAGCTTCTTGACCACGAGAACGACGTATACCGTCTTTGAGTTGTCCCGCAGGTCTATGACTATGTCAGAAGCGCGCTCGAGATGGAATTTTTCCAGCTCTGCCTTTGAGGTATAATCCTCCACGAATGCACTGTAGCCGTTTTTCCTTAGAGCATCCGCAGTGGGCTTGTCGCCTGTTATCACGATAAAATTGCGCCTCTGCTCCTTGAGCTTGCGGGCCACCATGGAATTGACTGCATCGTATCCCACAAGCACTATGTGGTTGTTCATCTTCCTCCTGTCAACGGCAGACATCCCGGAATAGAGGCTTGCGACTCTTGCGCTCAAGAATTCACCAGATAGCAGTGTAAGTGCACTGAGGAATATACTTAGCCCAGATATTATTAAAACTATGACAAAGTCCCTGCCTATCGGTGTCACTGGCGTTATGTCCCCATAGCCTACAGTTGATATCGTGACTACGGTGAAATACAGGGCCTGGTTCCATGAATTCACCTTGACATTGAAGTTGCCCCCCTGCCCAAGCACGTATGTGCCGATCACGCCGTAGATCAGCACTGCGGCTATGGCAAGTATGTAGAACGCAACTCCTCGGTTAAGCGCCATCGGATCTAAGAGTACTTGCCTGAGAAATAAGATATACCTTTCCCCCGTACTTGCTGCTGGCATGCGCCGGATGGCTTATCTTGTGAGCCATTCGTTCTGCTTCCAGACGGTAAGAAGGCCGTATATCGATGCGGCGAACATCATCAGCAGCGCCACTATCCCCAGGACAAGGGTTTTCTTCTTCTTGCCCTTGGTTATCCTGATCCCTATTGCGATGCCGAAGACTGCAAGACCCAGCAGGACAAGCAGCTGCACCCACAAAGACACAAGAAACCTGTCGCTGACGTGCGCGAAGTTTAGTGCGAGCAGGGTGCCGTAGTGGCGTATCTCAAACGACAGGTAGTTCCCAATGCCCCTTGAGAAGGCAAGATTGAGCCTTACTAACCCAATGGAGATCAATGCGATCGGGAAGAGGTACATGTACGCCATGTCGAAGGAGTAGAATAGCCCCCTTTTGAAGTAGCTTCCATCAGCAACCTCCTTAAAAAAGTAGAAATACCCTGCCCTGGACCATCTCACTGTCTGGCGGAACAGGGTCCTGAAGTTCCTTGGAGGGGCAGTAACTACGGTGACGTTGTAGTCGATTATCGTCTTGTAGCCTGACCTCACAACGTAACCGGTGAGGTGCCTGTCTTCGGCAAGGAGGCTTTTCTTTCCAAATGCCATGTTCTGGGTGTATTCTTTTGAGAGCATGAACCCCTTTACCAGGTCAGTGCGGTACATGGCACACCTTCCGTCAAGGACCATCACGCTCCCGTTTATAGACATTGCCCTGAATATCACTTCCTTTAGCTTCTCGAAGAACTCTGAGCAGTATGATACGTTATCTGACCGGGTTATCCTTGCCGACACGGCAGTGCCCACCCCTCCCACATCTTCTGTAAACTTGGAGAGCATGCTGTACGCCGAGCCTTCTGGCACCTCGGTATCGCTGTCAACGAACAGCACATACCTGGTGCTTACGTAGTTCATGGCGTTGGATATGGAGCCGCGTTTTCCCCTGCGCACGTCCTGGTAGACGAAACTGCCGCCATTTGCATGCGTTATTGAACGGTATGGCTCCAGGGACGAATCGCCAACGACAAGTATGTGCGATGCCTGTAGGCGCAGGCTCTCTATGCACTTTCTGAAGGTCTCTTCGTCCTCGTTGTAGACAGGCACAACAGCAGTAACGTCATCTGTATCGGCATCACCATCAGCATAGGAGTATTTGGGCGACTTGAATGAGCGTAGCGAGTTTAGCAGATAGTAAACTAGGGATATCAAGGAGAAAAGTATGCTGGCAAGGAATATGTAGCCGTATGTTGTGAGCATGGTCTCCGACAGACAATAATGGTAACGCATGCTTAAAAAGTGATTGTTTGACGAAGTTGCCGTAAAGTGGCCCGTGATGCCAGGCAAATCAATCGCTGGTAATGCCCTCTTCGCAGCCAAGCTCTGCTCCGCAGTTGTAGCATCGCCTGTGGCATGCAGACATGTCCTGCATGTTTGAACCGCATAAGCACAGCATGGTTTCGCCCAAGGACAGGTACTCTTGCCTGTAGCAGAGATATGGCAATTGCCTTAAGTTGCAGCCCTCTACGCCTTAGGCAAGTATGGACTCTGCGGGAAACATATCCAAAACCTTCTTCTATTTCATAACTAGGATTATAGTCGCTCTAAGCTTGATTTCTGGCATAGTTTTCTTAATCGGAGCAATAGAGAACCCTAGCCAATTAACTCTTTGGAATTCTAGCATCCTCTTCATTCTAGTAGCGTATATCTCCGCTCAAGGGGCTGAAAAGACATGAACAATATATTGAAACCCATAGAATGCCATGAAAAGCAGGAACCCTATGAACAGAAGAAGAGCTATTCCCACTATTACTGGCGCTTGTGCTTTCATAATATCTGTTCATGGTCTAAGTTCTTAAATCTAAGTCCGACTCTCAGCGAGTCCATACTATCTGCTTATGCACCCAGCACCCCCGCTCGGCTCAGCTCAAGCTTGATGCTAAGCCTGACAAGCATGGAGCGCCGCAAGCCGAGCCTGAAAGGGAGGCAGAGGAGATTGAAGGTGTAACTTATGCTGAGTCTTATTTCCATTTCTTTGAAAGTGCATATACGGTTCAACTCTCAGCGAGTCCAGAGGGGGTGCTTATGATGGGCAAAGGTACAGTATTAGAGGCGCAGCAACTAGAGGCTCAATTAGAGAGCTTATTGCCACGCCTGAGCAAAGCAAAGGTAAGGCACCTCAAGGAGCTTATACTGCACCACTACATAAAGGCTTACAACATAAAGAGCAACCAAATTCCACGCTACGGGACGCTGAATAAGGGCTTTAGGCAGGAAGAGCTGGACAAGTTCCTTGCTGCTGTTGATAACCCTAAATTCAGGCTATTTTTCAGCTATCAGGCTTATCTGGGGCTTCGCATAGGCGAGGCGGTAAAAATCAGGCTAGAGGACATAAACCAGGCTACTCGTGAGCTTAAGGTGTTCACGGAGAAGGCTAGAGTCCTCAACACCATGATAATACCGCTACCGTTCTTTAACGAAACTCTTGAATACGTCAAGGCTAATGAAGCCCAGATAGGCTCAGCTCAGGGCTACCTCTTTTATGCAAATAAGGAGGCTAGCCATGCCAAGCGTACGGACCCTTGGCTAGAGCTGAATTATGTGCGCAAAGTCTTCAGGAGCTACATAAGGCTCGCTGGGCTTGATGAAGTGTACGGACAGAGTGAGGAGAGGGACGGAAGGGGAATAAGGCATCTGCATAGGTTGACGACGCACAGCCTGCGGCACTATGCAATTACTAAGTTCTCCAAGGCTACAAATGGCAACCTAATCCTTACCTCTCGCTTTGCTCGGCATCTCAAGCCAGAAACGACGTTGAATTACGTCCACAGCGACAAGAGTGAGCTATATTCTTATGCAGAACAAATGGCTGCGCAGTCGAGATAGAATGAAAACAATTTCTACTTTGAAATTTATCTTACTATCCTTTTTCCTAGGGTGCTTTATGCGTTCGCTTATATTTGGGCAACGTGAAGGTATTACACTATTTGGTATTGTAATTCTTCTATTTTTAATTTAAGTAGAATTTACGGGTTTACCTGTACTTGCATTTATTAGAGGCCCAAGTCCAGTTATACCTTGCTGGATTTTGTATTTAGAATCACTGCTTACAATTATACCAATTTGAGATGGAGCAGCTACAGAAAATGTTATAGTACCAACTTCGGTTGGCACTATATCTTGAGCTACGAAAGAAATAGTAGTCCCACCAGTCCAACCATTAGGTGGTTGAAATTGAATATTTCCACCTGTACTAAAACCAGTTATAGGTACACTACTATCTATTTCAATGTTCAGATATGTTGCTGTAGAATTGCCAAAATTTTCTATAGAAATGGAAGGTAGTGAAGAATTTAGATTAAATTCACTGATTACTAGGAACGGTGCAGTAGTATTTGGGAAGAAATAATTAGAAATGATGTTGTCAATATGAAGTATAAATGGTTGAAATAGAATTCCTAATATAAAAGTAATTATACCAAGAATAATTGCATATCTTTGTTTTGTTAGATACTCCCGAATACCCATTCTAACCGAACCCCGCAACTGAACCCTAACTCCTTTTAAACCCTCTTCTTCCCATACTATCAGATAAGCATGGACTCTGCGGGATTCGGACCCGCAACCTTCCGCCTGCAAAGCGGACGCTCTACCGTTGAGCTAAGAGCCCATTCGGAGCAATATTAACATCAATGTATAATAAATGCTTCCTCGACTGCCAAACCCTAAAAGATACCCAAGGTTTATATAGTTTTCTAAGAAAAGTTGCTTAGCTTGCATAAGCTGGTAGATATACATGGCGAAGGAAGATTTCGACGATGAAGATTTCGAAGATGACGAGGATAGCGACGACTTCGACGAGGAGGAATTCGACGACGAGGATGAAGGCTCAGACGATGAGTGACCTGGAGTTCGTTTTTATTTTTTAGAGAAGCTGTTTCTGCGCCATTGTTTGAATTACTTGGCTTTGGCGCATTTTATTGCTGGCCGTATTGCATTTGCAGTCACTGGCCGTTCATTGCAACTGTTGGAGGCGTGAGAAGCGCTGGATCAGGCCCGGTTATGGCTAGCGGGAGAACTGCGCCAGCATGGCCGGACAGATCGCCAACAGTCCAGTGCCGTCTGGAGAGGGATAGGAGCCTCTTTTCGTAGATTATTTCCTCGAGGAGAGTGTTGAACGCCTCTGGTATCGAAGCGCTCTCGAATATGCCTTTAAGTATTGCTACCGCCTGCTCCTGCAGGGCCAGCCTGAACCCGTAGGCATCCGGAGAGCTTTCCAGGGCGCTGAATATAGACTGGCTTTGCGCATTCATGCTGCTAAAGTCCACTGCCGTGGCAGCTAGCATTGTGCCGTCGGTACTGTTTAGATGGGATACGAATGACCCCATGAGGGCGTTGGTTTCAGACAGTATGCCGTTTATTTCATTTACCGTGCCCTGCGGCTGGTTGGATAGATACAGATGTGCCTTGGCAAACATCACCATGTTCCTCTCGTTGATCTCCTTGATCAGCATCCCCAGGTTTCCACCGAATCTGTCAAGGCATGCGTCCTTGTCAAGCACATAGGATTCCATCAATTCGCGCAGATACATGCTCGACGCGTTAATTATGGAGGCGATTCTTTGGCCGTCAACTACGATTATCTCGCCTTCCACTTCCCTTTGGGTCATCTTCCCCCTGTACCATTCATCAGGATAGGCGCCTACAAGGCGCAGGGCCATACTTATTCCGCCATGCGTTGACGATCTTGATGCATCAGTCACTGAGTTTATGAACCCTAATCCCGCGCGAGCGTATGTCAGGTCCCTCATGCTCCTTTCCACTGAAAGCAATCCGTCAGCACCCATATCTGCGGCTATGCGCCCTGAAGCTACCTTGCCAAGCTGATTTTCCACCATTGGCCCGATGGCTGCAGCTAGCCTTGAAGAGATTATTCCATGTCCATCCATATACTTAGTAAGCAGGTCAAGCGCGTTAACTCTGCGTTCAAGTTTGGCAAGGCCCTTGACTCCGCGCTTTGAGAGTCTGCCGAGCGCTCTTTCGTGCAGCTCGCCCATTTCTGCTTCCACCTGGCGCATGTGGCCTGCGCGATCCCCGTTTTTAAGCGCTACGCTGAGCCTTGGAGCAAGCCCGTTGCGCATGGCCCTGTATGCATAGGCATCGTACTCGCCGTATGTGCGCATCTTGGCACGCACTATCTCGAGTTCATCCACAGCATCCCGTATGGCTGAAGTATTTGGCTTGCGCAGCATGGGCCCCAGGTTGTCAAGCCTTGATCTTAGGCCTTCGATTCTTTTGCTGGATTTTAAGAGCGTGGCGTCTATTTCGTGCGATGCTTTGCGGTGCATCCTCTCATTGTGCGCAACTCTCCTGCCAGTAGCCATTATCATTTACACCGCCACTATATCATTGAATCGGAAAAGTAAAGAATCTTGCTGTGGATTTAGGTTATGCCGCATATTTATGGAGCAGGTCAGGCAGCAGCGAGTCCGTCCGCTGCATTTCTCCTCGCAGCCTGCAGAGACCTTCTGCTCAGTTCTATCTGGTAGTGCACATACCACTGAAGGAATATGTCCTCCCTGGTGCTGCCGGTGCCGTAGTGCCTGAAGCCCGAGATCTCGCGCAGTACCTCCGGTGGAACAGAGTTTATGTGCCGGCTTCCTGCAACGTTCATGTATATTCCGTGCATCTGGGTGAATATCCCGTATGCGCCCTCATCAGTAGTGCATCGGTCCACAGCTACGCGGAACTTTGCCTTCTGCTCTGCAGAAAGAACAGGAGTCGCCCCGATCCATAGCTGGTTGAGCAGCTTCCATACTGCAAGCCTGTTCTCCAGCGTATCGGTGTTCTCAAGCGCACGTATTGCATTGCCTACCCTCCTGTCGGTCACCTGGTCAAGGTCTGCCCATCCTTTAAGTATGTTGTCATAGTATTGCCTTGCCCTCTCGTGTGCAGGCATATTGAAATAGGCATCGGCCAGCGCCCTTATCTGCTGAACGCTGCCCGCAGTAGACGACAGGACAGGCATATCGTGCAGGGTGTCTCCTGCTGCTTGTGCCTGGTTGCCTGCACTTCGCGCGGCCTTGACCTGTTTTAGCCTAAGCCTGTTTATGCTGTTCTCAAGGCCTTTTATAACTGCTGAACCGGACGCTTCGCCTGAAAGCCTGAAGTCGTTTATTGCAGTGAGCAGAAGGTTTTTCTTCTCCTGGATGCCGGAAATGTACCACGAAGCCCTAGTCTCCGCACGGGCTGCATTGGCGTAGTCCCTGTGCAGCAGCCTCTGCGCCTTCTTGGCTTGCGCGCCTTGCGGCTGATACTGGGCTATGGCAACGTGCGTAGCTTGTGCCCTCTCCTTGAACCTGGCCGCCTGGTTTAGGTAATGGGCAAGTGTGCGCTCCCTGAGTTTTCCGGCTGCATCCTTTGCATGCCCATGCCCGATGGCCACTGCCTCTGGGCCTGCAGCAAGGCCTGGCGCTGCGTATCTGGCTGTGGATCTTGCAGCCGAATTGAGATGCCTTGCTGTGATATCTGCAGTGCCTACTGCAGCCCTCTTTGCAAATATGAATGGCTTTGGGGAATAGTGGGCAGGATTGCGATTTGCCGCAGGTGCCTTTGGCTGCCCAAGATCATTGACTTTGATAACTGTTGTGGTGTCTTTGCCCATATGCCTTGGAGCGTGCCGCATCGCCATGTGCTATCCCTTTGATACAGGAGTAGTGGGCATTCTTCATTTAAATAAGCTTCCAAGAAGTAGCATATGGCTTTATGAATGATGCGGTTTGCACCCTGCCTGGTTTCGCGGCACTATGCCCTTCTCCTTCTGGCAGGGGCAGTGCGCCTTGGCTTTGGCTGAGCGCGCCTGCGGCTTGCGAACAGCATGATAGCGGCAATAGCCGCAAGAGCTGCAGCTATAGGAAGCGCGCTTATGTTCCCTGTGCTCAGTAGCAGGGCGCCTATCTCGACTATCTGGGCAGACTCTATCGGTGCCCATGCATAGTTGAAGGCATTGAACGTGGTGTACTGCGTGCTCTGTGGATTTGCTGCATCGCTAAGAGGCGACTGCTTCACCTGTATTGGCTCGTTTCCTGGAGCGCCGTAATACTGGGCGAACACATCCGCGCTGCCGCTCCCGCACGCCACCACGTTATCGCTAAAGTATCCCATGGCATTGGTGGTGGCTATGTCGAATAGACCCATCTGTGGCGTGCATACGCCCGTGCCGTTCTGATAAAGAGGATAACAGTACTGCGTGTTTCCATTAAGGGCTGGGCATTGATTGTATATTCTTGTTGGTGAAGTCGCACTCATTGCGCTTGCTACATCAGGATATATGTTGCATATGGTGTATATCTGGTTGACTGGGGTGAAGAGGCTGTTTGCAGCAGGCGGGCACTCCCTCATGCTGTTGAATGCAGTATTGTACGTTATTACATTGGGGTTTATCTGGCCAGGGTAAAGGGAATTTGCTGCCAGGGCATTGAACGATGGATTGGCAAGCTGGCAGGTGTCGGCCCCGGTGTACAAGCCGTTGACTGAGAAGATGCACTGCGTTGCCTGCACAGGGTGGGTGACTGCATTGTATCCTATGGTATCCAGGTTGGCCTGGTAGTATAGGTAGACCGGCTGGTTCTTGAGTGGAATGAAACTCTGGGATATCGGATTTGTCCATCCTGCAGTCCCGTTCACCACAAGAAGCGTCTGGTTTGAATTGATGGAGTTCACATCCTCGTACACATTGAGGTTTATCGCAGTTATGTTGGCTATATCCGCATCCAGCGGCATGTAGTAGGTATTCCCGAACCTGTCATTGTACACGAAGTCCAGCCTGTGGTAGCCATATGCATAAAGAGGGTAAGGCGCAAAAGTAAACGGAGAAGGATATACATTGATGTATTTTGGAGGTGAGATCCCGTTGAATGCAACCTGGATCGCAAGGTCGTTTACAGGTATCTTCTCCCAGTTGAACAGCTGGACGAGCAGAGGGGTTGCAGCGTTTGCTGTGAATATGTTGTTTACCCCGTATACGTTCTGCGTGTTTGTGAGGAATGGATCGCAGCTGGGCTTAACGCACTGGCTCGGCACGCTGTTTGCCACAAAATACTCAAAGCCCGGGTTTCTGCCCTGCTTTAGGTCCATCGAATTGTAGGTAAACAGGTAGGTGGCGTTGACTATCGCCTGATAATTAGTGGTAGGAGAGACCGAGCTGTTCACGTAAATCGCGCCGAATACCCTGTTTGTGAGTATGTTGTAGAGTATCTGCTGCGGGACGGTCACTGAGCTGAGGTTTGCGTCGTAGTAGAACGAAGTGTTCATGCCTGACTTTGCATAGGTCTGGCCGCTCTCAAGCTGCGCAAGCCTGGCGTTTGACTGCGTTGGGCTGACGGCCTGCGGAGCGGTCTGCTCGGATGTGGTGTAGTTGTACACAGTGAACTGCTCGCTGCCTCCCGGCGGCAGAGCTACTGTTGTAGGGCATCCTGGAGGGTTTGCGCTGGCGCCTGTTGTGATAGGCTGCGGATTGGAATACGAGTAGGAGTACGTGTAGGTGTATGAGTACGGCATCACGAGATATCCGGACACTATGCTGTTGATCGATGTCGCTATTCCTGAGAGGCCGTATGCAGGCAGGTTAGGGTTGTTTAGGTAGTTTACAAATTGCTGGGCATTGCTCTGGGCTGAGCTGGCAAATGCGCCGCTTATGCCAGAGAGCTCGGACTCCACGCCGGCTTGTGTAGGAGCGCCTCCCCCGGAATAGCTGCCAAGGCCACTGGTTATGCCTGATGATGAGTAAGTGGTATCAAGGGTGAAGGTCTGGAACGAGCCTATGTTGCTGTCGTACTTGAATGGATTTGGAACCACATAGACTGGTGGATTCAGATTGTCCACTTCAGACATTACTGCCGGGCTGTTCTGGCAGTCGCTGCCCAGACCATAATTCCAATCGCTGTAAGTAGCGCTAAATCCAAATGCTATGTAGTTGCCAGTATAGCATTGAGCAGTGACATGGTCAACGAAACGAGGATATGTGCTGCCGCCTATAGACTTGGTGTAATTCTGTGGAGCCAGGTTTGCTATAAGGAGTTCCCCTTGCATATTTGTATATGGTTGTGTAGACCCAAACCCATCGGATTGATGCCAGGTCTGCTGTATCTTTGCTACTGAAGGCACGTACAGTGCCATCGTATTGTTATAATTAACAGAGAAAGATACCCCTACGACAGGATATGGACCTGAACGGTAGTGTAATAAACCGAAGAATGAAGAACCTGAATTCCAGACACGTATCATAGGGCCGAGAGGTTTTAGTGTGCCAGGATAATCTGGCTCTGGAGAACTTATGCAGCCGTCAACAGTTCCTGACTGATATGTTGGGGATGAAGTAGGGATGAATCCCCCGCTGCATAGGCTGATTACATGTGAGCTCGGATCAAATGGCCCGCACGACGGGCAGTTGTATCCCACTGTTGCAGAAAGTATCCACCCGTATGGGGGGTAATAGTTGGAACTGGCCTGGGTATACTTGTATGTGGCAGTATGGGAAGGGTTGTAAGTCCACAGGTCGTTGTAGTACGTAGGATCTACTGGCACATCGACTCCGCTGGAGTTTATTATCCTAAGCACCAGCATGTTGAACCTTATGCCCCCAGTGCAGCCTGAGCTGTATGAGCCCACTATTGGCAAGGATGCCTTACTGCATACCTGGCCGCTGACGCCATACCAGTTATCCAGCACATAAAGGTAGCCGTTAACGTCCTCTATCCCAAGCGGGTGGTGGTAGTTGTTGTTTCCAGTGGCAGCCCAATCCACTTTGTCCATCACATCCACAGTGCATGTGCCTGCAAATAGAATTATTCCAGAGCACCCGGAAGCCTGCGATTTCAGGTTAGCCTCTTCTGCATTTATTATCTTGATCATGTTGGCATCTGCAGGTGTGCACGCCTGTTCATGTGAGCTTCCGCACTTGGTAGTGATGCCGTACAGTCCGCCATTTGCAAGGAAATCGGTTATGTTGAGTTCCGGGGCATTGGACGGAGGCGCGGGAAGCGGATTTCCGGTTGCGCCGGCTTCCTCTAGCGACTGAGGATTGAAGTACAGGACATTGCTTGTGGAGTAATTCAGGCTTATGATGCCGCTATACTTTAGGTTCTGGTCGTAGGTGAGTATGTGGCCATCATAATGGTCTGCAAGGAACACTTCTGAGCCGGTTGGAGAGACTGCTATCTCGCTCCAGGTCTGTCCGTTGGTGCAGGCCTGCGATGGAGGATAAGGATAGTTATCGTAAGTTGGGCTTACCATGCGCGAATCGAACTGATTGGGGCAGGCAGGCACCGCGTTCTCTGTGATGGGCCCGTTGCCTATGGTGTTGGTTATCTCCATTACCCATGTGTTCTGCTTCGGGCTTGAGTCCTGGCCGGTTATAAACACATCGCCAAACGAGTCCACCGAGATGTTGTACGGACTGAACTGGTTGCTTGAAGCTATGATTGGAGCGCCGCTGGATGCGGATGTCTGCGATACCCAGGAGTACTTGAACGGAAGCGCGTTTGCAGATATTACGTTTATGACGTAGAGGCTCTGCTGCTGCATGTTGATCACATTGCTCCAGTAGCCGCTCCACTCGTTGTTGAACCCGGAAATGGTGTTTGACTGCACTAGAGAATTAGGCTGGTAGAGCGATGTGTTAAGCTCTCCTGAAGGTATCACCTTTAGCACGTAGATATTCATCCCATATTGCTCCAGGGCCGACTGGTACTGCTGCTGTTGCGCGCTGGGATACGAAGATGCGGGAGCCATAGACAATGCGGATGGATTTGTGCCCAGTACGAATATGTAACCGCTTGGAATCGAGGCAATGGACTGCGGGTCTATCTGCATCTGAACGCCCCCAGCAGCAGTTACAGGGATAGTTGGAGGGGTGACGGTTCCGGCCAGTATCGGATCCTGGAGGTCCTGGAAGCTGCCGCTTGATGGAGCCTCGGTTGGCTGTGGCCTTATAGAAGCAGTATTAGCGCTTCCTGTGTCACCAGTGTAGCCTGCTGAAGTAGGTTGTTGCTGTGCTGTGTTTTGAGATTGTATAGGAGAAGCAATAGCCGTTGGTGCAGTCGGCTGAAGGTTCACTCCTGCCCAGAAGCTATCCCCTGCAGCGCCGCCCCCGTTGGGACAGGTTGGAACACTGTATGAGCTGGGCATATACTGGCAGTATGCATTGTCTCCATTGCCGCCGCAGGCTGATGGGGCATAAGTGCACCAGGCATTGAAGTTGGTGCCTCCGGATTCACTGTAGGCCCATGAGAACGAATATGAAGCTGTGAATGCATCTGATTGTGAAACCTGTGGATTTGCACCTGAATCTATCTGCACTATTCCCTGTCCGCAATGGGTCTGCGATGGTTGTGTAAGATAGAGATTATCGTCGCATCCGTTGCCTGTTGGTTGCAGTCTTCCTGGCTGCATCCCGCTTTCCGCCATGCTTATTGCGACAATTATCTGAGCAGAGATACCTTCTGGGAAGCCCGCTGCAACTGCACAGTCATAGGCAGCCTGAACAGAAAGCATATCGGAAGATAGGGACGAGGTATGATATGGAAGATCTGGGGTGCTAGGACACTGGCCATTCGATATCGGAGGTGGAGAAGTGCATTGACTACCTGTGCAGCTGATGAGGCTTGGCTGGCCGCTTGGTTCGGGCACCTGCGTGCCAAGTACGTTCTGGGGCGATGTTAGCGTTACAAATGGACCGCTGGCAGGGAAGTAGGACAGCTGGGTGGCAGAGGAAGTTGCAGACTGCGCGCATGATTTTGTCGTGCAGTCCTGGGCCAGCGCATTGGCAAGCAGCATGCCCTGCGAATCGAGCGGTATAGGATCTATTTTGGCAGCCGGATCCTGGTAGTTCTGCGGGCTGTAAATATCGTAGGAGAGCGGGTAATTGAACTGATTGCCCGGAGCGGAATTGGTCACGTTAGCGCTGTACACAAGATACGGGAACAGATTTACCCCGCTAGTGCCGCCGGAAGGGGCAGGGAACTGGATCTGCTGGTTGGATACGCCGTCAAGCGTGACCTGGTAGTTGTATGTGTATGAGTAGGAGCATGTGAGAGGCGCAAGTTGCTGCGCAGGCTGTGACTGCTGCGCAAATGACTCTGCACGCGACTGTGGAGGGACGGCGAGGTTTGTGCTGGCAGACAGGCAGCTCGGGTTGGTTGGCTGGCAGACCTCGGCAGTTGGAGCCCCCTGTGTGCAGCCACCGTTGCTGCCGCATTCAGCGCTACCGGTAGGATTGTTGCATGACCAGACATAGAGGCCTGGGCATCCGCTCACGGAACATGAACCTGCCTGGCAGCTTGCCTGGTGGCCGGAGGTTCCTCCGCCGCCGCTTGGAGGGGGGCTTGAGAGCTGCGTGGTGTATACGCCCTGCTCGGTGCCCTTTACGGTAAGCCCCTGGAACTGCTGGCTTACTCCCGGATTGCCAAGATCAAGGTATATCGCGTTCCATGACCACACGCCATGCTGGCCGTCCACGCGGTCGCCGTTGAACAGGTATGAATTTGTATCGAAAGAGGATGAGATTATTGTATTTCCGTTGTCGATAAGCTCTGGCGAGTAGCCTATATTGTTTATCGATGCATAGACAGCGCCATATAGGCTGAAGATTGCATTGCCTACCCCGTATAACCCCGAAGCGCCTGGAGACTGCGGAGGATATGCAGTAAGCTCGCCTGTTACAGGGTAGTCGGATGGAGATGAGGGCGCCTGGCATGCGTCTCCTGCAATGAGCCAGTTGCCGCTGCTTGCAGTAGATGTGTAAAGAAGCGGATTTTGAGATGAATGGGAAGAAGGGTTTGATGGACAGGATATAAGCCATAGCGCATTCTGCGTATTGTATGCGTTGACGTTGCCTGCAGGCGATAGGGAGTACGGGCCGTATGGCGATGTAGACGAACCTAGCGGCGATGACTGCGAATACCCGGAATAATAATTCAGCACTGTGCGGCTGGATGACTGCTGTGCGTAGGATATGGGAATAATCATTACCAGTATTGGAAGTATGACAAGGATTGCGCGCAGTTTTAGCATATGAGCACTTTTGGAGCTGTCGCTATAACCTATGTGCTATATGGTATATAAAACGTGTGCAGCGCTAGTGAACCAAAAGGCCTGCCTGGTTTGCATTGGCGGCACGTGGCGCTGCATAAGCCTGTGCACATAGACAGGCTGGTGCCCCGATCTTTGCGCTGTGCGGCGCGGCGGGTTTGGGGCATGCGGACTGCAGGCATTAGCCCGGATCCGGGAATATCGCCTATGGCTTTCGTTTAGTGCGCGGGTTTGTGGCATGCAGCGCTGCGCGCCTGGCGCCTAGGTAGTGGTATTGTAGACGAGCTTGAAGATCTTCGTGTCGCTGTTCATGTACGCAAGCTTTGCGCTCACCTGCTTGTTGTTCCACTCGCAGCTGTAGTTGTTGCAGAAGTAGAGGAACTTGAACATGTTGCTCTGGGCAAGCCCGGCTGCTACAATGTACGCGCCTGTGAGGTTTATGAACATGCCAGGGCGCGGCACCGAGGAATACTGAACAAGAAGCATCGCTCCGTTGGTGTTGTTCGCACTGCCCTGCGGTATGAGGGTGTAATTGCCGTTGTCCTGGTTGTAGAAGGCAGCCCAGGTGAATGGAATCGACTGGGACGGACCCACCTGAAGGTTTGCGGTTATTGCAGATAGGGAGTTTGTCGTGTTTGAGTATGTCATGGAGACTACTGCATACGGATATGAGTTTGAGTTCCTGAGCACAAGCTGGCGCGTTGTGGAATTGACTGCTGACTCCGTGTATGAATAGATCGGGGAGAAGCCGTATAGCGACTCGTTTGTTTTAAGCTCAGACTCGGTGTATATGCCCTGGGTCTCTATGAGCCAGCTGTTCCTGACGAGAAGGTATGTCGGCTTCCCGGTAGCATAGCTGTACATGAAGTTGCCGTCAGGAGTGTTGTTGAAGAGCCATGATGCGAAAAGGTATGCCTTTGTGCCGTTCTCCGACCCAACACTATCGGTTACGGTCTTCCTGTTGGCCACGCCCTCGACTACAGAGCCGTCGGGCCACAGCGTCAGAACTGAGCTGTTGCTCGGGGAATTCCGGCCCAGCCACTGGAGCGCGCTTATGAACTGCGGGTTTATGCTGTCGGCCTGCACAAGGCCCTGGCTGTAGGCGTAGGCATAGTATACAAGGCCCGCTATCACCACGACGATTATGACAGACATGAACGCCATGCCGGCAAGCCTAAGGCTTGCTGACTGAAGCCTGCTTGCATAGGAGATGAGCCAGTACAGGGTGTACGCTGCCAGCATTGCTATAGGCAGGGACACCAGGGAGTTGAACCTTATGATCTGCGACTGCAGGTAGATGGTGAGCAGAGAATATGCCATTATCACCACCATCGGTATGTTTAAGTCGAGCCTTATCCTTGCCTTCCCGCCAAACACACCGCCAGAGTCGTACACCTGCATTAACAGGTAAGGGGTAAGGGCCATAAGAGTCATCACCATGCCGCCTATGCCGTACGCCGACGTCCATATGCCATTGAACCCGAAGTAGAACGACGCCATCAGCATGAGCACTGGAAGGGATGCAAACGAGGCAGTGCTGAAGCTTGTAAACAGGAACGGGAAGTTTGGAGGCTGCAGCTCCTGGGTGGACTGGCCCACAGGGTTGTATGAGCCGCTTATGTTGAATCCGTTGTCTACGAATATGTGATATACGAAGCGCGGGAAGATGAGATAGAATGCAAGCAGGCCTATGATGAGCCCTGCGGCAAGCAGCCCTACGCGAAGGTATGGAGTGCGCATCAGGCGCGAGAATGCCTCGAGCCTTGGGGTGTTGCTGGATATGGCATACAGCACTGCCCACATCACTATCAATGCGGAGAACACAGGCACGAACTCGTTTATGCCTACTAGCTGCTGGCCCTGTATGAAGCCGGTGGCAGTGGCTATTGTGGCAAGCACCCACCATACTGCAATAGATATGAGAATGAAGTACCCTTCTGCTATCACCTTCTCCTTCCTCATTGCAAATGAATAGAGCATGACCATCGCGAAGGCCAGCATGAAAGTGGCGTCTGCGAATGGCGCCCCATTCCACACTGCATTTGACATGGCAAGGGCCGCGGCAGCGGCAAACGCCATCGCAAGCTTCCTGCGCGGGTTGTCCTGCCTGAATACCTCTATGAACAGGGCTAGGGCTATAAGCAAGAAGAACGTTACGAATGTGTCGCCTCGGTATATCAGCGCGCTGGTCCTTGCGGCATTGCCCATGCTAAGGGCCACGAACAGGGCTGCAAGAAGGCCCAGCATCTTGTCCTTGCTCAGGTACCTCATGAGCAGGTATGCGCCAAGCATGTCAAGCAGCGCGAACACAACCGGCATGAGCCTCATGACAGTGTAATAGGACACGCCTGCATACTGAAGTATGGAATAGGGCACAAGTGAGACCCAGTATACCCCATGGGCCTCGGCTACAAGCGTAGGGTATGGATAGCCCGATGTATTTAGGTACTGCGGTATGGTGAACCCGTTGTCCACTGTGGCCCGCATTACGGAGTAGTAATAGAAGCCGTCAGGCTCGTAGAATCCGTAGTAGTGCAGCATTGTCGTGCGGAAGTAGACTGCAAGCGCGGCTATCAATATGACTGCGGCCACCAATGCCACGTTCTTAGCGCTGAAGATCTTGGTAACTTCCAGTGAATCGACCATTGGACTAAAGGATTACAGAACTATTAATTGCATGGGAAACTTTAAAACTGTGTTCTTCTGATCCCATCCTGGGCGTACAGTACTTAAGAGTGGCTGCAAGTGGTATGAGACAGGTTGCATGGACCCGCAGGAAGCTATTATGCGCAACAGGAAGAAGCTTGATATGCTTACTGTTGGCCTCGTAAGGCTTATGGCCGCGCGGGACAGGGCGGCGATTAGGATAGAAAGAGCCAAGAGGCGCCTTGGAAGCAGAGTGCTTGACAGGAATAGGGAGAAAGCGGTGCTGGACAGGGCGCAGGCCCTGGCTTCAAGGTGCGGGGTTGACGGCAAGGTAGTCGTGCGGATAATGAGAATACTGATGCGCCATTCAAGGAGAATACAGCAATAAGCCGGTCGGCAAGCCGAAGCAGGTCATTGGGCCTGTTTCCTTGCGAACACAAGGTATGCGGTGTGCCATATGCCGGTGTTCGTCGGCCTTGTGCCCTCCTTGCGCACAAGCATGTCCCTGATTATTGTCTCGGTAGTGTATATGTCGCAGAACCCGAGCCTTGTCAGCTTGTCAACGAATTTCTTGGCCTGCTCCATGTGCGGCAGGTAGCCCACTATGACCCCATCAGGCTTGAGCGCCTTTCTTGCGCTGAGTATGGCCTTCTCTGAGCTTGGCATGTCAAGCGCCACCATATCGACCTCTGTCTGGAGTATGCCTTTGGTTACGTCCCGGTTTATGAGCTCAAGGTTGTCCAGGCCAAGCATTGCCCTGTTCTTTTCGGCTATATCCAGAAAATCGGGCCTCACGTCGTAGCTGTATACCTTCTTGCATAACCTTGCAAGGCTTACTGCAAGCCACCCGCTCCCTGTACCTGCATCGACGCAGACGCTCTCCTTGCTTATCCCCGAGTACGCCACTATCGTGCCTATGTCCTTTGGCAGTATGACCTGCGGGCCTCTTCTCAGCTTGCGGTATATCTTTGGGTAGATGAACATTGTATCTCCTATCACTTCCCTGATGCTTGCTCTTTCTGTTTCTTGCCTGGCTTCTTTCCCTTTGACGGCTTCTTAGCTGCGCCGGACCTCTTTGCTGGTTTTGGCTTCTTTGCGCCTTGCGATTCTGGTACTGCTGGCGGCTGCGCAGGCGCATGCTGCGCTTTTTGCTGCGGCGCTGAGGCTGCCTGCGGCGCCTTGGGATAGACTGACGCAACGGCCTTCGCCCCTGCGATCATATCAGGCTGCTCCCTTGGCTTGCCCCAGTTCTTCTTAGTCTCGCATGAAGGATCCAGGTCCATCTGGAATACCCCCTTGCCTTTCCTGAAAACCTTGACTATCGGAGTGTGGCACAGCTCGCACACCTTGCCCGTGGATACTATCCTTGCAGACTGGGGTACGCTGTAGGTTTTTGTGCACTTTGGCCAGTTAGAGCAGCCCACGAAATTCTTCCCGGCCTTGGATCTCCTCAGCACCAGTGTACCGCCGCACGTGCACGGGCCCAGCACATTGGTATTCTCGCTCTCTTTTAGCCCCTTCATGAGGGCCTCGCCTATCTGCGCCTCCTTGCCGTGGAACTCGCCTACAAGGCCGGTTATTATCCTCTTGCCCTCATCCACAACTTCGGCCTTTGCGGCCTTTCCCTGCTGTATCTTCTCCATGTCCTTCTCAAGCTTTCTTGTGAGATCCTCGGATATTATGTCTGCACAGTAGGTTGAGAGCGCATCGTAGACGCTAAGCCCGAACTCGCTGACCTCTATGCTGCCCCCCTTTATGTAATCCCTTCTGAACAGGGTGTCTATGACCTCGGCCCTTGTTGCCTTTGTGCCAAGGTCCTTGCTCTCAAGCAGCGATATCAGGCTTGCCTTTGTAAACCTCTTTGGCGGCAGGGTCTTGAGCGCCTTCATGTCAATCTTGTCGGGCTTTATGGCCTCGCCTTTGGTAAAATCAGGTATCTGTGCCTCCTTTGGCGAGTAGTACCTGTAGAAATCCAGCCATCCGCGGTAGGTCACCTTCTCCCCTGCTGCCCTGTACTCGGTGCCCGCAACATCCATGGCCACCTTCCTGCTCTCGGCCTTAGCGTACTGCGCGAAGCATGAGAGGAATCTCCTTGCAATCATGTCGTATATCTTCCTCTCCTCATCTGAAAGGGATCTTGGCTGCTCGCCGGTTGGATGTATTGCCGGATGGGCCTCGTCCTCCTTCATACCCTCTGCAGGCCTGAATCTTGACGATTTTATCAGATCGGATGCCATATCGGAATAATCGGCTATCTTTGACATCGCTGTTATGAGCCTTGGAAGATTTAGAGTCGGAGGCAGCTTCTGTGACGAGGTCCTTGGATAGGATATGTACGACTTCTCGTACAGCGACTGCGCTATGGCAAGGGTTTTTGACGGATCTATGTGGAAGGCCCTGCTGGCTTCTATCTGCAGCGAAGTCAGGTCAAACGGAGGGAACGGCCTTATGTTCCTCTCCTCGGCCTGTACAGATGATATTACTATGCTTGCGGATTTCGCCTTATGGAGCATTGAGTCCGCTGCCTGCTTGTCGAATATCTCCTTGTCCTTTGCAGCCTCGAAGTCAGTGCCCTTGGCAGTTATGGCTATCTTCCAGTACGGCCTTGAGACAAAACCCTTTATGTCCTTCTCCCTCTTTGCAAGTATTCCAAGAGTAGGCCCCTGCACCCTGCCTATGCTAAGCGTCTTTCTTATGCCCTTTGTAGATATTGCGCGCATAAGGGCCCTTGACAGGTTTATTCCCCACATCCAGTCAAGCATATGGCGCGTCTCCCCGGCGTCGAAATTAAGGCTGTCGAATTCGTTGAGGTTTGCATACGATTCTATCAGGTCGGCGTTTGTGGTAGTGGAGAATCTCATGCGCCTTACGCTCTGGGCCCCAAGCTGCGAGTTTACATTCCTGTTGACCACGTATTTTATGATGTTGGTGCCTATCACCGTGCCCTCCAGGTCGTAGTCGCAGGCGTTTATGAAGAAGGCGCACTGCCTTGCAACGGATTCTATGGCATCCAGGTATTTCTTAGTGAAGTACGCGGACTGGTTGACCTTGTAGGACGGCACCCATTCTATGTCAAAGACCGGCACAGTGCTTGCTCCTTTCTGGGTGAGGGTGAATAGGTGTCCCGCCGCGGCAGTGATGTATATAGTGTCATCGCCTCTCCTGATTACGAAGTACCTTATGCCTGCCACATTCTGGGACTGCGGGCTCGACTCCCCAAGAGCCATGGCTATGCGAAGTGCCACGCTAGGCTTTTCCGCAACTATTAGCTTGTTCATCGCTGCTTACCTTGGCTTCCTGCTGCGCTGCTGCTTCTGGTCCGTATCCTTGGCCTGCCTTGAGAGGTTGTACGAAAGGTAGAAGCCCAGTATCAGCGCAAGTACCGCAATGGCGTAGAATGCAACCTGGCTTATCCCTGAAAGGAACACGGCAAAAGCCGCTATGCTGAGCACAACAACTCCGACCGAGACAAAGAGCAGCTGCTTTTCGTCAGCATTGGCCAACATCTAACCAGATTCATTGGCGCGCCAAGGGTTAAATATGTTTGCGATGCATGGGCCCTGTGACGGCTGGCGCGCCTGGCATGTTTCCCTTAAGAGGACTTAGCAGGTGAGCGCATGCCCACAGGAAGTGCAAGGTGCACTTCATGCAGCATTCTGCCAGTGCCAGCAACCGGCATCTTCTTGCTCTCAGTTCCTCTTTGTTCTGGGACCCAGGGCTAAAAGCACCTCAAGCTTGATATCGGCAGCCATGGCGCCATGAGCCCCATATGTATTCCTAAGGTCGAATCTTGCAAGGTCCCTGAGGACAAGGTCCGGAGCCTTATTCGTGAATCCTGCCTCTGCAAGCCTTTGCTCCGCTCTCCTTGATAGGGACCACTCGCGGAATGTGGCTGTGGCATGCGGAGCTGCTTTGCCTGCCGGGGCCTGTGCCGCCAGTATTGGCCGCCTTTCAAGAACCATTGTTGTTTTCATAGTTTCACCTAAGCGTTAATTATTCGCACAAAGACGCAAGACGGCCTTTATGCAGCTGCTATCAAAAGAGGGAGTATGCGTGCCTGTACCGCAGATAAGCCCATAGCTAAGGATGAAGCAATGAACCTGTGCATATGGCTACCACTGTACTCCATTTATTTCATAATCCTTGCTCATCGCACATTTATAAAGATTTTCTGCGAATTGCGCAGTTGCCATATGCGCCTGCCCGACATGCTGCAGGCCCTGCAGCGGCTGGCGTAATTGCCCAGGTGGTATTTTCGTATGCCGCGTGATATGTATGGGCAGCTGTGCCTGCGGAGTCGTCGTATAATCCCACTGGCCCCGAATAGGCATCGTAAGATTAGAGACTTCAGCATATGCCAGCATGTGTTAAAGGCTTCTTTGTATAATATCCTGCAATTCCCCCAATCCCACCAAGAAGCAGGTAAATCGCCATTACAATTGCATGGATGGTGTACACAAATCCACTTAAAGCATACGTAACCGCACCAAAGGCAGTCTCGGAATTGGGAAGGGTTGCGCTACTAGCTGATGATTTGCTGCTAAGTCCAGGCGCGGTGCCAAAAATAAAAGATATCAGAACTGCAGCAACCCCTACAGCAAAGGAGAATTTTCTGCTGCCTGAAGCTATGAGAGCGGCTGCCATGCCCCCGATGGGCAACCACACGAAGATCATTATGCCTGGAAACCCAATAGCAAGCACTGCAGCAAGCACTGCGCCAATTAAGATGCCCATAGTTGCTCTCATATTGCGTAAAAACATTTTGTGCCCTGTGGCATGCAGACGCAGGTAATAATATGTAAGTCCGCCCAAGCCCCCCAAGAGCAGATACAACATCGCAAGAAATATCTGTGCTGCATACGCAGATCCGAATACGCCCGTATTGGCTGCCCATGCCACCAGCAATGATCCGGTGCGTATTCCGCTTACAGCGTCTGCTTTATCAGGATACACTGCAATTAGCGATACAAGAGTTGCAACAGCCCCTACGGCAATACTGGCCCTCTTACTGCCTGATGCTATGAGAGCGGCCGCAGCACCTCCAACGAATACGCCAAGCAGTACTGATGGGCCAGGTGTGCCCACCACCAAAACTGCAATCGTGAATCCGCCTATCAAAACGCTTCCTAACAACCTCATATTGTGCAATGTTTTACGCCTAGATACAACTTTCTCATCTGCTGTAGTTTTTTTGATGAAGAGTCGGTATGTGATAAGCCCCATAACCGCAGCCACTATCTCCAATGCGATTACCTGGTACGCAATCCCTACCAAGAGAAAGCTAGCAGTATGCAATGAGGAGTAGATGCCAACCCCTCTGGTGTAGTTTATGGCATTTATCAGAGCAGCATACAATACGCCAGTAGCCATGCACGCTAGCATGCTGCCCTTCCTAGAGCTGCTAGCAATCAATGCCGCAGTGGCATCCCCAGCCAGTATAACTGGCAGCATCACCACATTGGCAATGATTATCGGGAGATAATTAAGTAGCAGGGCAGCAGCAACGACCTCTGAAGCAGTACCTATAAGGATACCCACTACCCATGGCCTAAGATTTGTATTCATACCATATGCACCGCAACCTTATCATATACAGTTAGGTAAACCCTGCTATAAACTTATGCCTGGGGTTTTTGCCCCGGAACTGTCCCTTGCATATACCTGCAACCCTGAGTTCATTGCCCATGCAAGTGGGCTTTGCGACGTTAGGTCATACGGAAGCGATCCGGTTCCAGTGCTGTCAACCGAATGCGGCTGCGTAAGCTGCACGCCGTCACTTTCATGTAATACATAAGCAGTTTACCCCGATTACCATTCAGAGATGTGATAGCAAATTACATGGTGCACATTATATGCAGTATTTTGTAAGATGAAATAGGATATAGTTTTTCACATCTTTAACTTGAATGCGTTATTTTGTAACAAATGTACCGTTTTGATAGTAATATTCTGAGTAGGTTTTCCAGGTGAGATTTCCTAAGTGGCCATTACTTATTGTATATAGTGGCATATCATAAATTAGTACTGAAGGACCAGGAGATATTCGACCTACATCTAATCCGAGTTCGACGTTTTGTGGATAATAATTTACAGGTTGGTATATAACTACAGGGTGACTAACAGTAGTATTGGGAACATAATACGAGTATTCTGAGATTGGCCCAGTAAAACCATTCCCAACAGGTGTTGTAAGATAACTTCCTGTCCCAGTGAATACTATACTTTTTGTAACATTTGGTTTGTCCCAGTCTTTAATATATACTATTGTAGAATTGCTTATCGTGTATATTCTTACAAGTACTTTGTTTCCATAGGATATGCCCCCTTGGTCATATACTTTTGCATATTCAGTACGATTTAATCCATTAGGAGCTGATTCATATATAGTTATACCTGCTCCGGGAATCATCGTGTTGTTGGTAACCGGATTGGTGACCACCCCTACATCAAACCTATAACCCATGTTGGTAAGTGCAGATATGCCAAATATTGACTGATTACCAGGATCTGGATTCTCAGGTATGGTTATATTATATGCAACAATAGTGGTATTGTGTGATAGTACTGTAAATTCTTGCTCCATGTAGACAGGGAAATTGAGTTTTGTAAGAGTTATGTAATGAGTCTCAAAGCCGATGAATGTAAGCATGGCCATAACAACTACAAGGATTGGTACTGCAACAGCAGGTCCGTATAATAAGCTTTTATGTCGCATACGACTACCCATTCAATCCCCATAGATGTATGGCAACCAATTAAATAAAAACTGAAGATACAATAGTGACCTTAGTAAGTTCCATCCCACATGACCACACTTACTCGTGGTATTTTCTTAACATAACCATAATCTAGTATGATGAGTTCATGCCATCACTAGATCTATTCAATTATCTATTGGTAATATCCCTTTTAAAAGCTTTCTACCTGGTTGTAACAGTTTAAAATTTGCTGCTCCGAAGTTGAGTCGAGAGCAAGTTATTCAGATATTGGGAATAACTTCTGTCCTGTTGTCTCAGTGTCATGAACATTGACGCTTGCATCGCATAACTTTCCATGTTTCCTATACCTCTACTTTGTTGTGATATCTTTCGTTTCAGCACAATTGGCCTAAGTGCATCCTTTATTCCTATTGCATTACTTACATTATCAAGTTGTTGTCGGGCAACGCGCGTAGCGTTCGTAAGCCCACCCCATCCATCCAGTTAATAATGGGTGGGGAGAAGGTTTATAGGGCTTTTGTTTTTGCGGAATATTCCGGGATTATGGAATGATTGCAGCTTGGAGCAGGTATGCTATTCGGTAAGTTAATGGCATATAAACCGAAACTCCAATAAAGTCATGTGCCAAGGATAGCATCACTTTAATGCGTATCCATTCTTGTGCTAAGGTTCATGCAACCCTAATTTCACTTCGCCTCGTTGCAAGTAGCTTGTAACTTATTAATCCAACAGCACCTGCCACTAATGCCCCGAATATTATGCCGCTTACAATAGCTGTAACCTGGGTAACAAAGCTATAAGCACTTAAATTTGGGAAGAACTGCATACCGCGTATGGCGTATCCGCTAATGTCAGTAGGCACCACATATACAAGATAGGCAACACTACTGGCCATGATGCTCCTATTTCTAGAGGTTTTTGATATCATAACTGTTATAATTGGTGCCAGTACGATAGAAGCGAGATGTATTCCTGGGCCAATTCCTCCAGGTAAATACTTGCTTGTGAGGTCAAGAATGTAAAATACTGTAGCTCCCACCAGGATTCCAGCCACTAATCGGATATTCGCATTCATACCATATGCACCGCAACCTTATCATATACAGTTAGGTAAACCCTGCTATAAACTTATGCCTGAGGTTTTTGCCCCGGAACTATCCTGCGCATAAACCTGGAAGCCCTGGCTTATAGCCCATTCAAGCGGGCTTCCCCGCGTTATGTCATACCCAATCACGCCATTGCCGTTGGCGTCCACAGGATGGGGCTGCGTAAGCTGCACGCCGTCACTTGCATAGAGTATCCACGTGCTGTTTGGCATAAGGCCCGACACGTTTATCGATACATCATTCCCCACTGCGGCAGTACCGGATATACTCACTTCTGGTTTAGGCATTACAATAGGCGGCAATGTGCCAGTAGTTGTGACGGTAGATGGCACGGTAACTAGGGTAACAGGCGGAACTGATGTAGTGGACGGTACAGCAACCATGGTATCCGGTGGCACAGAGGTACTCGGCGTCACTACCTGTGGCAGCACATACATGGCAGTCGTCTTGCCGCTGCTGTCCCTTGCATAGACGCTCCATCCCTGGTTTGCTGCCTGCCATACCGGACTATCCATGGTCAGTTCGTAGGCAGTAATCGCCCCGCTGCCGGTGCTGTCAAGTGCGTGCGGCCGGGTAAGCTGCATACCATTCTCTGCATACAGTATCCATGTGGAGTTAGGCGTCAGCCCCTGAACATTCACGTTTACGCTGCAGTTTAGGCAGAAATTGCCGGATAACGATACATTGCCCTGCGTGTTTACAGGAACGGTAGCGGTAGCCGAAGATATCGCATTGTTGTACTGTATTGTGGCGTTTATTATTCCTTCAAGTTTCTCCAGGTTGTTAACGTGCGCGCTCCATGAACTTATCGCAATTCCATTTCGAGCCTGTTGCTGATATGATAGTTCCGACTGGTCGGTAGACAGCGAACTGTGCAGCGCGGTGAGTTGTGAGGCAAGTCGCGAGTTTAGCTGCGCTGCAAGTTGGGAGTTGCCCGCGGATATGTTGTTTAGGTAGTACAGTGTCACGGGCCCATCTGTTACAGGGGATGGTCCAGGTATGTTTGCGATGGTGCTGTAGTTTATCGTGGCAGCAGTATAACTTTGCGATGTGGAGATGGATGTTATCGTGACCCCTGCATCTGTATTGCATGGGCCGTTTGTACATGAATTATTGTACTGGCCGCTGTATATGGCAGCAGGTAGGGGATTTTGGGGCACTGTGGTTGTGGAATCGTTGACAGGCAGACTTGCAGGCTGACCTGCATATGTTGTAGGAGTGCTTAATTGGGATTGCTGCAGATTTATGTATGGTGTTACAATCCCATAATTATCCTTTGCATCCACCTGCCACCCTTGACTAATTGCAGTGTACAGTGAACTGGATCTGGTTATGTAATAAGACAATGAACCAGTTCCATTACTGTCTACGGAATGCGGCTGCGTAAGCTGCATGCCGTTGTTTGCAGTAAGTATCCATGTTCCATTGGGAGTAAGTCCAGATACGTTGATTGTAACAGTATCGTATAGTGCAGGTGTGCCGGAAATTGATAGAGTTGGTTGCATATTCTGAGTACTTCCGCCATATCCTGAACCAAATGTTAGCACATTGTTGTTGTATGCATTTATAAATGCTGGATCGTTTACGTAGTAGGCTCCGGAGGGATTATCATTAGCCCTTGAATCTGGAAGTTCATAAAATCCTGGACCCCGATACATTTGCTCCCCATTTACTGCAGCCGGATATGGATTTGAGATTGAAGACCCAGGCATAGTACTTACCTCTGGAAGGGGAGGTGGTGATGTTGTAAGTTGACCTCCCTGTGATAGCAAACCAGAAGAACTTGGGATATTAATTATTGCATTGGCTATATAATAAGGCAGAATTGCGGAGTTTAGATTTAGTAGACTAATGCCAAAAGGAGTGGGTGCAGCCTGGATGCTCACCCCGTTTATCCCAGAGTTTATAGTCAGAAGAGATGCATTAGTACTAAAATTCGGACCGCCTTCAGTAAGAGCCTGGAATGAACCACTCTCTATCTGTATTGTTACGTTTGGATTTAACTCTGAGCCAACAGTTTCGCTTATGGATGCGCCATTTATGCTTCCATTCAAGAATAGGAGACATGGAATTGATATTTCAGCTGACCCTCCAAAACTTGCACCTACAGATACACCATCTTGAGTGAAGTTTGCTGTATTTATGTCGTATCCACCAGTATACGGCCCTATGGCTACGGTACTCTGGTCCCTGTATAAAGTAACCCCAATGTTCTCTTTCCCTATATCTACAAGATACCCTACAGGAAGTTTTTCCGAACAATAATCCAGGGTTTGCTGTGGATTGGATATTGTACCAATCCCAAGCAACGAACTCTCTACAAATCCAGTTATAGCTGTACCTTCAGTTGCACCGGAAACTGGACGTATAACCAATTGTATTGGTACCAAGTTGGATTCTGGTGTACTAGCCGAAGCTGCACTTATGTCAGTTGATGATAAAACTACTTGTTCTCCAGTTGTAAGCATAGCAGCAGCAATTGCAACAGGAGCGGCTTTTCTTTGAAGAGCGTATAGAATTCCTCTAGTAGTTGATGCTTGCCTCGTATGCCTTGGTTCATATCCCGTGTCCCTCATTGCATCTGCTGCAGCACTGATTCTTTCGACTCTGGTTGCGTTTATCGTTCTCATACTCATACCCCACACGAATTATTCAGTATCTATTATCAATCTCAGTCAGCCCAGACTGCCCTCCACGAATTAACCCCATCAGGCACCAGCTTGACCGGCCTGCTCCCATCGGCGCTCCTCTGCTTCAGCTTCCTCCTTCCAAACAGCCTTCCCACTAAACCCATAGTTCCACCATATTATATAATCGGGATGGAAGGGCTGGGAGAGAATAGATGCACCAGCAATTGGGATGGCATAGTGCAGTATAGGACAAGATGGATAATGCATTTACATTGTTTTTTGACCCCGTCATCTTCCCAAACCCCACGAGTAATATATTTAGATCAACTTATATTTAAGAATGAATAAGGAAACGCGACCAGGGGGCAATATGATTATTGGATTATCTGCATTATAATCTTTTTTTTATTGAAAAACTTAGGTTATTGACACAATATTAACGTATGATTTAAATACCTAGTCACATATAGTAATTAACCATGGCAGATTTGCCCCGTGAAATTTCCGAAGCATTTGTCAGACTCAAAAAGGAATATCCGTCTGGCATTTCATTAAAGAGAATACGTAGAGGGTATTATGTATATAAGGAAAAGGGTCTGTGGATAAAGGACCAACGCCGCACCAAGATAATATCGGAATACCTTGGTAAGATAACTAAGGAAGGCTTATTCGTAAAGAAAAAACTCTCGGCAAAAGATGACCTAGAGAATGCCAAAGCTGTAGTGGCAGAGCATGGCGGTGAGATAATATGGCACGATAAGGGTATATCAGATATCGAGTTGCATACAGGAAAGGAACTGGAAACCACTGAAGTTGATTTGAAGCTGCTGACATGCCTAAGCATGAATGCAAGAATATCTATGTCAGAGGTCGGAAGAATTGCAGGAGTACCTAAACAGACTGCATATTCAAGGGTCAAAGCATTAGAAGAGAAACTAGGCATAAAGTATATACTTGAAACAGATATGGAGAAGCTTGGCTACCTACAGTATCTCATTCTAGTAAAGTTTGAGGACAAGCTACCTGCCTATAGCGAACTTGAAGCTGCAATAGCAGATGATCCTGGAATCCAATTTGCAGCTACTATAAAGGGCGATTTTGATCTTATAATGTATGTGATCGCTGAGAGCTATCTTAAGGCGCACGGCAACCTCGTCTCCCTCAGATCCAAAGCTCCATTTGATAGATACAATGCACGTTGGATCCTTACATACTTTGCACAGGTATACTCGTTTGTACCGCTTAGGGACATATTCATTGAGAATGTGCTGAAGGAGAGAGTATGGCACAGGTCGAGGGAGGCACTGCGATTCGATAAGACCAACCTCAAACATAGAGAATATCTGCTACTTAAGGAGCTTAACGGTAATAGTATTGCCAATTTTTCAGCGATAGATACAAAGTATGGTCTGAGCACGGGTGCATCGAGATATGCATATAAGGAACTAAGCGAAAGAGGGGTGATCCGAAGACCTACAATATCAATTACCGAAGCAGGGATAAAATACACAGGAGCCATCCTAATATCGAATATTGATTATGGGAAATTGAAAAAGAATAGATACAAATTGGTCGAGGACGAGATCAGATATGGCAGAATATTGAACAAGTACTGTCTCTTTGGGAATATAGGCGCACCGACAAATGGTGGAATCGGATTACTACCCATAGAGAAGGACGGCGAGCTTGAAACTTTTGCAAAGAAGGTAGAAACAGAGCTGCAGGGAAGCGTTGTGAGAGATATGATAATAACAAAGATTATCGTAGGCGACCTATGCTACAGAAGGTTCGATAACACATATTCAAGTGCCTATCAATTCCTAGTAAGGACAACGAGATTAAAACAGGGAGAGAAGATAGCATATGGGCAACTGTGACGCTCCCAAGCATAACATTTGCCCCTATTTCATGATCCTAATAGGCTCCATCCATAATATAACCACATTGCTGCGATATGGCTTGGAAAGCTACATTTAAAACCCTTATGTACGGGTTAGGTTATAGGGAGTTGACATCTGATCTCAAAAGACCTTATTTTATTTCATACCCATGAAATTTCTGGAATGTTATCGTCGCCATAGTAGTTTTGCATGTTAGTTATTTGACATCTCTCTATTCACTTTGCGCCTATTTGCCAAGTTCCTATTAGATTACTACGCTTTCGAATATCACTACCTTAAATGCCATCGTGCGATATTATTACTGGTACGAAGATATGGAGCTAGAAGAGGATGCCCACGGGCAACAGATAATCAGGTACTATAACGGAAAGCGAAGTTTCAGCGTAGTTGAACGCGATGATGGATATGTTAATCTAGATGAGGATGAGGCGAACAGGTACCTATCTAGCTATAAGCGCTGGAAGAAACATGAGAAAGATGCAATAAAATACGCGAGAGGAAGGTGCCTGGACGTTGGCTGCGCAGCCGGAAGGGTGCCCATATATCTGCAGAAGAAGGGGCTTTACTGCTTGGGTATAGACATTTCACCTCTGGCAATTAAGGTGTGTAGGTTACGCGGTGTAAAATACTGCAAAGTCATGTCTATAGCAGATATAGGGAAGCTTAGGGGCGGCCTCTTTGACACAGTAATAATGTTTGGGATAATTCCGGGCTCCTCGGCAGTAGGAGAAAAGCAAAGTCTCTGCTCAGAAAGTTCTATAGAATAACATCGAAAAATGCATTGATAATAGCGGAGACCAGAGATCCATACATTACAGATAATCCAGTGCATTTTAATACCACGCATCAAACATAAGGAATGGCAGAATGCCAGGACAGCTGCGCATACGTGTGAGATTTATGCAATACTCAACAAAACGGTTTGATTATCTCTATGTTTCAAAGGAGGAGATGAAAAGTATCCTTCAAGGAACAGGATGGAAGGTCAGGAGGTTCATAAATGCAGATGGATTCAGGCAGAACGGCCGGTACATCGCAATAATAGGCAAGACCAGTGGACTGGAGTAGATGGCATGATATATAACAGCCTTTTGCAGAGTTTGGAGCGCAGGCATTTTTGGCAGTGCTCTCTTCATTGTGCAGCAATCATATGTTCGGATTAAGCGTTGAATCCATTGTAGTAAGGCCCTTGCTGTCCTTTGCGTGTACCTGCAGCCTGCCAGTTATTGCATTGAGGAATTGGCTTCCTGGCTCTATGGTAAACGTTATTGATCCGGATCCTTTGCTGCCAAGTTTGGATGGCGGAGTAAGCCGAGTTCCGTCGCTGGCATATAGCGCCCATGTCCCATTTTTAGTGAGCCCTCCGACCATTATGGTTATGGTTTTGCCTGGCTGCTCCAGGCCGATTATGCTAAGCGAGCCAGGTACAGTGGCAGTGGGTTTCTTTATGGTTGTGGTTTTGGGCTGCTTCTTTGGGGATACGGTTTCTGTAACAGGCGGCTTTCCATAGATTGTGGTACCGGACTTATTAGATGGAAATAGGCTGCTTATCTCTATGTAACCTGGAGGTATCTTTTTGTTCTGGTCGTGGCCCTTTGCGCCGTAGGTGGTATAAGATGCCGTAGTGGTGAGCCACGGAACCTGCGACCAGGCTCCGCCAGAGATATGTTGGATGCTCGGATTGCTGAACATGACGTTGAAGTTTAGGTGCTCTGGATTCTTCTCGCTGATGTGCGCTTCGGAATCAATAGTCATGTCTGATTCAAAAGTTGTGTCAGGAACTTTTACATTACCAAAGGCTTTACCGTTAACATAGAATGTGACTGTTTTATTTCTAAGTTCCATCATGAATGTAGATCTGCCGCTTGATAGCCATATTGGCGATCCAGTGTTGTAAGCCATTTCCCTACCATTTGAACCCCAAACCTGCCAGAATGCATTAGCAACTGGATGCAGGCCGTTTAGTTCAAGATGTGTGTTCTCATTAGGGATGTAACCTACTTGCAAGAATATCGGGCTCTTGTTAAGCCCTACTTCCATAAATCCACCTATCCAGAATAAAACGGCATTATTTGTATTCTGATTGGCTACTTGGGATACACTCATGGTGACTTTCATGCCAGAAATATCTGTAGAGGATGGAGCAAAGTAGTCAGCACTTGCATACTGTATCTTGTATCCATATGGTGTGTTTTGCCCAACAGCAGGAGCAGCCTGCGGCTTAGTCTGCGCATAAGCTGCACCATCGCGAAGGAATCCTGCATTTAGGGATGCAAGCATGCCTGCAGCTGCAGCAAGACTTGCTGCACGCCTGCCTATTCCTCTTGTCGTTCTTGCAGGCCTAAGTGCATCCTTTATTCCTATTGCATTACTTACATTATCAAGTTGTTGTCGGGCAACGCGCGTAGCGTTCGTAAGCCCACCCCATCCATCCAATTAATAATGGGTGGGGAAAAGGTTTATAGAGCTTTTGTTTTTGCGGAATATTCCGGGATTATGGAAGAGGATCTGCCGGGATATGGGTGATGTGGCTTTCTTAGCACCACGATGGCTCTGGGCTGAGGCTTGTGTCCACTATGCCGCCGCAATTGTCGGTAGATTGCTCTGCGCCAGAGTCGAACGGCCCATTCAGCACCCATTCGTAGGATCCGCCCGTAGTCTCGTAGCACTGCGTGGTTATCTCCTGCACAGGGGTTGAACATTCTGATGGATTTGCATCTGATTCGTAGTAGTGTCCGACGCCGTATTGACCAGGGCCAGGCGCATTGCATGTGTCAGTTCCTGCAGTTGGGACGCAGCTGGAAGTAACTGACGAGGCTACAGTCACGCTGAACGGTACCGTGCACTGCGCGCCTGTGTCGGTGGTGAAATAGGCATTGCCTTGGAATGATCCTGCATTGTTGAAGGTGGCGGTCACCGAGCTGGACGAGCCGGAGCAGGATATGGTTCCGCATGAACCACCTCCGCCGCAAGGGAATAGCCAGTTGCAGCCTGATGGAGAGAGGACTCCGCTGTTTAGCGTTGTTGAGAAGGTTACGCTCTGGCCGGGAGATATGGAGGTCGCCGACTGAGTGCCTTTGCATGCCAAGGTAGGAGTGTTGCAGCTTGCAGTTTCAGTTATGTCTCCGTTCATGGACACTGCAGCGCCGTTAGTGCTTCCCGAGTAGCTTCCGCTGCCTGAGCCGCTCCAGCCAGAGAATGTGTCTCCAGATGGTACTGAGGCCGAGATGGACACGACTGTGCCCGATGTGTATGAATGTGAGCCTGAGGATGGGGATGTGGCTGAGCATGTGCCCGGATTCATGGTAAGGGTGTAAAGTGATGTTTGGGAACTCTTAGTACACGTTGCAGTTTCAGTTATGTCGCCGTTCATGGTTATCGTGTGCGACTGGCTGGTGCCTGTGTAGCTGCCTGAGCCTGATCCCGACCATCCCTGGAACGAGTAGCCGCTTGGGACTGTGGCAGACAGGGGCACTGAGGCCTGCGGCGTCTCGCCGTAGGTTCCCTGCGAAGGCGAGACTGACGAGCAGCCGTTGTTGTATATCTGGAGCGTATAAGGATTTGCAATGCAGCTGGCGGACTCGGTTATTGCGCTGTCCATAGTCACCGAAGCCTGTTGTTTGTTTCCGGTGTAGCTGCCTGCGCCTGTGCCAGTCCATACTACGGTGTATCCGCTTTGGGGCGTTGCAGATATTAGCACAGGGGAGCCCAGTGTGTATGTGCCTATGCCTGAAGGGGTCACGGAAAGGCACGGGGAGGCCACAAGGTTGGCTACGTTAAGAGTCTCGGTGTAGCTTGCAGTCTCTGTCACTGCGGCAGTCACTGTCAGCGGTATGTCCGATGATGTGCCCGTGTAGCAGCTACCTGAACTTGAACAGCTCCACTGGCCCTGCCCGTAGCCGGGATCCAGCGTAGTTGTTATATTGATGCGGGAGCCGCTTGGGTAACTGTGCGCAGTGCTGCAGCTGGTTTGAGGGAAAGTCACTGTAGAGTATGGCGCTATAACGCTGACGGGATAGCACGTTAGCGCGCTCGTGTACGAGGCGGTCTCTGTTATGTTGCTGTCCATTGTCACTATGTACCCGCTCTTGCCGGTGGTGTCGGAGTAGCTGATGGTTCCAGTGCCTGCCCATCCTGTAAGCGAGTATCCTGCGTCAGTGCTGGTATCGATCGCAACTTCAGTGCCCGAGGCGTAGTGAAGGTTGCTGCAGCCTGGGCTGCTTGTGGGCGCATAGGAGATGGATGAGTGCGCGGCCTGTATGTTGAGGTAGTACGGGCATGACGGGGCGGAGCACGTATTCGAGAGGGATGTTGCAGAGCCTGTGCTGCATGTATCGGAACTGGTTCCGCAGTTGCCTGAACCAGGGCAGCTCCAGGTTATGGATCCGCTCTCGCCGGAAGGGCATGAGGCACTGCACTGCGAGGTCCCTGCAGCTGTGTACGAAGCGGTCTCCGTTATGTCGCTGTTGCCAAAGGTCACAGTGAATATCTGCGCATTGCCGGAATAGCAGTTGGTCCCTGAGCATGTCCAGGACCCGAAGTTGAA
>JAJZJQ010000022.1 GCA_021851065.1 Microcaldota archaeon
TCGCGCCGAAGTGAAACAATGGTTAGCTTAGCGTATGCAAAGAATAAAAATGAATTGGACTGGGTGTACAATTTTCAACACATTGTGTTGGTATCAAAGTACCGATTCAAGGTCTTCAGGAATCCGAGAACGCAGAAGGTTGTTACAGACGCATTTCGGGAAGTGGAAATGCAATTCGGGATCAAAATAAAGGAATTTGCCTTCGGAGATGACTACGCACACATCCACATGATGGTAAACGTACCTGCAAATCTCTCAATGCAGCAGGTGCGGCAGATTCTGAAGTCACACTCCGCGTCGAAAGTCTTCAAGGAGATGCCTAACTTCATAAAGAGATACCCTCGCAAAGAATTCTGGGGAGGTCAGCCAACAGGAACAAGTGTCGGACCAGTTGGCCAAAACATCATACAAAACTACATCAGGAAACAGGATGTCTCGTACGAACCTTTCATGCCAGACAGAGAAGAAAGGAAGCAGACAAAACTGCAGTTCAACTGAAACTGTAGCGAGGGGTGAGATACCCACGACGTAGTCGTGGGAGGAATCCCTCGTGCTTGGGGTTCAAAAGGGGCCAAAGCCCCTTTTCTCATATTACAGGGCTGAAGATAAACCTGCAGTTCTAGCTCTGCATAAACTTGGACTACAGTCTACGGGCGCATGGATTGATAGTGGTAGATGGGACGAAGACCTAAATAATATTGAACAAGCCTACACGCAAAATGGAGTCTTTCTAGTCGGTGAAATAAATGGAAATGTTGTTGCCATGGGTGCCTTAAGAAGAAAGACAGATAATGTAGGTGAGATAAAACGATTGCGCATTTCTCCTGAATTTCAACGTATGGGTTTTGGTCAACTAATTATGACTACTCTTGAACAAAAAGCACGAGAGTTGGGCTATACAAAGATAGTTTTAGATACTACGATAAAACAAATTGGTGCGCAAACATTATTTCTTAAAAATGGCTATAGAGAGACAAAACGTGAACACGTCAAAACGCCAAATATTGACACAGAACTAATATACTACGAAAAAGATGTGTGAGCAGGATCTAGAGTTTAAATCCCCATGTGGGCGTTAAACCCTAAAAACCTTGACGACAAAATCGGGTTCTACGACGGCAAAATGAACATTCGCCAAGGTAGGGATTTGAACCCTAATGGCCCGAAGACCATACGCTTGCAGGAAGTTTTTTCCAGGCGTACGCGTTACCGGATTCCGCCACCTTGGCATTGGCAGATGTATCTACATTGTCATAATATATAAACCATGGCAACCAAGCTATTGATATGGTCCAAGTGGATAATGCCGTAAAGGAAAGATTCGACGAGATACACCGCCACTACGATTTCTTCAACCATCTTTTCAGCTTTGGCCTTGACATAGGCTGGCGCAACGAAGCAGCACGCGAGTCCATCTTAAGCAAAGGCAGCTACACTGTTCTTGACATAGCCACTGGCACTGGCGACTTTGCGATAGCTATGCAAAAGGCAGCCAGCCAGGCAGGAAAGGAAGTGCGCATAACCGGTACTGACATGAATGAGAAGATGCTGGCACACGCAAAAGACAAGCTATCATCGCTTGGGTTGGCTGGAATACGTCTTGAGAAGGGCGATGCCATAGAGACAAAATACAAGGACTCGTCATTCGATGTCGTTACCAGTGCCTTTGCAATGCGAAGCTTCAGCAGCCGCCTTGACAAGTTCGCCATGGAAACCTACCGGATCACAAGGGAGGGCGGTAAGTTTGTAATGGTTGATATGGCAATGCCAGACAAGCACGTTCTGCTCACGAAGATGCATTTTGGGGTAATAAACGCCATAGGATATGTTGCGGGAAGGAAAGCGTATCCCTGGCTTACCTACAGCATCTCCCGCTTCGACAAGAACGACGCCGCGCAGAAATTCAAGGATGCAGGATTCCGCGACGTACGGGTCAGGGATCTCAGGTCAGGCGTTGCATTCATGATAGTGGGGCGTAAGTGATCACACCGCTACCCTGACGAACGAGGAGTACATTGACAGGATGTTGCCTTCTCTTGTTCCGGCAAGCCTCCTCGCGGAGCTGTCCATGTATCTGTTGTTGAGTTCCACTGCCTTTAGCACTGCATCGTACATGTTCATGCTGTAGCCCTTCTGTATGCTTGTCACTACGTTTGGGGCGGGCAGAGAGCCTTTTCTCCTGTCCCTTATGAAGTCGAGTATGTCGTCCCTTATCTGAAATGCCATGCCAAGGTCACTGCCGGCTTCGTACATCTGCCTTGCTAGCCTGCTCGACTTGCATACTGCCGCCGAGTTCCAGCACGCGCCTATAAGCGCGCCGCTCTTAAGTGAAGCTATCCTCTTGTACTGCGCCACGCTTGGAACAACGTATGCGTCTCTGTACTTGTGGTCAAGCACCTCGCCTGCACACATGCTCATCGTCGCCCTAGACATGGATTCCAGTGTCGGAGCGCCATACTTTGCAGCGGTTTGCACTGCCTTTGATATGAGCGCATCTCCGGCAAGTATGGCCGCAGGACTGCCATAGCGTACGTGTACGGAATCTATGCCTCTCCTCTTCCTGTCGCCGTCTATTATGTCGTCATGTATAAGCGAGGACACGTGTATCAGTTCTGCAGCTACGGCAAGATCGACGAACCCGTCAGGTTTTTCTCCAACGGCTATAGCGCCCAACAGCACAAGCGATGGCCTTAGCATCTTGCTTCTCGCCCGCAGCAGATGTACTGACGGTTTATGCAGTTCCTTATCCATGAACTCGGATGCTTGCATGGAAGACAATCTGGAGGAAACTTTCCTCAGTGCAGGCAATACTTTCAGGTAAGCGTTCTTCATCTATACCCTCGACTATTACGAATAATCAACAAACCATTATTAATGCATATGGCTGTTACCACTCAAATCTGCTTCCCGCTCTTATACCAAGCCTTTCTGAAGTGCCTGCCTTTAGCTCTATGACATATAACGCATCCCTTTCCGGCTTTACTGTTCTGCATGAAAGAATTGATGTACACGGCTGCGCGTCGTGCCAGATGTGCACAACGCGCTTGCGCCTATCAAGCCATATTATGTCTATGCTAATCTTCATGCCCAGCATCCAGAACCCATGCCTACCTTCACTATCAAACTCAAACAGCATGCCCCCGCGTGCAGGCAGGCTGCTCCTGCCCATCAAGCCCTTTGCCGTCTTTGCGAACGTATCTGCTATATCCAGTCTGAACCTTCTGCCTTTGCATCGCACTACTATCCTCCTATAGCTGTCCTTTATGCCATTGCTGCGGCCTGCACGCAGCAAATCAAATACGCCCATAAGTTCACCATATGAGCTATTTAACTACAGCCTGGCTCTGTTCCCTCATGAACTGCTGGAGGTAGAATCTGCTGCCGCTCCCTTTTCCACTTAGCCCGCTGTCTTTCCAGCCTACAAACGTGTGTGCGCCTACGATTGCCCCTGTGGTGGCACTCTCGCTCCTGTTAACATAGATTACTCCGGCTTCTATCTTCCTTATGAACTCCTTTATTTCTGCATTCTTGCCGCTGTACAGGCCTGCTGTTAACCCGTATCCTACGTCGTTTGCCATGGCAATAGCATCGCCAAAGTCCCTGTACGTCGAAATGCCAAGGATCGGAACGAACAGTTCTTCCCTCATGAGCCTGCTGTCTGTAGCGGCTTCAACTATTGTGGGCTCAACGTATATGCCGCTTAGTCCTGTGTTCACTTGCTTTCCACCGTAGACTACCCTTCCAACCGAACTGGCTTCATCCACTGCCTTCTTGTACCTCTCCAGGGCTCCCGGGCTTATCAGGGGCCCAACGTAATTCTCCTTCTTGAGCGGATCTCCAATCTTCATCGCACGCGCCTCGTCGAGCAGCTTGCTCATGAACTCCTCCTTCACTGATTCATGCACATATGTCCTTGAGCATGCGCTGCACTTCTGTCCAGCGAAGCCAAACGCTGCGCTAGCAATGCCCTTGGCAGCATCGTCAAGGTTCGCGTACTTGGATACTATGGCCGGATTCTTGCCCCCCATCTCCACAACAAATACTTTCTGCATGCCAAGGTCGTATGTCTTCCTTATCATGGAAAGTCCAGTACCCCTGGATCCCGTGAATGCAATGCCTTTCACTGCGCTGTTTGTAACAAGCTCTTCTCCAAGCGTTGATCCGGGTCCTGTAACGTAGTTGAACACCCCAGCGGGCAGGCCTGCCTGGGTGAGCATGTTGTATATCTGCAGGCCTGTTAGCATAGCCATGTTGTCTGTAGACGAGGGCTTGAAAACCACCGTGTTTCCGGTTATCATGGCGCCTGTGCTCATGCCCATCGATATCGAGACCGGGAAGTTGAATGGCGCTATGACTCCAAACACACCATATGGCTTCATGGCTATGGCAATCTTCTCGCCACTGCCAGGGGCACCCTGGAATCCCTTGGAGACCCTCGCGCTGCTAGAGGCTATTGAAGCTCTTCTGAGATATCCCCTGTTCTTTATCATATCCATCGAATAATATCTTAAGAAGTCAATCGCTTCGTCAACCTCGCCAACGGATTCGTACCTGCTCTTGCCGTTTTCTATGCTAAGTATGGCCGCAAGCTCGAACTTGTGCTGCGAGAATATGTCTGCAGCCTTCTGGAATATTGCAACCCTGGCCCTGTAATCAAGCACACTCCATTCCGCAAATGCCTTCTGCGCTGCACCTATTGCCCTTCTCGCAGTTTCTGCATCACCCCTCTGGAATATGCCTACAAGCGTCTTGTCAATCGGGGAATATTCGGAGATCGTAGCAGATGCGGATACCTTCTCCCCGCCAATATGCATGTAATGGGTCTTTCCCAGAATCTCCTCCTTGATCCTGCTCACGGCATTCTCAAAAAGCGCATCGAACTCGGGCTCTTTTCCATCCTCAACATAGTGCCTGTATGTATATTCATTATGAAAACCAGACATGCAATCAATGAAAATGCAGAAATAAGTTATAAAAACATGCACTAACGCGCTGTTGCCGCGTGCTTCCTGAACTGGACCAATCAACGGTGCCGCGCTCTCATCCTCATGCCGCCTCTGAATGAGAAGCGGCCCAATCCCTCATTGAGTCTTACTAGCTCAGCGAGCGCATCGCGTTTCCTATCGCGCGAGCCATGGCTGGTTCTGTGCAGCAAATTTATCCTGATCTCAAGCCTTGTCAGCTGTCTTTCTGTATCTACCGATCTCTCTTTTAGGAAACTCTTCTCGCAGGTTGCCGCCTTAATGATCTTGCTGCGCGACATTTTTCCTTCATGCAGCCTCTGCCAATATAATCTTATCATGTCCTCCGACGCTTTCTTAAGCATGCAATCGCTTTCCATCAGTTTCTCGCATGCTGCCATGGTGAGATTGCCTATTGTCACTGTCACATCCTGCGGTTCAAAAGACAGCTTTACCGGCCTTATCTTGTCATAACCTCTGTCAAAAACCCCTTCTTTGGCAATAGCTACCCCATAATACCTAATGCCTCCTGCTATGCGTAGGTTAAGTCGACTGCGTCTAACCTGTGCAATAACCAGATGATTCATGAGCCTTTCTTCCACTTCGAAATTCTGCCTATCGTAGCGCGAAGAGTATGCATATGGTTCGAGAAGCAGGAAATCCCCATTGATGTCCCTTCCCATTCTTATGGTTCCGTAATACCTGGGACCATTGAACCAGCAGCTAAACCTGCGGTACGCCAAATAGCATGCGCTTACTGCTGCAAATCCTGCTCCACTGCCAACACCTACAATCCCTGACATTTCCAGCAGATGGTAAACTGTACTGTAGAAGGCATTGATGCCTGCTACGCCTGCGCCCCTGGCTACATTATTCACCAGCTCGTAACTTTCTACGCCAAGATACGCAAATCCGCCAAGCAGAGATGTTGCTACTGATCCGGCAGCTACTGATCTGGCATTTACAGGGCTGCTTTCCTGCGCTCCATACCTGCGCGTACTGTCCCTGCAACCATCCTGCAGGGGCCACAGCCTATGCCAGTCATAGTACTCACGCAAAGTGAATTGCACCATAACCTCTACGCATTAAGCTTGCAATCCTTGTTCTTTAAGCTTTACGCAATTCCTTTTATTTCCGCGTCCCATCACACGGCTGCACGATAAGCTATATATTGCTTAACTGGCGAAATATTAACTATGGCGACAATCCAGGAAGAGATGCAGGCAGAGATACACAACGGCTCGGATCTAATAGATCTGGTATACAGCCAGGCCACATGGCGTGATCTTCTGGTAGAGCTTGTAGAGAGGAACAAGCTTGATCCGTGGAACATAGATGTAATCGAGATAGTTGACAAGTACATAGATACGGTAAAAAAGCTAAGAGGAGTGCTAGATTTGCGTACCCCGGCGAACATAATCCTAGCAGCAGCTATTCTGCTGAGGCTCAAGAGCAATTTCATAAGTCTGCAGGACTATGACGCAATCGAAGAGGCAGCAACCGAGGTTGATGTACCAAGGCCAGACGTAACAGTGGATCCGCTCTCGTTCAGGCTCAGGCTGCCACCTAAAAGGAAGATATCCCTAACAGAGCTGCTTGCCGCGCTTGATGAAGCCATGAAAATACGCGAGACGCATGTAAATCCAGCCCCAAAACCACCCCCATTCATACCTATAAAGTTCGACAACTTCGACATAGAGGCCGAGACGCAGAAGCTGCATAGCCTGATAAAATCAAATGTTGACAAGAGCAACATGATCACATTCTCGCAGCTCTCTGCCTTGCCATCTGTCAACGATGTTCTGCTCGAGCTATTCATACCCATGCTATTTCTGGCCCACAAGAACAAGGTGGCCATAATACAGGAGAAGTTCTTCGCTGAGATAATAATAGCCCTGAGATGATGCCATGGATTCGGAGCAGGAGTACAAGAAACTCATCGAGGCCGCACTGTTCATGTCTCCTAACGCCCTGAGCCTTTCTGAGATAGGCGCTGCCACCGGCATAGCATCCCCTGGTATAATAGAGCGGCTCGTAAGCCAGCTCATAACCGAATACGACGGGAGGGACACCTCGCTGCGAATAATGGCAATAAGCGGCAAGTACATGTTCAGCCTAAAGGACGAGTACGTATCAAAGGTCAGCTCTCTTGCTGCAGGCCCTGACCTGAGCAAAGGCGCACTGCGAATACTCGCATACATAAGCAAGAATGAGGACATATTGCAGAGCGATCTGGTCAAGTACTTCGGCACATCCACTTATGAGTACATGAAGGAGCTTGCCGACAAGGAGTTCGTCGAGTCCCACAAGTACAAGAGGAGCAAGAAGATCGCCACTACTCCGAAATTCAGGGAGTATTTTAGCGTATAGCAGCACTGCTGCATGCACTTCATAAACGCGAGCATTGTATCCATAATGGAGTCTATGATAAAGCGGCAGTGTGCCGGGAGGACACATCACTCTACCGGCTCTTCGCCTGCCTTTGCACCATTGTCCCTCCCTTTCTTGATCGAATAGTTTTCAAAAGTCATGGCGCGGCCATAGAGGTACTCAAATCTCCTCTGGGCCTCCCCGTGCCCTATCATTATGATATGCTCGCTTCTGTTGTTTATTATGTTTAATGGCGGTATCTTGTAGGCTATCTTATCATCCAGTACGATGCGCTCATGCTGCTCCACCCTGTCGCCGTCATCCATGAGCCTGAAGTCGAATTTTATGCCGCGCGACTCAAGTTCCTTCTTGAAATCTGCAAGATTCCTGCCAAGGTTCGCATCCATCATCTCGGTGGAACTAACTACCTTTATGGACTTCATGTTGCTCAGGTGCTCCACAACAAGCCTGTGGAAGTTTGAGAGCGCAACGGAATTGAAGTGCTTGTCTACTACACGCACGTCGCCTTTAAGTTTGCTGAATATCTTATCTTGCAGCTCCATCATATTGCTGAACGGGGTGTTTGGGTTAACGCTCAGGCTCCTTTTTATCTTGGCTACACGATCCCTCTGCACGCGTAGCGCATAGTCGAAGAAGACATCGACCACTATCGCTATTGCCATTGCAGCATAGATTGCATATATATACGGTATTCCAGAAAGATACTGTCCTGTATCTATTGATATTATAAAATACACCAAGGCATACATGAAAACAAAGGCCGTATGCATTGTTATGTATCTTTTCGCGCCTCCTATGCTCTTATCGTGCCTCCTGAGGAATAACAAGAATGCCGTGCCGAATAGTATTATGCCGATGACTGCAAGCACGTACGACTCAAGTATGCCGTCGTGCAGAAACGTCGCATTGGATACGAGTGAATGCAGCTGGCTGTTGGTGACATTGACTCCGACTATGCTCGCCTGTAGTGCTGCTCCATTCGCTATGCCGTAGAGTATGGCGAAAACCTGCACAATGAACATCGCGCCTATTATCAGCAGGGCGGAGCTGAAATTAAGCAGCAGCACCAGCGCAGTGCTTATGTTTTTAGAGAATCCTATTCCCTCCATAGTACCAAACTCACGGTAAAGGCATTAATATCGATGCTATTTCAGTAGGTTGGGTGCGACTCTTCAACTCCCTTTAAATGATTCACGTACAGCGCCGCTGCGAACAGGTATGAAGAGAGCCTGTTAAGGTAGGCTATCACCCCCCTGTCTACTTTGTATTCGGCAGCCGCGGATATCACTGCCCGCTCGGCGCGCCTTGCAATCGATCTAGATTCATGAAGATGGGCCGCACCTGCATCGCCCCCTGGCAGTACGAAGCTCTTGACCTGCGGCGTCTTGGAACCTATCTCTGCTATTGCCTTCTCAAGCATGGCCACTGCATCATCCCTTATCTGCGCTTCGTATATCTTCTTCTCGTTTGTGGATGCAAGATTGGCTCCAAGCACGAAGAGGTCGTTTTGTACTGCAGCAAGTCTATCTCTGATGCCGTTATCCTGTATGTATGCCATTGCCACCCCTATCGAGCTGTTGAGCTCGTCTATTGCGCCTATGGCTTCTATTAGCCTGTCTGCCTTGCTTACCCTCCTGGATGACAGTATGCCTGTAGTGCCATCATCTCCCTTTCCCGTGAAGTAAACCGTTCCCATGAGGATAAGTCGCATTCACATTTAATATACTTGGTGTGCGATAATGCCTAAATATGGGCCCGTAGTCCAGCGGCAAGACGCTACCTTCACACGGTAGAGATCGGAGTCCGACTCTCCGCGGGCCCAAACTGGGATTCTGGGCATGCCGTAATCGCACCTATATCACGTATTTTGCTTGAAGCCATACTCCTACTTCAGGCGAGGGAAAGTGCAGTTGCCATCCCTTGAACGGATTGGAAGAGACAGGGGAAGGGAACACATGGGGTTAAGCCATGGATATTCGGCCAGTTGGGTGCCGCTCGAAAAGCTTCAAGGATTCAGGTATCTCCTGATCTGCGTGGATAAGGCTCTGTAGCGCCCTTGCGTGCGGATCTAGTCGTTCATCAGTTCTATCCGAATCCTTGTTTTCCCGTCCACTTCCCCATTTGCCTCAAGCTGGTCTATTACCTCCTTGATGCTATTGTTGAATTCCCCAAGCGAAGTTTCGCTGCGGATCTTGGCATCAAAAGAGTTTGGCCTGTCATTTTTGCAGTAAGTCAGCCTCAATAGCATACCATCACTGTTTTGATGTGGCACCTGAACTTAAATATATAACATACAAGTCCAAGCGGGAGCGAGGGCATTCCGAGGTTTCTAGCCCAGCGAAGAAAACTAGATCGCTCTGGCGACTCATGAATTGCTTCTGCCTTGGGGATCGGCTATGGGACTTTGTAGCCGACAGTGCAGTGGCTGATGGTTATACTGCTGGCGTAGCGAGGAATGGCCTGGCTAAGAAACAGATCTCAAGCTCATTTGCGTGGCGGCTTGCACAGTACCGTTCCTCATGGCGTGCCTTAGCGGATCTTCGCCCACCACAAGGCGCAGCAATGGCGGGTTCTGCTCCTCATAAAGAACCAATCCTGCCGCATCCTTTATCTGCTTTACCCATTCAATCTGCTTGCCTTTATCTGTCTTGAAAAAAGGAACGAATTCCAGGTTAAACCTAATCCCCTCCGCGCTGACTGCCACAGGGATGCCAGATATGCGCTTGCCATCGGCAGTGAATACATACCATACTACTCTGGCTGAAACTCTGCGCGGCTCCCACGAATTGCCGTTATGGTCTGGTACGCGCCGCAGTTCAGAAGCAGGGCCTCTAATACTCATACTGATGGCATCTACTGCACTTGCTTTCCTTTGGAAATTCATTAGGCATCCAAACGAGTCCCAACACTCAGTGCATTGTGCATTTATGGTGTATAAAAGCTTTTCCTGCAAAATCATTATCTGTGCGTACATGGCAGCAAAGATGCGCATGCATCTTACCATTCTTTGTACAGGCGTGCAGCCTACTCACTAATCCTGATAGCATCAGTGCTGCTGATAGGTACGCTGGCCTTTCATTACATTGAATGGTACTCTTACGTAGATCCGTTCTACTTCGTGAGCATGCTGGCAACTGCTCAGGGTCCGTCATTCACTCCTGCAACGGCCCTTGGCAAGATCGTTGCGTCGATCATAGCTTTTGTATCCGTAGGCGGCGTGGTAGTATCCCTGATCTTCCTATTCGGTCCGTTCTTCGGGTACCTGTTTAGCATAGGCGCCAGGAAATTCGACGAGGATGAGAGGAAACTCATAAAATACACCGAGAATGATATATAACCGCATGGCCAAAGCGCGGCTCTACTGCTTGCCTGCGCCGCGGGTCTTGAGAACGCCTCCATATGCCCTCTCGCTTTCCAGATCTGCACTTACTTCCTCCATATCCTTTATTGAGTCTACTCCTTTGAAATATGCATCGGGGAATTTTACGCCGCGGAGCATTTTTTTACTGGCAAGCTGCGTGAACGTGGTGCTCTCAAGGTTGCCACTCTGTGGAAGATAGTCGAATATTCTGCTAGACATCAGGTATATTCCTGTGTTCATCCAGTACTCAGAAAGCACCGGTTTCTCATCGAACTTAGTTATCCTATCTCCATCCAGCATTGTTATGCCATAGCTGCTGCGCAGCTGCACAAGGGCCAGCGCAGCCACAGCTCCGCCAAGTTCAATATTGCGCACGTCCACGCTGCTTATCGTATCCCCATTCATCATTACAAATTCCTTCTCATCCTGCAGCAGCTTCCTTGCATTATTCAGCGCGCCAGCCGTGCCAAGCGGTGTCTCCTCTATTGCATACTCAACTGTTATTCCAAGCTCATCTGCCCTAGAATTGACATAATCGAACACCTTGTCCTTAAGATAGCCTACAAGAAAGACAAACGATTTCATGCCGCAGTGAACAAGCCACTCCAGTTCCCACTCCACGATAGGCTTCCCGCCTACCTCAACGAGCGGCTTTGGAACCCTGTCTGTTATGGGTCTTAGCCTCTTGCTGTATCCTCCTGCAAGAATTACTGCCTTCATCCCATCGGATAGTATGCTCAGCAACAGTTTAAAACCATTGCTAAAAGTTCTGGTCTTCACTGATCTGGGTCCATGCAACTCCCACGAAACCGCTTAAAAAGATTCATGTTCATAGTATAGCGGTAGTGAAAGTGGATACAGAGTCAAGGATGGAGCTCGTTACGTCGCAGCCCACCGAGGAGATAATAACCGAGGAGAGGATGAGAAACCTCCTTGAGACAAAGCAGCATCCTGTGCATTACATCGGCCTTGAGATAAGCGGCATGCCCCACATAGGCCATATACTGGTTGCAGGGAAGAAGATAAATGACCTTGACCGGGCAGGGATAAAGACGCAGGTATGGCTCGCAGACTGGCATACGATGGCAAACAACAAGCTGGGCGGAGACTGGGACAGGATAATAAAAGCCGCTGGATTCTACCGTGAGCTTTTCAATACGGTATGCCCAAACACCAAGGTCATGCTGGGCTCGGAGCTGTATAGCAATAACGATGACTACTGGAAGCTGGTCATGCAGATGGCAAGAAGGACTACAATTGCGCGCGCCACTCGCACGCTTATCATAATGGGCAGAAACGAGAAGGACACGCTGCACGTATCCCAGTATATATATCCGATAATGCAGGCAGCAGACATAGAGTTCCTTGGCGCAGACATACCTCATGCAGGCATGGACCAAAGGAAGGTGCACATGCTTGCCCTGGAGCTGTTTAAGGAGATGAAGATGAGGGAGATAGTCCCTCTTCATCATCACCTGCTCCCAAGCCTTTCCGAGCCGCCCAAGATATCCGGCGGAGCGGAAAAAGAGGAGATAGTGGCTGCGATGAAGATGAGCAAATCAAAGCCCGGTTCATCAATACCGATACTCGCAGATCATAAGGAGATATCCTCGATAATAGGTACGGCATGGTGCCCCCAGGGCGTTACGGAGGGAAATCCTGTCTTGCAACTGTGCAAGTATGTCGTGTTCCCCAACTCCGGGCGGCTTGTGGTGGAGCGGGATGCAAAGTACGGTGGAGATGTCATCTTCCAGTCATACGGGGAGCTTGAGGCTGCATTTGCTTCAAGCAAGCTGCATCCAACAGACCTGAAAAACTCCACGGCAAACGCCCTGAATTCCATAATGGAGCCAATACACAAGAAATTCGGCCACAGGAAGGCAGAGATAGCTGGGCTTTTCGCATAACCTGCATTGCACATGGCAAAGCCGTGCATCGCTAGCTGCCCGAGAGGATACTAATTTATTTATGTTACTATGTTATTATGAATAGGCGATTAAGTTTATGCCAGATATACTTTCACAGGACGACGAGGAGCTGCTCAAGTTCATAGAATCCGCAAAGCCCAAGATCTATGTTGTAGGCGCAGGCGGCAGCGGATCCAACACTGCAACAAGGATGTCAGAGCTAAACATAGAGGGCGCTACGGTAATAGCTATGAATACTGACGCTCCGCACCTTGCACGCACAAAGTCCCACAGAAAGGTGCTTCTCGGGAAGAAGACTACGAGGGGCCTTGGTGCAGGCAGCGATCCAAAGGTAGGCGAGGAATCCGCAATGGAGAGCAAGGATGACATAAAGCACATCCTTGGCGACTCGCAGCTCGTATTCGTCACATGCGGCCTTGGCGGAGGCACTGGAACCGGATCCGCGCCAGTCATAGCCCACCATTCAAAGGAGGGAGGGGCGCTGACAGTCGGAGTGGTAACCCTTCCGTTCTCAAGCGAGGGCAGGATAAGGATGAGGAATGCGCTGGAAGGGCTGTCCAGGCTGAAGCGAGCTACTGACACCACCATAATAATACCAAATGACAAACTGCTAACAGTTGCGCCTGATCTGCCCCTGAACATGGCTTTCAAGATAAGCGACGAGATACTTGCAAACGCCACAAAGGGCATAATAGAGATGGTAACAAAGCCCGGCATGGTGAACCTTGATTTTGCAGACCTGCGCAGCGTGCTGAAAGATTCGGGATATGCTGTGATAGGGATGGGGGAGGCGAATTCGACTCAAAGTAACGACAGGGCTACCATAGCCATAGAGAATACCCTAAGGAGCCCTCTGCTTGACGCGGACATATCAACTGCAAAGAAGGCCCTTGTAAACATAGTCGGCGGCGACGACCTCACGCTCAGGGAGGCAGAAAGCATCTTCCAGAACGTCTCGAGCAGGATAAGCCCAGACGCACTGCTCAAATGGGGCGCAAGGATAGACCCGAAGATGCAAAAAAGCTCGCTCAAGGTAATGGTTGTGCTTAGCGGTGTAGAGTTCCCTGAATACACTGAAGAAGGGGTCAAGGCCAAATTCCCCCAGGGAGAAGACATGGATCTAGACAAGATATTCGAAGAGTGAATTGGCCATGAACTTCAATATAGCAGCAAAGCTCAGGAATTTTTACTCCGACGCCCAGCATGTCATGAGCGTTAGCTACAGGCCCGACATGGACACATTCAAGCGCACCCTCAAGATAGTGCTTATAGGCATAATACTTCTTGGCATACTTGGCTTTGTGCTATATCTGCTGATAAACAACGTCATACTGGGCCAGCCGTAATCGGCACAGGTCTTTACCTGCTACTGTTTCTCCCTTGCTGTCTTCAGCGCCCTTGCCATCCAAAGCAGGTCATCTACAAATGCTGCAAGATGATCCGGTCCCATCCCCTTCCTTAGCGGAGAGAACAGATCTGCATTCTGGATCTCCTTGCTGCTTGCTGCTTTCATGATAAACTCCCAGCCCATGTGTATGGATTTCTTTATCGGTACCATATTCATCTCTATCGCAACCTGCCTGAGCTGCTCTATGGCTCTTGAACCTCCTGCGCTTCCGTAGCTTACAAAGCCTACTGGCTTCCTTGACCATTCCGGAGACAGCCAGTCTATGGCATTTTTCAACGAGCTCGGATATCCGTGGTTGTATTCAGGCGTAATCATGATGAACGCATCTCCATCGTTTATCTTCCCAGACCATCTCTGCACCACTTCGTTTGGATACTTCATGTTCATCATGGATGGCGATGTCGGCGTATCAAAAAGCGGCATAGGATAATCTTTCAGGTCAAGCAGCTCGGCCTCGATTCCGTCCCAGCTCTTTAATTCATCGTAAATCCATCTTGCCGGCCTCTCCCCGAATCTTCCTTCCCTTATGCTCCCAATTATTGCCTTCACTCTAATGGTCTCACTCATATTATCACCATTGTTCTTACAAGCCTAAAGCTTAAATATGTATAGTATGTCCTATAAACAAATTACCTGCACTTGCGCCATGATTCATGATACCTGCATACTGGCAACTATGGCTGATGTCTATATACCTGATCCTTCACAACCGATTCATGAAAGTGGAGATAGATTATACAAAATCAGCGCAGGACAATGCCGATGACTATTTCAAGCTTTCCAAGAAGATGAAGAAAAAGGCACAGGGCGCTGCAATTGCCATAAAAGATCTGGAAGCCAGGCTTGGCTCTGCAAGCAGTGTTCCTGAAAAGAGGACAGTGATAAGGAACATAGCACAGAGGAAGTGGTACGAGAAATTCAACTGGTTCACTACAAGCAACGGGATGCTGGCAATAGGCGGCAGAAGCGCAGCGCAGAACGAGATGATAAACTCCAGGTACTTCGAGTCAAATGACCTCTTCTTCCATGCCGATGTGTTCGGCGCATCGGTGGTCATACTAAAGGACGGCACAAAAGCCGATGTCGTGACACGTGAGGAAGTGGCTCAGTTTGCTGCATGCTTCTCCAAGGCATGGGAGAGCGGCATGGGCTCTGCTAACGTCTACTCGCTTAGAAGGGAGCAGGTCACCAAGTCCAAGGAGAAGGGATCTCTTGGCACTGGCAGCTTCCTGCTTGAAGGGGAGAGGGAATGGTTCAAGGGAGTGCCACTTGAGCTATGCGCATACACTGGCGATGACGGCGGAACTAACCTGGTATCGGTGGTGCCTGTTCAGACTGCGCTCTTGCTAAAAATAAGAAAGTACGTGCTGCTAAAGCCAGGCAACATCAAGAAATCCGATGCAGCAAAGACCCTGTCCAAGCTGCTGGGCTTCCACGACATTGACTATATAATGCAGCATCTGCCTCCGGGCTCGTTCTCTATAAAGGAGTGACTGGCGCCATATCCCCTATATGGTCCGCTATATCGACTTCCCCATGCGGTATGTTCCTGTACCTGAACATCTGCGTTATGGTTGTTACGACGATAATGGTCTTTGCGGTATTGGCTACAACGATTTCCGTATCCACGCCAGATCTTGCGGCTATCTTGAGCAGCATCCTCGAGCAATCGTCGCAAATAAGCTTTGGGTCACGGTGGTCGCCATCAGCATAGCTTGCTATGGTAGCCACAGCCACTATCCCATCCCCATCTGCTCTGAAATATCCTGCACCTTCCGCATTCATGACGGCAACCTCCTCAGAATGCATATGCCGTATAGCATCCCTTGCCCTCATGTTGCCTCCAGCGAACACCGCTCCATCAATTGTCCTTATTGCAGAGCCAACTAGTATGCCCTCTGCACTGTTCGAAGCTGTGCTGCGCAGCGCTCTCTCTGCAGCTCCCAATAGGGCAACCTGCTGTTTGGAGAGGTTGTCCATAGTCGCAACTGCAGGCCTTGGTATCATCAATCCGCCCTTTGTTCTTATGCAAGGTTCCAAATTTCCGCCTCGTGGTACTGAACGCGTGCTATAAAGAGGGACCTCATATAAAAACCAATCGCCAGCACGGCGTTGTCCAATAAATATCATTAAAAAGACCTACTTTGCAGTAGATGATAACGCACTGTTAGGCGATGAAGGCATTGTAAATAACTGCTTTCAGAAGTA
>JAJZJQ010000006.1 GCA_021851065.1 Microcaldota archaeon
AGTCACGCCTCTGGAGACATTGTAAGACCTTCGCACATGAAGGCGGATGCCGCTGAATCAGGAACTATACTTGGTGCTTCACGATGACCAATCAAAAAGCACCATTGGAAGCCCACAGACTTCAGTCGTGGGAGGATGTCACAAGGCTTTGCCGTATTTTCTTCCATTAAAAAGCTATCGCCAAGGACCCGAACTGCCACTACTCGCCGCCTTTTATGCAGCCTTTAAAAGCTTGTTGTGCAAAACGTATTGCTTTGGTTTTAGATGGGTATTAGTATGGCGGAACGCATGTTCAGTTTGTATGAGATAGAGCAGTTTATAAGGGAGGCCGGGGCCGAGAAGGTGACCGAGGACGCAGTTCGCGACCTAGAGAGGGAGATAGAGAAGCTCGCCAACACTGTCACCAAGAGCGCAATAAAGTATGCGCACCATGCCGGCCGCAAACGCCTTATAAGATCATCCGATGTGCTGCTAACAAAGAAGCCTGATTCTTCATCAATGCGGGTTACAGAAGGCCAGCGAACCTGAGCGCAAGGCCAAGCACAACGAATGCGGCTTCCATGGCTACCAGGCATATTGTCACATCGATCTCCCTTGCCCTTTTCATGTTCATAATAAGGTGCGTCAGGCTGTATATGCTCCTGCCGTAAGGGGCCTTTAGCGTGCCATCCTTTTGCCTTATGCCAAGGTCCGTGACACTGAATTTTCTTCTCAGATGCAGCAGGAACTCGATTATCCAGGGTATGAATATTATGGCTCCGAATACCTCTGCGTTGCCCATCACCATTATGGCAACAAGGGTGCCGCCAACCGCATAGGTGAAGCTGTCCCCCCCTATCACCCTGGACCTGAAGGCGTTGAAAGGCAGGAATGCCAATATGGATGCAAACAGCATGGCCGAGAGCACCGTGCCCAGGTAGTTGCCGTAGAATATCTGGTATAGCAGCAGGCCTGCGCTTGCAACAAGCGTCATCCCGGGCTGCAACCCGTCAAATCCCCCAAGAAGGTTCACTGCATTAGACACGAATATGACAAGCATCGGTATTACGACTATAGGGTAGAACAGGCCAAACTGCACCATCCCTATGAATGGTACATTGAGCGTGTGCACGCCAGCGTTTATGGCCATAAGAGGCAGTGCGCCAAGGAAGGTGAGCAGAGGCTTCTGCCACTGCTTTAGCCCCTTGCGTATGTCCTTCATTCCAGTCGCTGACACCTTCTTGGAATGTACGTTGATGTCGTCTATGAATCCGACCAGCGCTATCATGAGTATGGATAGCGCCACTGCCAGCAGGTCATCAGTCCTAAGCGCAGGCCTGAATATGAAGCTTCCCCCGAAGGTGTATGTGAGTATGCCTATTATTATACCAAGCGCGACTGCCACTCCTCCGCTGCTGGGGACATACCTTGGCCTGTCCTTGTTCCTATCCTCGGCTATTATCCCTGCTTCGTAGAAGTAACCCATCAGGAAATCTGTGCCCAATGCCGTTGCGACGAATGCCAGTATGGCCGGCACTATTATCGTCAGCTCAGCGTGAAAGAGCATAAAATAAATATGAAATCAGCATATAAAAAGGCTTGCTGCCATTAGCTTTAGGGTTCGATGGCTGCATCAGGGCCGCTTTTCTACGCGGTAATTGCATTCGTTATCATGGTATTTGCAGGAATGCTGCTGATAGATGCGTCGCCTTACATAGGGCGCGCTAGGAGGAAGACCCGCAGCCGCTATCCAAGGTACACGCCGCGCACACTGGTCATGGTTCCGTGCAGGGGCACGGAACTTGCCCTAGCCCAGAACCTGCACTCCATAGCCGACCAGTCTTACAAAGACTATGATGCTGTAATCATTGTCGACAGCAAGGATGAGCCCGCGGCGGCATGCGCAAAAAAGCTGGGCATAAGGGTAATGGTATCTGTCCATTCGGCGCCGCGCAGCAGCGGAAAGGTGCTAGCCATACTAACCGCGCTAAGCAAGCTCAGGGGCTACGATGTATACGCAATAGCCGATTCCGATGTAAAGGTCCCAAGGGACTGGCTTGCGCAGCTTGTGGAGCCTCTGTCGGACAGGAAGATCGGAATATCTACCTCATACCCGAAGTTCATACCTGCAGGGGGATTCTGGTCAAAAGTCAAGTATGTCTGGGGGTTCGTTGGCGAGGGGCTGATGGAGAACGAGCGCACAAGATTCGGGTGGGGAGGATCGCTTGCGTTCAGCAAGGCCATCGTCGATCGCAAGCTAATACGCATGATGGAGGACTCGCCCTATTCGGTGTCCGATGACATCTGCATAACACGGCGCGCAAAGGACCTTGGGCTTGGGGTAGCGTATGTGGACAGCATACAGCCAGAAGTTGCATCAAACGATTCCCTCGGAAAGTTCATGGAATGGGCAAACAGGCAGACAGTGCTCACGATACTTGGGTACCGAAGGAACCTGTACTACGGCCTCGCATTCTATTGCGCCGAGATAATCCTGCTACTATCTGGCATCGCGCTTTCAATAGCCATATCGCCACTGTTCCTCATACTCCTGCTGCACCTTGCCAAGAGCGAAGTGAAGACCTATGCAAGGGCCGCCACTTCAGATCCAACCATAGCCGCGATAGTGGTATTCATGCCATTCCTTTATGTGGCCAACCTCATCGCAGCAAGCGGGACGGACCACATAACCTGGAGGGGCAGGAGATACGCTGTCGGGCAGCAAAAGGGTTTTAAACAACAGCAAGCATAGTCTATCCATGTACGGCAAGGACGTCTCTGCGCTGCTTGACAAGCATGGCATAAGGGTCGGCGACACAATACTGCTCCTGGCAGGACCCGAGAGGTATGAAGGGGTTCTCATGCCGCGCGTTGATGTTGGGGACAGCAGCATAATAGTCATCAAGAGAAAGGACGGGTACAACATGGGCATAAAGTACCACGCGGGCATGAAGATTCACAAGCTTGCCGCAGGGAAGGGGGAGTTCGAATTCCCCACCGCAGGCGCAGAGCATTCCAGGTCGCTTGACACGGTGAGCCTCATATACACCGGCGGCACTATAGGCAGCAAGGTAGATTACCGCACAGGCGGGGTGTACATGCTCACAAAGCCGCAGGAGCTTCTCTACGAGGTCCCCGAGCTGCAGGATATAGCGAACATCCATGTATCGAACCTCATGAGCATAGCCAGCGAGGACATGACGTGCACCGAATGGAAGAAGATAGGCAGGGAGGTGGCCGGCGCATTCAATGCCGGTTCAAAAGGCGTCATGATAACCCATGGCACAGACACCATGCATTACACCTCGGCGGCGCTATCGTTCATGCTTCAGGGCCTCAACGGCCCGGTGGTACTTACAGGCGCCCAGCGCAGCAGCGACCGCGGATCAAGCGACGCGTTCATGAACCTGATATGCGCTTCGCATATTGCCGCAAAATCTGATGTTGCAGAGGTAGGCATATGCATGCACTCCACCCCATCCGACAATACCTGCTCGCTGATAAGGGGGGTTAAGGCAAGGAAGCTGCACACGTCCAGGAGGGACGCATTCAGGCCTGTAAACGGCAGCCCAATCGCAACTGTGGACATAGGGGGGGCGATAGACTACAAATCCAAGTACAGGAAGGCGTCAAAGCATAAAAGCAGGGTAAGCCTTCTTGATGGATTCGAGGAGAAGACTGCCCTTGTGAAGTTCTATCCAAACTCGGATCCAGGCATAATAGACTTCTACCTGGGCAAGGGATACAGGGGAATAATACTGGAGGGCACGGGCCTTGGCCACGTGGCAGTATCGCCGTCACGCAGCGAGCTTTCATGGATAAGCCGCATAAAAGACGCGGCTAGCAGCGGCGCAGTTGTTGGGATGACATCGCAGTGCCTCTACGGGAGGGTCAACTCTGCGGTATACAGGAACCTAAGGATGGCAGCGGACGCCGGCGCAGTCTACTGCGAAGACATGATGCCTGAGGTCGCATACGTGAAGCTTGGATTTTTGCTTGGAAACTACGGGGAGAAGAAGGCAAGGGAGATGCTTCCGGTTGATATCGCAGGCGAGATAACCAAGAGAACAGAGTACACCGAGGGATGACTACATGCATGATGCTTCATACTACAAAAAACTGGGATTCAGGTGCGGCCTTGAGATACACCAAAGGCTAGCCACCAAAGAGAAGCTCTTCTGCTCGTGCAGCGCTCAGACAGAATCAGATACCGTGATAGCCAGGGTATCAAGGCGGCAGAGAGCCGTTGCCGGGGAACTTGGCATTGTGGACCGTTCCACAAGCTTTGAGAGCAGCAGGGAGCGCAGCTTCGTATACAACATGTTCAAGGACACATCGTGCCTGGTGGATGTGGACGAAGAGCCGCCGCACATGGTAAACCCAGATGCCATAGAAACTGCCCTTAGGCTTGCAAGCGCCTTCGGGGCCAAGGTTCCGGACGAGATAGAGCCGATGAGAAAGCAGGTTGTAGACGGCAGCGACCCAAGCTCCTTCCAAAGGAGCATGTTCATAGGATACGAAGGCGGCATTGACGCGGGCGGGGGGAGGATGCGCATAAGCTCGATGTTTCTTGAGGAGGAGTCCAGCGGCATAGAGTCTACGGCAAGCGACCACGTGGTGTACAATATAGATCGCATAGGCATACCGCTAATAGAGATAGACACAGATCCCGATATAACAAGCCCACAGCAGGCAAAGGAGGTGGCCCTAAAGATAGGGCTCATACTCAGGCTCACCGGAAAGAGGGAGGATGGCGGTGTAACTCCATGCGTGCAGCGCGGCATAGGCACAATAAGGCAGGATGTAAATGTATCGATAGAAGGCGGGACAAGGGTGGAGGTCAAGGGGCTGCAGGAGATAGACAGCGTGGATGTAATAATAGAAAACGAGGTGGAGCGGCAGGTGAGGCTGCTAGAGCTGAAGAAATCCCTTGTGGCAAAGAAGGCGGCTGTGGGCAGCCCCAAGGACCTAACGCACAGGCTGCAAGCATCAAGCGCGAAGATAATAAAGGAGGCCGTATCCTCGGGCGGCGCAGTAATGTGCGCAAGGCTGGAAGGCTTTGCCGGGGCTCTGGGCGCCCAGATAAATCCCGACAGAAGGCTTGGCAGCGAGATAAGCGACTACGCCAAGATGTCTGGGGTTAAGGGCATAATACACAGCGACGAGAACCTTGACAGGTATGGTCTTACCGATAGCGAGGTATCCTCGATAAGAAAAGAGCTGGGCGCTGAAGATGGCGACGCATTCATACTTGTTGCTGCATCAAAGGCCGCATGCGAGAGGGCGATGGGGTTTGCCATTGACAGGGCAAGAATGGCGCTCTCGCAGGTGCCTCCAGAGACGCGGGCAGTGCTGGACTCGAAGAAGGGCACCACGCGGTTCATGAGGCCGCTTCCGGGCGGGTCAAGGATGTACCCGGAGACCGACTGCAAGGCCATTGCCGTGACAAAGGGCACGATGGGCGGCATATCGAAATACACCGTCTACCTAGAAGAACGCGTATCAAGGATAAGAAAGGAGATTCCAAATCCGCAGCTTGCCGAGCAGATGATACATTCGCCCAGGCTGCCGCTGTACGAATACATAACCTCACGCGCAAAAGGCATAAACCTGGTAGTCGCGACAACCATACTCGAAAAGCTCAGGGAGCTTGAGAGATCAGCAGTAAATACCGACCTGGACAGGGACGTATTTCTATCCATATTCTCGATGTACGCGCAGGGCAAGATAACAAAGGCCGCTATAGGCGAGATACTGCGCTATTCGCCAAAAACAGCTAAGGAGGTCCAGGGCATAGTAAGCACAAATCCCCTGCAGCGCATATCCGGTAGCGACCTAAAGAAACTTATCAAGAAGACGGGCAAGAAGGAGAGCGGCGATAAAGTCCGCGAGATAATGTCAAAGTACAGGCTCAATGTAGATGGCGAGGAGCTGAACACGATAATCGGTGGCTGAATGAAATACGAGATAGTAGGGGAAAACATGCAGTACCTGCATGTACTGCTAAACGACGGGGAGAGCATATACTCTGATTCGGGCAAGCTCATAAGCAAGAGTGATAACACTGTCATGACCCCAAGGCTGGCCCATGGCATAATCGCCGCAATAGAGCGCAAGGCCGTCGGAGCAAGCGCGCTTCTTACCGAATTTGCGGCAAAGGGGGGCGATGGCCACGTATCCCTTGCAGGCGTGTTCCCGGGCAAGGTCTTCCAGGTGACCCTTGGGGAGGGCGAGTCGTTCATAGCCGAGCAGTACGCCTTCCTTGCTGCGGACACCACTGTGAACTACACTGTGCAGACAATGAGCATAAGCGCCATGATGTTTGGCGGCACAGGCATAATACTCCAGCGGTTCACTGGCCCTGGCAACGTATTCATACATGTAGTCGGCGACATAATACAGCATGAGGTTACTCCTGACATCGCAGTGGAGCTGGATCCCGGCCATCTCGCGGGCTTCGATCCGGGGCTTGAATACAAAGTGAGGCTAGTTGACAATGTAAGGACTGCAATGTTCGGCGGAATCGGCCTGTTCCTTGCAAAATTCACCGGATCCGGCAGGGTGATATCGCACAGCGTCTCAAGACACAAGCTTTCTGCAGAGATGTACCTTGATGGGCTGCAGCAACAGAAGAAGTGAATCCATGGCAAAAGTCATGTACCGCTCGCGCCTGTTCCGCGTTGAGAAATATGGATTTAGCAGAGGCGCAAAGACCATGATGTTCGACAGGATCCTTGGGCCTAACACAGTCACCGTAGTCCCGGTGTTTGGCGACGGCAGGATACTTCTTGAGAGGCAGTACAGGCACGCCATAAAGAAATATCTTTATGAGCTTCCCGCAGGCCACATCGATCCGGGGGAGACGCCAGCACAGGCAGCCTCAAGGGAGCTGGAGGAGGAAGTCGGATACAGGCCCGGGAAGCTATCAAAGCTCTACGCGGCGTACGTGTCCCCGGGGACCAAGACGGAGCTGCAGACATGCTTTGTGGCCACAGATCTGCGCAGGACAAAGGCCAGCCCGGAGGAGGACGAGATAATAACAACAAAAGCAGTCACGCTGGATCAGGCACTGCGAATGGCGCGCAGCAACGCTGTGCGCGACATGAAGACAATAGCAGCGCTGCTTTTCTACGCCAGGTTCAGGTCCAGGTCAGGCACATAGACCGCCCTTCTCCTGTTGTCGTAGCTCCTGAGCTGCTTTCTTAGCGCCTTGTAATCCGGGCACAGCGACTCTACCACGCTCCAGAACCTCCCGGAATGATTGAGCTGCTTTAGATGCGCCACCTCGTGGGATATTATGTATTCCTGCAGCTCAGCGGGCAGCATGGAGATGCAATAGTTTATGGTTATCCTTCCCTCGCTGCTGCACGCGCCCCACTTCCTGTATTTCCTCACCTTCACCTCCTTCACCTCTGCGCCTATCAGCGAGGCCTTGCTACGGGCCATGCCTGGTGCAATCCTCTGCGTGTCCTCCCTTGTTATCCTGTCTATCAGCCTCTCCGCGCCCCTGGAATCCCTGGCGTACAGCATGAGGGTATCTCCTGCTATGTCTGCCTTTGGCCTTCCTGCGTGAATGACATGCCTCACCTTGTATCTATTTGAACCGTGCAGCACTGATCCCGAATCGAACAGCCTTATTGTGCTCTTTATCTCCTTGTAGTGCCTTGCTATCCAATCCCTGTGCTTTGAGATCACCCTGTGCATCATCCTCTCGCTTCTTGATACGACCACAAGCCGCTCGTCCTCGAACCTAAGGTAGCTGTTTCTTATCCAGGGCTTTTGGACGAACCTGGTGGCTATGGTGTTTCCATCTACTTCTATCGAGCCGTCCATCCAATCACTTCGCATTCTTCGCCGATGCGTTTATCTGCGAGAGCGCATCCAGAAGGTCCTTGTCCTCCATGTCGAGCAGCTGCGAGTACTTGTATCTGAGCGCCCTTATTTCGTCGCTGCCTATTGCGGTATAAAGCATGTCGTTGTCCCCTATCTGCCTGCCGTACGTTATGTCCTCCATGGATATGGCTACGCTCTCCCCCCTGCGCGCCTCCTGCTTGCCAATGCCATTATCCTGTATCTCCTTTATCCTGCCTATCACGTCCCCATTCTCCTTCATCATCAGATATCCGGGCTTTATCCTGCCCGCCATGACCTCAATTCCGAACACTGCCGGATGGGATACCCTAAAGCACGAGTTGGGCAGGGCCTTTATCTTGCCTGGGAACAGAAGCGAGCGCTCAAGGGCCTCCCTCTCCCTCTTCTTGGCATCGTCAATCCAGGCCTTGTAGTCGTCTATGAGCTTGTATATTATCTCAGCACGTATGACCTCTATGCCGCTTGCCTGGCCCTCTACGGCAGCTTCCTCGTCTATAGGCACATTGAATGCCAGTATGATCGCATTGTTAGGGTCAGTGGCCCGTATGGAGAATGCGTCAAGTATGTCCCTCTTTGTCACCTTCCCAAGGCCCTTCTTGCTCACCCCTGCGCCTATGCCCTTTAGCAACCTTGATATGGCTTCCATGCTGCCTATGGTGTCAGCCTTCAGTATTATGCCCTGGCTATCCGTTGTGAATGCTTCCTTCAGCTCGCCTGATATCTGCGCTTCGTAGTCCTTGGCCTTGGTGGACATTATCATCGATCCCGCCAGCGCGCCGTCGAATCCGCTTCCGCTTACTTTTATTCCTGCCGCTGCGCTGACCATGTCGACATAGTAGAACTTGCTGGACGATTCCCTAAGCTCCTGAAGCGCCTTTGGCTTTAGCAGCGCCCTCACCTTGGCCGTGCGCACCCCTTCAGGAGTCGCGAACGCAACAGTATCGCTTGATTTGAGGGTGCCGTTGTACAGTATGACATCCAGAGTGAGCCCAAGCCCCTTCTCCTCCTTGAGCTCTATTATGCTTCCGGATCCAGCTTCGTTTGGATCTATATCCAGCCTTGCTCCAAGGAACCTTTGCGAGAGGCCTGCTGCGAACATGAGCAGCTCAGCCACGCCTTCTCCGGTCTTAGCGCTTAGCGGCATTATGGATATCTCTTTTTTCACGTCGCCCACCCTGTCAAACCTCTCGCTTGAAAATCCTGCTTCGCTAAGCTTGCCCACAAGCTCGTACAGCTTTGCCTCAAGGTCTGCCTGAACCTGCTGGCTCTGCCTTGAGAGCGATTCTAGAAACGAGTGCGTGGGCTGCTGCCTCCATCCTGTCACAAGGTCTATCTTGTTTGCAGCTATTATGAACGGCGTCTTGTACTCCTTAAGTATGTCTATCGCCTCGTATGTCTGGGGCTCGAAGTTCTTGGTTATGTCGACTACAAGTATCGCGAGGTCGGATATCGAGCCGCCCCTCTTCCTAAGGTTGGTGAAGGCCTCATGGCCAGGGGTGTCTATGAACAGCAGGCCAGGTATCGTTATCTTCGCATTCATCTTCTCAAGAAGAGGGCCGCATATCCTTGTTATCACGTCAAGAGGAACTTCGCTTGCGCCGATATGCTGCGTTATGCCTCCTGCCTCCCTGCTTGCTATCGCAGTGTTCCTTATCCTGTCGAGCAGCGTCGTTTTCCCGTGGTCAACGTGACCCATGACTGTTATTATAGGCTGTCTTATCATCGCTACTCACTGGCTAAAGCTATATAAGCTAATTAACTAATATTTCTAAGCGTATATAAACATGGCGAGATTATGGAGAGAGTACTTGTTGTAATAAAGCCTGACGGGATAGAGAAGGCGCTGATAGGCACTGTAATACAGAGGTTCGAGCAGTGCGGTCTAAAGGTGGTTGCACTAAAGATGCTAAAGGCAGATGCAGGTCTTGTTGGCAGGCACTATGTTGAAGACAAGGACTGGATGCTAGACGTCGGCAAGAAGGCCAAGAAGAGCGCCATGGAGAAAGGGGAGACGGTCACCGAGACCGAGCTTGAGATAGGGCAGAGAGTCAGAAACGCTCTCATAAGGGAGCTCACAAGGACTCCTGTGGTGGCATTTGTGATGGAAGGCAATGCGGCTGCGGAGATCGCAAGAAAGATCACCGGAGGCACAGAGCCAAGGAAGGCAGACCCTGGCACAATACGCGGAATGTACTCAAGCGACAGCTATGCCCTTGCGGACAAGACAAAGAGGTCAGTGCGCAACATAATACACGTCTCAGAGAACGCGCAGATTGCTGAAAAGGAGATAGCAGTATGGTTTAAGGAGAGCGAGATAGCAACGTACCGCAGGGCAGACGAGCAGGCTATGTATGGCTAAGCGCATCCACGCTGCCGTGGCTTTTCCTTATGATCTCGCGCAAAGGCCCAGACTGCGCCACGGGCTTCCCATTTATTTCTGCCCTGCGCTCACTGCCTACGAGCATTATGTCGCGGCGCGAGCTTTCAGGCACCTTCTCGCAGGCAGCTGCAGTCTCCGAGAGCCACCTTGCTTCCACCCTGCCTCTCGCAACCACGAGATTCTCGCCTGGCAACGCAAGCCCTGAAATATGGATTGTGTCGGTGCCAAAGGCCAGGGGCTGTGATGTGTAGAACTCTGTTGTCCTGTCCAGCGCGTCATCCAGGTTCCTGGCTATTACAAGGCCCCTGTTCCTATCTCTGTCAATGGGCGGCCACCACACTCCAGCGGCTTCGAATGCAAACACCTTGTATCCTCCTTGTGCGAATGTTGAATTAAGAATCGGATCGCTATCCATGCGGTCTATCTCACTGCTGTATCTCAATCCAGGCGCGCGTCCATAGCTGCGTGCACCAAGAGGCGATATCCATGTCACTACTTCCCTCTCCTTATTGCGTATGAGCACTGCCCAGTCATTTCCCCCTGTCCTTAGCTCCAGCTCGAAAATGCTGAGCATGTGGCTAGTGCCGCTTGAGCCATGCTCCCTGAAAATCACCGACTTTACTCTGTCAAATGCATCCTTGTGCGAACTTGCGCCAACTATTCCCATACGTGTTACTTCGTAAATGCCGCGCTTGACTTCCCTGCTGGTCTCCCACAAGAACACCTCCTGCGCATCCCTCCCGGCATCTTTGCTGTAGACCCTGGCAAGCCTCCTTACTATGCCGCTATTGTTCATAAGATCACGGTCTTCTGAATAAGCGTATGAAAATCTGGCCATGTGCCTGTTCTGGATGCCGGCTAACCTGGTTAGCCATTACGCTGTACGTCCATCTGGTATAAATAGTATTGCTCCTGCCGCACCAGCGGCAGGGAGCAGAAATATATGGGTGGGCGTAACAGGCCCGAATGCCAGGAAAAGGTTGGGATGGGGTTACAACTTCATAGAATGAGGTTGCTATTTTCTTGGCATCAACCGTATCACACCCATCTATATTTGGCATTAACTACTATATAAAGGTAATCCGCAGATTTTGGTATAATAGTCTGACAGAGGCATAGAAATAACTATATTTATTCACAAAGTGAATGTATTATATGCATAAAACCGCTTAACCGTGCGTGTTAATACATTGCATATAATCTGTAAATACCAAATTATATGCAAACGCTTATATATGTGGGAATGCACAAAATAATGCATGGCATATCCCGATCCTGTTGCGAGGAGGCTGGCGGAGATAAGGAAAGGCAGGAAGCACAAGGTATACATCAGGCGTATCAAGGGAAAGTACTATGTTTACGAGGTAGCAAGCGTACAGGACGTAGCGACTGGCAGGAAGAAGAGGCTCGCGTTCTATCTGGGCAAGATAGATGGCGGGGGCGGCTTCATCAAGGCCAGGTACAGGAAGAGGCCAGAGACACGATCCGACAGCCTCGAGGAGTGGATAAAGGCAAGGAGGTCAGATAGCGAGCAGGGTCCAATAGGACCGCTAATACATCCAGACAGCACAGACCTCAAAATACTCACCAAGATAAGCACCGACGGAAGAGCCACAATAAGCGAGATAGCAGGCCATGCGGGCATAAGCCGCTCGTCAGCGTCGAACAGGCTGGACAAGCTTGTATCTGCGTACGGCATAAAATATACCCTTGAGTTCGGCTACAGCTTCTTCGGGTTCTTCAGGTACGCGGCATTCGTGAAGTTCGTGGGGGACAGCAAGCCTGACATTGACAAGGTGACCGCAGTGCTCGAGTCAGAGCCCACTATACAATACGCAGCGCTGCTAAAAGGCGACTACGACCTATTCATATACATATTCGCCGAGAACACCCACTCGCTGGAGTACAAGATATACGAACTCAGGTCAGGGGAGCTTCTGGCTCCGTATAAGATGGAATGGGATGTAAGTTACATAATGAGCTCGTACGGCTACGTGCCCGTAAGGCCAAAGTTCTTCGAGAAACTCGAGGGCAAGATATGGCACAAATCAAAGGAGACTCCAAGGAAGGGCGAGGAGCAGCTGCTGAAAAGGGAGTACGTGGTTCTCAAGGAGCTAAACGAGAGCGGCAACATCTCTTTCTCCGAGATAGACAAGAAACACGGCTTTAGCCCTGGTGCAGCCCATTACACCTACCAAAGGCTGGTCGAGAGGGGCATCATATACCGTATAACCATAACCATGGACAAGCTGCCCTTCACGTATCTTGTGCTCTCGCAGTGCAGGCAGCTGGACATAAAGGCATTCAACGCCAGCAGGGATGCGTATCTGCTTGATGTCATAATGGAGACCAATACTCCTGTGAACAAGTACGCCCTGGTAGGGGATACGGGCTCGCCATACGGCCTGCTTTACATGACTCCAGTGTTCAAGGGCGAGGGGCTAAGCGACGTGGAGAAGGGACTGAAGGCGGCAGTCAAGGGCAGCGAGGCCGATTCGCACATAGTGATAAAGAATCTTGTTGGATCCCTGGGCTTCAGGAAGCTGGACAATACGCAGTCCTCGCAGTACCAGATACTTCCATTATACCAAAAAGGCATGACTACTGCGCACGTCCTGAGTCCAACCTAAGGCTGAAGCCATGCAGTCTATTGCATTCCTGTATTCACAATATCATAGAAAAAGAGCCAATTTTCTGCGATACTGCTTTAGTTTCCTCCTCCATCCATAATTTTCACCGCAATTTGCTATAGTCAAGAATCTCAGGGAGGATTTATATATTTTTTGGATAAGTGGAAGCGCGACCGCAACTATAAATACCAGGAAAGCCACAAGGCAATTAGCTTAAGCAGGCTGGGGATGGGCAGAAAAATGCGCCTGGGCAAGCAAGATGCATGTTCGGGCGCATTTTCTATTTATTCTGCAAGAGCGCGCAACGCGGTATCGGCAAGGTTCTTATATGTGGCTATGCAAGAGCGGATATGCTGGATATCATGGCAACTGGACGCATAACCCGGCAGCTTGTGGGCCAGGCTGCCGAAGAGGTAATGTATTACTTAGAACCCAACACTTCAGGCAAGCATTTTGCCAGGACAGTGGGCCTTAGCCTTCCTGTTACCGGGGAGCTAATTTCAGAGGCAATGCGCTACATTGAAGGAACAGGCAATCCCAAGAGGCTTAGGTCCCTTGCACAGAATTCACGCGTAGAGATAAGCAGACTTGACATGAGGGCTACAAGAGAACTCATACAATCTGCGCTCAGGGCGTGGTAGCGCATATATTCAGCGCTCAGTGAGTATGTCCCCAAAGCATTTTGCGAAGTATACCTTGGCCTCGCGCACAGTCTCCCTGCCCTGCGCAGTAAGCGTATATGTTATTATCCTCCCTGACTTTCTGCCTGTTATGAGATCGCGCTCGCTTAGCTCCCTTAGCGCGGGATACAGCGTCCCGGCCTTGGGTTTCTCTCCCCTGCGTTTTGCTATTTCTTCAGCAATCTCCTCCCCGTGCATCTCCCGTTTCGACAGCAGCCAGAGTATCTGGAATGATAGGAATCCGCGCATGTCGCATCCGTCTACGTATGCCATGTTTACAGCTATACCTATATGATATCCTATATATTTATATATCTTAATATAGGACATACTATATTTGGTGATACCAATGTATGGACCAGGATGCAACTGTACTGGATACGGGGAAGGCATTAGGAGCTTCCTCACAAAGGAGGAGAAGATAGAGATACTCAGGGAATACAAGGATAACCTTGAGAAGGAAGCCAAGGGGGTCGCAGAACGGATAAAGGACCTGGAGAAGAACAACTGACCCTGTTCTTCTCAGTCTCCTTTTTTCTATTCCTTTTCTTTTTTTGCCATGAATTTCACTCGCCATGCCCTATTCTCTGCCGCCAGGCATATCTGCCTGGATGTAAACGGCTGCAAGCCCATATCCAAGCCGGCAGACTAGCCGCGATTCTCACATGCCAAATTCCAGCATAAGCGGCAGATGATCTGACACCACGTCATCAAGGACCTTGAAGTCCCTCACCTCAATACCGTCAGAGACGAACATGTAGTCTGCGAAGCTGCTTATGCCTGGATGTACAAGTCTGCTCCTTGTTGTCTTTACCTCGTACTCCTTCACAAGGTTCCTGAAATCTGCATCAATAATGCCTATGCTGCGTGTGCCCGGATCCAGATTAAGATCGCCGCAAAGTATCCCCTTCCCCTTCCTTGCTCCAAAGAATTCTGCTATGTGCTCTGACTGCCATATCCGCTGAGGCATATCCCCCTTTCCGTCTGCAGTCCAAAAACCATGCACGTTTGCTACAGTAAGGCTTGCATTGCCTTCAAGTATCTCCACCCATTGCAGCACCGAGCCCCTTGCGAAGCTCTTGCCGTGGAAGCTTGTCGGCTCCTGCGCGCACAGCTGCACGCTGCCGCAACTTCCCGCTCTGACTTTCCCCGAGGTAAATATCGCCTGCCTCTGGCCGTAGGAGGTACTTGGTGCGCTAAGCGTGCCGCTAAATCCATCAAGCGCATCGCAGATGAGGCCGTATATCCCATACACTGCGCCTGTTATCGGGTTTGCCGCCTTCTCCACGCCAGATGGGTTATCGAAGACTTCCTGGAAGCAGAATATGTCGGTATCCTTGCTGCTGCGTGAGATAAACCTAAGCAGCGGCCCAAGCTCCTTGCCGGCCCATATGTTTAATGATACAAGCTTCACGGGCTCACTGCCATCAAGAACTAGACATTCATGCTCATTCTGGCTTCCTCGCTTATCATCTCAGGGCTCCATGCCGGATCCCAGACAAGGTCAATATCCACATTGCCTATGTCGTGCAGATGTTCGAGCCTAAGCTGCGCGTCGGCCAGTATTACGCTGGTCACAGGGCACATGGGGCTTGTCATCGTCAGCTTTACCTTTATGTTGTTGGCTTCGTCTACGTTTATGCCCTGTATAAGGCCAAGGTCCACTATGTTTAGCCCTATCTCCGGGTCAGTGCATCCCTTGAGGGCGTTAACCACTTCTGCTATAGCTATCTTTGCCATGGACTATTCTGTGCATTTTTACTATATAATACTTGCGAATTGTACATAAATGGCGCAATAAAGGCGCGCATAAATCACGGCAGGATAAAACGCGAATGCTCTCTACTTGCACTCTGCCAAGTTCAGCCAGCTGCCGCAGCCAGTTGTGCTTATGCAGGCATTTGCGCCATTGTCGCTGTCCCCCGCCTGCGAGCCTGAGCACACGAGCGATGTCACCCTGTTCTGCGACAGCGTGCTACCAGGCGACTGCGCAAGCGCCATCCCCTGCCCATGCGAGCTGCCGCTTACTGTGTTGTTGATCAGCTGCGAGTACCCGCTGCTGACAAGGGATATGCCCTGCCCGCTGTTTAGCACAGCGTTGTTCCTTATGCTGCTGCTGTTGAACCTGTAGAGATATATCGCGGAGCTGGCATTGATTACGTTGTTCCCTATGACTGACGATGACTGCACATTGCTTATGTAGATCGCGTTGCCGGTTGCCCCTGCTATGGTGTTGTTAAGCACCTGCACCCCAGATATCATTCTTCCAGACGATGTTATCGTTATTGGGTTGTTAAATCCAACGAGCACGCAGTCCTCTACTGTAACGCTGCTGTTTGTGGAGTTAACGAATGCGCCGCCGCCAGATGCAAACACTGTGTGGCCGTTGCAGTTTATCGTCGTGCCTGAGGCGCTCAGGGTGCTGTTTGAGCGTATGTTGAAGCATGTGCTTGCATAAGGGTAGTACATGTCCGAGGTGAAACTGACCAGGTCCGGGCTGGTTATTAGCGTGCACTGCTGCTGCTTTGTAAGTATGGTGGGGCTTGTTGCAACCAGCCACCTGCACCCAGACTTGGTCACTCCTGTATTCATGCGCCCCTTCTGCGCGTATACTCCTGAAGAATACTGGTCACAGTAGAAGTCAGCCCCTGAGTTTGCCAGTGCGCTGTTGTTGTATATCATGTTGTCCCGTGAGCCGGCAATGTAGAATCCATACACGCTAGCATTCTCGCTGTTGTTAACCAGCAGGTTGTTGAATGCCCTGTTCAGCAGGAAGCCGTAGCCTGATCCAGAGCTGCGTGCAGAGTTGTTTAGCATTCTGCTGTCGTTTGTCTGGTTGAGCGAGAATCCGTATCCTGCATAATTGCGCACAGAGACATTTGACACGGATGCGTTGCTGCTCCTGCTAAGCAGCACCCCTGCGTTAACCGCGGATATGAGGGATGAATTTAGCGTGATGCCTAAGGAACCTGCAATGTTTATTCCGTAATCGAAGCCCGCTATCCTGCAGCTGTGTATGTCTATATTGTTCTGGCCGCTAACCTCAAATGCTGCAGTAGATGCAGCTCCCTGGCCAGTTATCCCGTGCCCGGCGCAGTCTATGGTCACGTTGCTCGCCTCTATGTCAAAGCATGTGCCCTGCGTGAGAAGGTTTCCTGTGATGGTGTAGCTGCCAGGTGAGACTATGGGCCTGCACGCGCCTACCGGGTAGCTTACCAGGTTAGGCAGGCTCTTTACAGGGCAGCTGGTTGCCCAGTTGCAGTCCGTGCTCCTGCATGCCGTTCCAGACAATGTTATGTTTGTTGAGTTGTATGTGCTTGCCGTGCAGTAGAAGTCCGTCTTGTAGCTGGGCATCACCGATCCGCCCTTGAAGTATATGCTTGTTGCGTTGTCAGTGAGCACTCCGTACGTGTTCTCAGACGCGTTTAGTCCCGTGACCGTGGTGTACACTGTGTTGTTCAGCAAAATCCCGTAGTTGTTGCTACTTGTTATGTCTGATGTCAGGTTGCCATTCGTGGAATTCGTTATGTATATCCCATAGCCGTTGTTCTGCGCAGTCACTGAGTTTATCCTAAAGCGCACTACCCCGTTCATGTACACTCCGTACGTCCCGTTATATATCCTGCAGTCGCTTACTGTAACGTTGTACTGCCCCGCGCTGCTTATCCCAAGCGGCGCGTTTGATATGCTGTGCCCGTTGCAGTTCAGGGACACGCTTGATGCGTTTATGGAGATGCACGGGGAGTCTATGCCCTGCCTGTCCGAGATGTTCAGGTAGTCCGCGAGATTGAGATCCCTGTTGATTGAATAGCTGCCGCTGTTCACTATAGTGCCGCACGAGCTTATCGTGCTGCCAAGTCTAATGGCCGATATTGCAGACTGGTTGTTTATCTGCGAGCAATATGCGAAATTGCACTGATCGTTCACATAGCACGTTGTGTTGTAGAACCTGTTCGAAGCCCTCGGGGCAGAGCCTGCATTGCAGTAGAAGTCAACAGGGCTGCCTACCATTGTGCTGTTGTACACCGCGTTGCCCGTGGAGTTTGAGAATGTGATGCCGTAGTATGAGTTGTAGTCGGATGTCGTCTTCTCGAACGTGTTATTGGTGCCAAGGGCTATGTTTATCCCGCCTCCCTGCCCCCCAGAGCTGCTCACCTGGTCACCGTAGAACAGGTTGCGGCTTGAGCTGTTTATGAGAAATCCCGTGAGGGTTGAGTTGTCTATCGTAATGTTGGATACGGTGTCATGGCTTGTGCCTGAGAGCAGCATGCCGTAAGAGAACCTGGATAGCGAGATATCTGTAACGCTGACGTTGCTATGGGACACTATGCTTATCCCATAGGTGTACGGCGCGGTAGTGACGAACGGTCCGTTGCCCAGTATGCTGTGTCCCTCTCCAAGAAGGCGCACGTTGTTTGCCCTTATCGCTATGCAGCTGCCATTGTATATGGATGTGCTTATGTCGCCAGTAAGGTAATATGTTCCCGGAGCCGTTATTGCAGTGCATGAGTTTATCTCGTATAAGGACTGCTGCGAAGTAGTGGTCGTAGTTCCGTATGAGACACTGCTTGTAAGGGCGTGGTACACCAGAAGCCCGAGCAGTGCAACAGCTATAACTATTATTGCTATTATTGGCATCCTGCTTGAGCCACGCGGCTTAAAAGTAGAGCTAACCTGCTTCTTTTGGGGCTGCGCAGGCGGCTGAGATGCCATTTGCATCTGCTGCTGCGGCGCGGAAGCTGCCTTTTGCTGCTGTTGCTGCACATTCTGCTGCGGCTGTCGCTGCTCTTCATCATCTTTGGCCTGTGCAGCGCCTGCACCTGGCTGAGTTCCCTTCTGCTGAGTATCGTTTGCCATCGGACCAGTCTTTGCTTAAGTTTATATGTCTGAACACTTATTTATAAAAACATGCCCCGGTAACTCAGCCTGGCTAGAGTGCGAGTTTCGTAAACTCGAAGTCGAGGGTTCAAATCCCTCTCGGGGCTTTTAACACGCTTTGTCGTCAGTAAGGTCCGTATCCCTGAAAGGGAGTCGTACTTTCAGGTTCAGAGCCCTTTCTAGGTACTTTAAATTATTATTTACAGAATAAGGTTATGGGACTTGAGAGAATTGTACTTTACGCTTCAAACGGCAGTTTATCGAAATTGGCACGAAGCTACCTTATGAAAAACAACATAAGCTTTGAAGAAGTAGATGCAACTGCAGAAGAAGGTAGGTTGAAATTAATACGGCTTTCAAAGCAGCCGAAGACCCCGTTTTTATATGTAAAACACAGGCACAGCATAAGTACGGTTGTAGGTTCTGGTGAGTTTCAGTATGTGGGCGCACTTGACACGTCTTTGAGCTATGAGAAATTCATGAAAGCAAAGAAAAGCCGTGTTGAAGAGGGACAGCGGACTTTGTAATCCGGCAAGCCTAAGAATTTGGTAGTTTACTACCAAAAAGTATATATATTTTGGCAATTAAATACCAAATATGCTTAACAAAGACTTCGTAATAGAGCAGAATCCATGGTGGAGGGACAAGGCGCTCATAGACAGCGACCAGCAGGTTGGCAGGGCTCTTGCAGCTAGTCCCCAGAAGCTTTACTCTTTTGAGGATGAAAACCTGCTAATACTTGGGCCCAGACAGGTTGGAAAAACCACTTTTGTCAAGCTGTGCATAAGGGATCTGCTGCTGAATAAGAAGGTGGATCCTAAGAATATACTATTCTTTTCTGCAGAATCACTATCTTCTAAAGACGACATTCTCGCACTGGCATCATACTTTGAGACGGTTGCGGACGAGAGGCATACAGCGTACCTGTTTTTAGATGAAATAAGCTTTGTAGACGATTGGAATATAGCAATATTGGCATTGTTTAATTCAGGTTATCTCAATGGAAAGAGAATATACCTTACCGGATCATCATCAATTTCTTTGCAGAAAGAAACACTGCCAGGTCGCAATATAAAGAAGAGGTTCTTCTATCCGCTGAGTTTTTCAGAGTACATTGATCTTTTTTATAAATCGGATCTTAAAACTAAACAGGTAGAAGGGATAGACATACTCAGGAAAGATAAATTTTACGAGAAAGCCCGCGATCTCCTGCCTTACGTTAAGGAATTGGACAGGCATATGGACGCGTATTTGAAATATACTGGAGGCTACCTTACCGCGTCATACGCTTACAACAAGACCAAGAAAGATCCTTTTGACAGCTACTATGAGATCTACAAAGATGCCATAATTAGCGACATCGCCAAGGCCGAAAAGAGCCAGCAGATGTTCAAGGAAACAATGTATGGGGTTGTAGTATCATATGGATCTGCATTTTCCGCAAATTCTATATCTAAGAAGACCTCGATAGGGTCGCACAAAACTGTAGAAGAGTACCTGGAAATAGCTGATAAGCTCTTTGCGCTAAAGACATTCTATAAGTTTGCGAATGGGAGGGTGATGTACAGGAGCAACAAGAAGAGTTATTTCATAGACCCATTCCTTTACCGAGTAATAAAGTATTATGCTACAGGCTCAAAGGAACTCAAACCGCAAGAAATACCGGCGTTGGCTGAAGGTGTTGTGGGTGCATTGCTTTCAAGAAAGTATGATAGCATATACTATAGGGTAAACGATGCGGGTAGAGAGACTGATTTTTTCTACAATAATCTTGGGATAGAAGTGAAATATGGACCAGGTAAATTTAGTGAACTGAACAGCGATTCCGGATATCTGCTGACAATGGATGAGGAAGTGTTGAAAGAGGGCAATAAGGTGAAGATGCCAGTCTCTATATTTTTGTACTTGCTAGGATGAAGTGTCTACAGCAGGTTGAGCAGCTCCAAGTTTATCCCCATTTAGCTTCAGCCATTTTCTGGCTTCTTTATAGTTTGGAAATGCACTTTCTACTAGTGACCAGTAAGCCTTTGAGTGATTCCCTTCTTTTATGTGGGCAAGTTCATGAATGATTACGTAGTCCATTACCCATGTTGGTGCAAAAAGCAATCTGAAGTTCAGGTTGATATTTTTCTTCTTTTGATTACAGCTGCCCCATCGGGTTATAGTATCTTTTATAAAAACCTTATTTATGCCAAAGTCATAATTTTCTGAATCTAGCTCTTTTACTCTTAGAATTACCTCAGGTGAAAGAATATGGGATATGACTCTTCTGCAAAGATTTGATGCGTGTGTTTTCTTCTTATTGCCACCGAGCCCCTCTGCAAGTCGTATTACGACTTCTCCATTTACATAATCTCCCTTTGATATTTTGGATCCTTTGTCTTCATGTATCGAAATCTTAAACGGTTTGCCCTGCAATTCTAGCGCCTGGCCGTTAAAGAATTCGACTTCTGGCGGAGGCTGGCCCAGATCCGGATGTTTCTCTAGATCCTTTATGACTTTGCCACGAAGTTCAATGAAGGTCCTCACAACTTCTTCCCTTGGAAGATATGATGACACTTTTATGGTTATGGTTCTGCCGCGTATGCTTACACTTGATGTTTTTGCACTGACTGCAGTACGTGAGATGATATATGTATTTCCATTTACGGTTACTGGGCCTTCTCCAAACATAAAAGCACTTTTATTATCTTGCGTAGACGCTTACAAATATTCTGCAACAAAGGCTATGGCACCTTCTGTACTTTCCCAGTACTTTCCAAATTCTTGCCAATAGTAATATGCCTGGTCCTCCCCGCCCACAGAAATGTATCCTTCCATATCCTGGTCAATCTTTGGTTTTTTGTGTTCCTTGTCTACGATCTGCTTGGCAACATAAGGAAAGGCATTGATTGCGTGTCCCATGGACGATTGCGCTTGGTCTCTCTTACCTAGGCTTAAATAGGTGAGTACTTGGGCATAAGGTACGGCTGGAGATACAAAATCTTTGCCATACTTTTTAGCTAGCTCAAGGACTTTGTCTGTTAGCTCAAGTTCCAAATAGCAACTCACTATAAGATCTCTGCATCCTTGATGATCTTCTGGGTCAAATTTGAGTAGCTGCTCGTATATTTCAGATTCTTTTTTTGTATCTTTTAGTACATATCTATAATCAACAGCAAGGCCATGTAGCAGCCTTAGAAAGGGCCTGTTCTCCATCCATCCCCACTGCAATTTATCTTTATTGAAGTCAAATTTCTTAGGGAAAAGCGAGAAACCAAATTCTACACCTATTTTTCTTAATTCCATGGCCCCTTTATACTTCTTTTCATGGCCCAATACAATTGCTAGGTGTTGATAGGCATCAAAATGATAGAGATAAGAGTTAAGCAAAGACGAAAATATGCGCTTCGCTACATCTGGATCTGAATCCATCTTTTCTATAGCCATGTCGAGTTTTTCGTCTGACTTCCATTTTTCCTTTGAAAATTCAAATTTCCATTCGTTTTCGCTAACTTGCTCAAGCCAGGCGAATTTTTGGGCTTTCAAGTTATGACCGGTTCTATTTTGATCCTTCACATTTTTATGTTTTCGCTGCGTAATAGAGTTAGGTGTAACTAATGCCCAGAAAACTAGGGCGTAGTACCTCTCATCATATTGCTCTCTTGGGGCTTATATCCATTTCGAGGAAATTCAACTAACCCCACTGCGCCTGCAGAGTAGATCTTTCAGGATAATGGATAGAGTAGGAGCTTGCCTTAGATTATCTTGACATGTTTCTCAAGGATTTGCTATAACATAGCATGCCCAACACGTCACTTTATTTTGCGGTAATCCTAAGGGCATGGCCAGCTCTTGCAGCAGCCTAGAATGCGCCTGCCCAAGGCTCACCCGTCCTCTTTGCGTATTCCCCTCAGCAGCTCCTGTAATACATTGGGGTCTATGTAGGCAATCGGGCCCTTTGTGCCAAGTATGCTTACGGCATCTGGTGATGGTTCCCACAGGTGCTGAAATTCCTTTATGACATAATCAAATTGCCTGAGTTTAGATACAGTCATCCTTGCTGCGTCCAGATCTTCTTGGGGCGATCCACCTGAAAACTCATACGTATCGATCTGTAAAAGTGGTCCGATCGCTGTGAGATTTTCTTCTGGTGTGTATCGGCTTTCTTCTCTAGCGATGCTTAGAAGTCCTTCGAGCTTCTGCACTGGGGAAAAGAAGCCGCCAGGGGGAGGCGCTATGCTGCGCACACCCATGCTTTCCAAAGCACCATACACGGGCCATGCAAGCTCATACAGGACAAACTCACCCAGCACTGCCTGATTCCTCGATACACTTACGTGCGAACTACTGGTACGATCTCTCGCCACAATTTCATGCAGCAATGAGGGATTTTTAGCGATTATCTCGTCAAGCACCGAGTCGTGCAATGCAAGTTTACCAAGTAATGTTACTCTTCTGAATGGCTTGTGCGGGGGACTTGACTCTAGGTTGAAATGCTCTGGCCGCTGCTGGAATATGAGCAGGGCTGCGTCTTCATAGCTTGCGGCAGCATGCGCAACAGTCTCTTCATGCTCTGTTTCAGCCAAGTGCTGTTGTCTAGCGTGTTCTCGGAAGCCTTCAACGAATTTTGCCTGTTCTGGATCGGGTGTATGTCCTTGCAGCTCTCTTTCCAGACGTGTTTCCTGCAATGTAGCCTCCAAGTCTCTGTAAAGTTCACGCATATACTCATCGACGTATCTTATCCGCAGAGGAAGCGATTCTGGATACTTGCTAGCAACTATCAAAGCGGCAGTTCCTGTTCTATCGGATTCTACAAGCTTATACAGCTCCTCTGCGGCATCTTGGGCCTTAGGGCCTCCACCCATTGCTCTGCTAACAAGATCTGCCACTTTCCTATCCATACGTTGGGGTTGTTTAAATTCAGCCATATTAACCGATTTCCATAGTGAAATTTCTCATTTATAAAGTCGATTGTCTTTATAAAGGCCATAATGACAAATGCCATGTTTGTCAGCTGCTGTCACGCCCGCAATGCAGAGGCCGCGAACATAAGTAATGTAAATACCTTAAGAATTCCCACAACCTCGTAAGGCTATCTTAGCGATAAAAGTACAAGCTAGTGTATATACAAGTCTACACTTGGGTATAAGTGAACTATTCAGCCAATGGCTCTCGGGGCTATCATATTCAATACCACAGCCCGTCCACTAAGCTTTATATACTTCTGCCTAAATAAGCTATCATGCCAGACCTTACCAGAACAGCCCAAAAGGTGCTTGAAAGGATAAAAAATGACCCGAAGGTAGCCGAAAACAACAAGAAATACGTCGAAGACTTCATAGTTTTCCTCCAGGCAAAAGGTGCGCACCAAAGAACCGTCGAAAAATATGTTTACCAGTATGAACGATTCCTCAAGGCAATTGGCGGGTAAGTTGATCTCCTCAAGGCAGAAAGGCCTGAGCTGGAGCGTGCAATTGCAAAAATAAACAATCTTGACATGGCCGGAGATGAGAAGAGAAAGACAAAGGTCATGATAAAGGTATTCTACAAGCACTTTATAGGAGAAGATTTGTATTATCCAAAGCAGATTGCATGGATAAAGACAAGCTGCGCAAAGAACAGGATGCTGCCTGAGGATCTTCTGAGCGAAGAGGAAGTAATGAAGATGCTCGACTCCTCGCGCAGCCTGAGGGATAGGGCCATAATTGCGCTGCTGTACGATACTGGTATGAGGATAGGGGAACTGGAAAACCTGAGAAGGAAGGACATAGATACTGCTTCCGAACCTGCACATGTAACGGTTAATGGCAAGACCGGGATGAGAAGGGTGCCCATAATGTTCAGTGTCCCTTATGTTGTACAATACATTAATTCAATGAGTGACATAAAGCCAAACGATTCACTATGGCTTACAAGCGGAACATGGAGCAACTCCGGCAAGGTAATAGAGTCTGATGGGATAAGGCAGCAGTTGAAGAAGATAGCAAAGAGGGCAGGGATTGACAAGAGAATATATCCACATCTCTTCAGGCACAGCAGGGCAAGCAATTATGCAAACAAGCTCACCGAGCAGCAGCTGAAGATGTTCTTCGGATGGACCGGAGACAGCAAGATGGCTGCAACTTATGTTCATCTTAGTGGAAGAGACATTGACAATGCAGTGCTCCAGGCAAACGGAGCCAAGCCCAAAGAGATCGAGACGGAGGTCAAGCTCAAGGTAAAGGTATGTCCAAGATGCAGATTTGACAATACCATGAGTTCTACATATTGCAACAGATGCGGATCAGCATTGGACATAAAGACTGCTGTTGAGCAGGCAAATGAGGAAAAACTAAGAGAGGATGCAGAGGAGTCAATATCAGATGATAAGCACATGCCAGATATGGCGCACAGGTATTTTGAGAAGAAAAGAAGGGAGAGAAAGAATTAATATATGCTGATCTGTGATTCAGATGGCAGACGAAAAGAAGAGGAACTACCTTGCAATAAGCTCAATAAGCATGCTTGGCAGCTGCGAAGTCAAGTTCTACGACACTATGTTCACGCCTAGGGTAGTGACCAGGAAGATGCAGATCGGCACTGACAACCACAGGAAGATGGTTGAGAAGCTTCCGGGGATAAGCAAGGAGCAGATGCTTTCCGACATAAGGAACGGGAAGAGCTGTGCATTCAGGGAGGTTTTTGTGCTGGACCAGAAGCTGAAGACCATTGGAAGAATGGATGAGATAAGGTTCCAGGACGGCTTTGCTGCGGATGGCAGGAGAAGGGGCATACTGATAGACGACAAGTTCACCAGGGCCAATTACGGGGGGATTCCATTGTACTACAGGCTGCAGCTTGCCGCCTATGCATGTGCAGTTGAAAACTCGCCTGATTTCTCAGGCATATGCACCATGGAAAAGGCAATGCTTGTATGCAGGAATTCCGTTACCAGGCAGGTAACAAGGGTGTTTGAAGCGGATGAGGGAACAGTCGGCGTATGGAAATCCAATACCCCCGAGGCGATAGCAGATGGATGGAGGATATACAACAAGGAGAAAGCGCCGGAGCACAGGAGATTTGATGTGGAGAACGGCGAATGGATTGGATGCTACTGCGATTCCGCTTAGGGTACGCTTATTGCAGCTTCAGTGCTGCGAGGAGAAATCGATATGGTAGCTTTCTTTTACTCCATGCCCTGCTGAGTAGACTATAACAGCCTTTTCAAAAATTTGCAGTAGTGGAAGTTGTAACACCTTTTGGTTTGGCTATAGTCATTTTGTGATGAATGTGCCGTTAGGATATGAGAGCTCCGAATATCCGCTGAAATTCAAGATGGATACGGATACGTTAGAGGCAATCAAATGGGGCATATTTGCTGCATATACTGTTTCAGTGGAAGAAGTAGTGCTGTTTATCTCCCCTATCCCCATTGTAGCGTCATTTCCATGGATAGCGTTAGCCTCCCACTCCGAAGAGGAGTTTATTGCAGGCTGGTATATAACCATCGGATGCAGAACATGGGTAGGATATGTTGTATAGGCATACTGGGACATTAAACCTGTGAATTCTCCATTCATCCCTGATTCGACAAAATGCGAAGCTGAGATGTTGAAGAAAATGACTCTGTGCGGAGTCGAATTTGGATGGGTCCAGTCGTTGAATTTTAAATACATAACATTGTCCTTAAGTTGCATCACTAGCAAAACCTTATCACCATAAGATGGCGGTGCGTATGAGAGTACATTGAGGTCCGGATAGGAGAATGCGCCATTTGGATATGCAACTCTGTAGACAATATGCGGACCGCTAATTCTAGTGCCATTCGCGAGAGCGATGTTGACTGTGGCAATGCCAAATTGGCACCAAAAGCCGGTGTCAGTAAGGCCGTCTATTAAAAAAAATGAGGAATTAGTCGGATCTGCGCCCTTTGGTATCGTAACATTGTACATTAAAATAGTGGCATTGGTGGGAATCGTCAGCGCTTCTTGCTGGAGATAGACTCCCGTGCTGTTGTTCTGCACCGATGCATTATTGTGCGTGAAGAAGTGCGTTGTGAGATTTATGGAAAAGCCAACGTGATATACTGTGATCAGGACTACTGCAGCAGCTATCGCAAGTAGGCCAATTCCAAATACGATCTTCGCTCTCTGTTGCATTACGCATACCTGCCGCTTAACGCGGATCTGCATTCATCGTTGCACAAGCCATTAATAATAACTTTGCCGTCTGCGCGCAGCAGAAGATACTCTGCCCTGCTATGTTTTCATTCATGTGGATGATAATACAGCCACCGGAGCGGAATAAGTTATTGTTAATAGAGCAGCATCCCCTAGCAGACTCGAAGCCAGCTTTATTACTGTCCAACAGGCACTCTCTTCCGTAGAGCAGCTTGCAACTACTCCATCAATGAAATTGCTTATGGCACCTCCTGCAGCATCTATAAATCCTGCTGCGGTATCCAATAGCGTTCGCTGAGATGCCAGTACAACAGCTCCTATGCTCACAGTCGCTGCCTCTGCGCAGGATACTTTGTATGGAGCTGATTCGGTGTAGTCTCCAACGGTCAACGAAGCCGAACCAGACATGAAGTCGCAGTTGTTTTCGCCGACTGTGCCTATATTAATGTTCCCGGCTGCTTCTGCTATCTTTACATTGCTTATGGTAAAAGCGGCTTTGCCCGATGTATTGGATATGGTGAAACTATTCTGCGCAAGGGTATATCCAGTTTCTTTTAGCACAAAGTTGTTTGTAGAGATTAGGTTAATGCTGAAGAGTGATCCCGATAAACTGTACTCGTTATTTGATATGTTGTATTTGAACGGCATCTGCGTTCCATCTGGCATGGTAAAAGTGCCGCTCAATTGCCCTCCTACAAGTGCCTGGCCTTCCGGCACATATGTGCCAAGCTGCTGTAAGGCCGCTGCCAAGAGCGTATTGCTGTTTTGGACATATTGCATATACGTCTGCAGGGAAGGTGGCTGCAGATTGAGTTGGGAAGTCACTTTTCCATCGCTGCCCTTTGCATATACCTCCAGCCCCTGGCTTATCGCCCATTCCAGTGGGCTAGGCTGTGTTACGTCATAGCTGTCCAGTACACCGTTTCCATTGGCATCTACGGAATGCGGCTGCGTAAGCTGCACGCCATTGCTTGCATACAGTGTCCATGTACTGCCAGGAGTGAATCCTGTAACATTGATATTTACGTAATTTCCCACAGCAATGTTGCCAGTTATGCTTATACCTGGCTGTTCAGTTGCAACCGAAGTGGGTGGTGCAGTACTTGTAGGCGTGGTAGTCGGAGATGTGCCCGATGACTGCGTCAGGTTTATATCCGGAGTGGCAGTTCCTGAACTGTCCTTTGCGTACACCTGCAGGTTCTGGCCCATAGCCGATGCCAATGGGCAGTTGTAAGTTATATCATAACTCAGAGATCCGGTTCCGGTGCTGCTTAAGGAATGCGGCTGCGTAAGCTGCTGCCCATCGCTTGCATAGAGTGTCCATGTACCATTTGCTGCAAGCCCGGATACATTGAGCGTGACTGTATCGCCTATGGCGACAGTGCCGCTTATGCTCAGGTTCGGTTTGACTGTGGGCGTTGTAGTAGATGTGCCGGTTGTACCAGTGGAACCTGATGATTGTGTCAGACTCAGATTCTCCGTGGTTACCCCTGAGCTGTCTTTTGCAAATACCGGAAGGCCTGAATTCATTGCCCCTTCAAGAGGACTGTAGTAAGTTACGTCATAAGGCAGAGATCCGGTTCCGGTGCTGCTTAAGGAATGCGGCTGCGTAAGCTGCCCGTACTTGTCGTAAAGAATCCATGTTCCGTTAGGAGTAAGTCCTGAAACGTTGAGTGTTACGGTATCTCCTATGGCAACAGTGCCGTTTATGCTCAGCGTAGGCTGTGCCGTGGTTGTTGTAGTTGTTGGTGCAGTCGTTGTAGTGGTTGTCGATGTAGTCGTAGTAGTTGATGTAGTGGTTGTAGTTGACGATGAAGAGTTGGATACCATTGGGATTGTAACTATTGTGTCCTCGTTCGGGGTCGGATTGTTTGTGGCTAGCCCGAAAGTGTAGCTTCCAGTTGAATATCCAGATGCAGAGACTGTGAGCGAAACAGTGCCAGAGCCTGCGTTGCTAGGGAAGCCTATGGGACAGTAAGCCAGTGATGGGTAATCCGGGCTCGTTCCGGAATATTTCTGCAACATGGGCGTATTTCCCGAAGATGTCTGCGCATCCATTTCAATAAGATAGTATCCAGGCAGGTTCAGCGTCTGTGGACCGGTGGTGCAGCTGTAGCTGTTCCCTTCGAAGGTTGCCTGTATGTTTGCACCTGAAAGCAACTGACTTGTATTATTCTCATTATATGCAACAAAGAACATCTCAGGCGTGCTTGTGCCGCCTATGTTCATGCTTGCATCGGCTTTGGAGACTCCTGTTGCGAATCCTGCGCCAAGCGCTATGGCAGCGGCTGCGGCAACGCGCTTTGCCCTGCCGAAATGCTGCACAGTACCATTACTGTCCCTTAGCAATCCGTCAAATGCCCTGCCATGCCTCGTCCCAGCTTCATTGTCAGTCTGCCTTATCTCTCTAGGTGTTATTGTTCTCATTTCAATACCCCACACGAATTATTCAATATCTATCAATCTCAATCGGCCCAGACTACCCTCCACGAATTGACTCCATCAGGTATCCACTTGACCGGCCTGCTGTCATCGGCGCGCTCTTGTTTCAGCTTCCTTCTTCCAAACAGCTTTCCAATCAGACCCACTTATTCACCACTATTGCAGGGTATGGGAGCAGTGTTCTCAGATGGTGCAGAGAACGGTAGCATAGGGATGGATATGCCCACCAAAAGACGTTGAACAGACCCTTTCCCCGCCCACACAAACCCCGATAAGTATTATGAAATTCCTTTTATTTAAAGGATAGCTGACCGGTCTGACTATGTCGTCAGAATTGCATAATAATATAACTAGATTTATCATGTATTTATAATATGCAATAACGTTATGTTAGCAATTATAACGTAATATTTATATATGATAAAACTAACAGTATCTAACTGGTTGGATAAATGAAGGGGTTGCCAAAGAAGATTGCCGACGGATTCGAAAGGCTAAAGAAAGAGAATCCACCGCGCCTTGTGCTGAAGATGATAAACGGCAAGTATTATGTGTACAGAGAGCGCGGTGTATGGCTCAAGAACCTTCGCAAGAACAAAACACTTTCTGAATATCTGGGAAGAGTAACCGATGAAGGAGCATTCATAAAGAAGGCGCTGCATGCTAGGAACGACATCGGAAGCGCGAAGGCGTTGATAGAGCAGCATGGAGGGGAAATAATATGGCATAAGAGAGAAGACGGAGAAGCTATTGCAAACACTTTCCAGAATTCCGATGTAAATCAGATAGATCTTAAGATACTTACATGCCTCAGCATGAATGCCAGGATGCCTGTGCCGAGTATAGCGAAATTAGCAGGCATTAATGAGCAGACGGCATATGCTAGAATCGCAGTTTTAGAAAAGAAACTAGGCATAAATTACCTCCTCGAATTTGATACTGAAGCTCTTGGATTTGAATCATACTTAGTACTAATTAAATTTGAAGGTCAACTGCCACCAGTAAATGAGATCAAAGAAACCCTGAACAAAGAGCCTAAAGTGCAGTTTGCAGCCATCACAAAAGGAGAATATGATGTCATAGTATATGTACTTGATGAACATTCTACCATAGCTCAAGATAACTTATGGAAAATGATGTCGGAAACCATTCTAAGCAAGTACAATGCAAGGTGGCACATGATCCCATATGGCCAAACCTACTCCTCTGTGCCGCTGCGCCAGGAGTTTATAGAAAAAATTCTCGCACGAAGGCAGTGGCATCGAAGAAGATTTGTGGTGATTACGCCGGCGAAGGAGGATATGCTAAAAAGGGAGTTCCTGCTCCTGAAAGAACTGAACAGGAATGCCGCTATTGATTTCTCAGAGATAGACAAGAAATATAGACTTGGCCAAGGTGCTTCGAGATATACCTATCATCAACTTATAGAAGAGGGTATAATTATACGACCAACAATTACGCTTACTAGTCTACAGACCAAGTACCTGAGCATACTTAAGACGGACACGATAAATCCCAATGAAGCTAGTAGAACTAGGGCTAATCTACTATTAGACATCGTGGAAGATGGCCAGCTAACAAACAAGTACTCATTAATAGGCAATATAAGCATACCAGAAGGTGCTGTTATGTTCATGAATGTAGCAACTGAAGGAGAGCTGGAACAAGAGATAGACAAGTTAATTAGGGAATGGAAAGGTGTTATAGTCAGCAGCCTTATAGTTACTGATGTCCTAATAGGATCGTTATACTACAGGCGACTAGATAATAAATATTCCAGACAGTACGCAACACTCATAAGATTAAATAAAATAGAACCTACCACACCCCAAGACTATGAATAAACAAAAATCGCAATGTTACTTTTCAGTACGACGCATTCATATTATCACCATCCACTCAGTAAGTCCCATTCTAAATCTCCCTTTAGTATCCGCCATTTCCCATCTCCACGCCTAATATGATCCGTTCCTCATGCCACAACCAAGTCTGTTCAATTTACAATTGGTAGTATCACTTTTAAAGGTTTTCCATGAGATTAGGTGTAGTGATCTGGGGCGCCGTTATGAAGGCAACAGAGGATGCGCATGGCCAGGTAATCTGGAAGTACTACAACAAGGAGCGCAGCTTCGATGTGGTTGAGCGTGATGACGGATACGTAAACGTGGACGAGGGCGCTGGTGGCAAACTACCTAAGCCAGGCCCCAGGCAACGTGGTGACGAGCAACATGAGTGCCGGGATAAGCGGTCCTATAGGTATATCATTCTCCCCGTCGGGCAGCTATGCATACTTGATGAACTACCCCTCTAATCTTGTGATAATAAGCACACCATCCAACTCGGTAGTGGGCGCCATAACACGGGGCCTTTATGATGCGCAGTGGGTTGCCATAGCTCCTTCTGGCACATATGCATACGTGACTAATTACGCTGCAGACAACGTAGTCATAATAGACACAGCGACCAACACTGTAAGTGCGTCGATATCTGGCGGCTTCGACTTTCCGTATGGCGTCGCCTTCTCCCCTTCTGGCACTTACGCCTATGTGGTAAACTGCAATTCCGCATGCGGCAGCGGACCTTCGAGCAACATCGTCATAGTGAGCACGGCTTCCAATTCTGTTGTCGGTGCCATAACCTCCGGCTTCGACAATCCTTATGACGTGGCGTTCTCCAAGGACGGATCGTACGCATACGTGACAAACTACAACAGCGCAAACGTGGTGATAATAAGCACATCCTCCAACTCCGTTACAGGGGCCATAACCTACAACGGATTCTCCAATCCCTACAGCGTGGCCTTCTCTCCCTCCGGCACTTACGCATATGTTGGTGACGGGGAAGCATCCAAGGTGTTCATCGTGGACACAGCCACCAACACTGTGACTGGTTCCATCGCAGCGTCTGTGCACGGTCCCTATGGCATCGCCTTCTCTCCCTCGGGAACGTATTCTTACATATCTGAATATTTCCTCAGCAAGGTTGACGTAGTGGGCACGGGCTATCCTGACAACGGGTTCACATACAGCATCCCATCCGGCCAGGATGGCAGCACCCTTGTAGCTAATGTTGCCGTAACGGACAGCAGCGGCCATAGCGCAAATTCCATCAATACTGGCATACTGTACGTCTCATCCCAAGCCACCACGCTACCGCAGGGCGGAGGGCTTGCGATACGGGGCAGCGGAGGAAGCGGAGTAAGCACACAGATCAGCTCCTCCACATCCAGCACCACTTCGATAGCCTCGACTACCACAGTCTCACCTACCGCAACTGTGCAGTCTATACTGCCAACATCCACAATCCCGCAGCCTCCAATCGAGATATCTGTGGTACCTACTGGAGAAACAACTCCGCAACTGTGTAGCGGCGACTCATACGGATACAATATAACCTATACTTCTCTTGGGACGACGTTTGAGGTTGCTCCAGGGGTACACGGTTGCTTCAACATGACTGCCATCAATGCCACTTCTGGGCATTTCAGCAATTCAAACGGGCTTATCGAGGCTGTCAATTTCACGACCAGCAACAATAACATCACCCCGGAAGCCATTATGCATTATCCATGCAGCTACTCATCCTATGGCGTGGCGCCGTTCATACTGGGAAACGGCAGCTGGTCTGAGATAAGGCCATTCGTTGTGAATGCCATGGCATGCTCTGTCACGTTTGCAGTGCCTAGCGACCCGGTTATAGCAATAATGCGGATCAACGTGCAGAACCAGACCAGGAGTGCAACTACCTCGATCACAGCGACCCAGCCAAAACAGCAGTCAGGTTTTCTGCTTCTGCTATGTGTGATAATCGCCGTAGTGATACTGGCGATTGCTGCCTTATCCGTCCTGTCCAGAAGAAGGCGAAGGAGAGGATTTAGGAGACGCAGGTTCAGATAGCAAGAAGCCGCATGCTATGTGCATCGTGCCGCATACACCTAAGAAATCCGGCTAGGCATGTACTGATTTCCATGCCCTAAGGTGTTCGTGGCCTCTTCTGCAGTGCAAAGCCCCTCCCTTCTGCACCTTTGCAATCTGGATTACATTGTCTGAAAGTGAGCACTCAGGGCCTCGCTCCCATTCTGGGTGATCCGCACGATTTCCACAGCGTGCTCTGTGGTTATACTGACCAGTCCTCTATCTTCCATTTGACTCAAAAGCGGTGATAGTTGGCCTCCATGGAAATTGAGGTTAGCATGCCCAAGCATATCTGCAAGATTAACTCGTGTGGTTCCTCCTGCACCTGAAATACTAAGGGTGTGCAATATTGTTGCCTCATCTGCGGTAATGCTTGCTGCCTTATTTAGCCCAGCCACGCCTGGCTCCATAGCTCCACGTTGCTCAGTGTCGCTTCCTCTCCTTGCAGTATCCATAAATTCCTGCGCATCTCTGGCAACCGGGTGGTTCAATCCCTGTGCATCATCACCTGCAGCTGCGCGTGCCAGGCTGTAAAGGCCGCCTGCCAGTCTTACTTGTGAAGCTACTACATTTAGGTGGGCTGCACCTGCTTCAGAGGAGACTCCTGCAGCGCCTACCTGATTGTTGTGCATCAGGGCTGCAATATACGTAAACGCCCCTGCTAGTTCCGGATCCTGTTCTTTTGCAGCCTGCCTTGCAAGATCCTCGAACAGCGCCCAGGGCTGCATGCCGCCACCTTGCCTGAAAATCCTACTAGACTTGTCCACTATCATGCTTCTCATCTGCGCGCTCATTCCTCTCTGGTCTGCAAATTTTTCCATTTTATCACGTTTTTGATCATCAAGATTTGTCATGCGCAGGCCATAGCTGGACCCTCTGCCATTGCAGCAATTCCTGCCTGTACTTCTCCGGATGTGCGCTGATGTCTCTTGCAAGCTCCCTGAGCACCTTTCTAACATTCCTGGGACCTACGCACAGGCCCGGTCTGTCGCTGAAGATCTCCATAGCCTTTAGCTCTGCAAAGAATGGAGCAATCAAGTTGCCGGATACTACAAATGAGCGTGAGCTACTGCGAAATACGCTGCCATGTTCTATCTCTACGGAGCCATTGCGTATCATTATACGCGTTTCAGTGAAAGGAGCCACCCGAACTGCAGTGCTAAGGGCATTGCCCGTATAAAGCCCGCGGTACAGGCTCCAGCGCTGCATTGCACCTCTCCTGCGCATCCTTCCAATGGCCTTGCTGAACTCTCTGTCAGTCGGGCCTACGGGAGTAGGTTCACGCACTACTATGCTGCCGGTTTTTGCCATGGTATCTGCCTGTTCACTTCATTCCCAACTGCATTAGGCTATGTACCTGGGGCTTCTCCTGCAAAGCGCGTAAGAGAGTCACCTCACTGGTATAAGTCCTTCTCTTTGATCTCCAAACCTCATATATAAAACCGTCAGGTCAGGCGTACAAAGCGCATACGGCAAGTTCCCTGCCCTTACTGTGAATCAGGGCAATGGGGCTATATTGTCGTAACCTAAGGCTCTCAAAACGCTTATAAACCAGGCTAATCAAGCTAGCCGTATACAGGTGCATCAAATATGGCTGCAAGATTCAAGGAAGTTATTGTGGGCGGCAATCAGATGTTCATGTCACGCATAGAAGGTGCAAGAAAGCCGGGAGTTACGCTCAGGGAGACCCACTGGAGACTTAAAGACGCCATGGTGGAGGGGGAACCGGTGGCTCTGATTGGCATAGGCGTCAATGACATAGCCGCAATAATGGCCGACAGAGAATTCGTGTCAAGCATCTCAAACAGTGGCGCGGAGAGAGTCAGGATCTGGGCCGGTCCAATAACCCTCTCGGGCAGCGGCCTGCGAGTAGGGGAGTACAGCCACCTTGAGGGCAGGGAACTAACTCCTGGAATAGGATACGATGTTGATGATACTATACTGGCATGGGGGCATCCCGGCGAGAGTCATTCTTACAACCTGCCACTGCTGCAGGTCAATAAAACCTCATATGCATGTGAACTGGGCCGGCGCTTCGAACTGGCTGTTGATGTCCACCCGAACCGTCTGGGCACCATGATACTTGGAAAGCTGGCACAGCAAGGATATGTGCCCGGCGAACACCTGGCAGAGATCGGAAGCGGGCACAAAGGGCATGTCAGTCCTAAGACAAGGGGGCGTAGGGCAAAGGAAGTAGACGAGGCAGTGAAATACGGTGCCATGTGGACAGGAGCACATCGCAAATGAATATCTGCCCTGCTATGTGGCTAAATGCCTGCCCTTATCCATGCGCTGCGACGCATCCCATCCATAGCGCACTTAATCGACGTCTTCAGTCTGCCCTATGCTGCTGCCACGGGGCGTTAACAGGCCATACTCTTGGCCAGCCAGGCCCGCTAGTCGGCCAGTGCGGCAAATCCTTGCTGATACCTGGATTCCCCCTTCCCTTTCCAGACCGCCTAACCTGGTTATACTTGTGACTGCCACCTATCTGATAATCGCCGGGATGCGCCCTCATGTCTCTTGCAAGCTCCCTGAGCACTGCTCTCACTCCATTTGCCTCCCTGCTAAACGACATCTGCCAATCAAGTTCCTTCTTATTTTCCAGTACATCAAAGAATATGCTGCCTCTTCGCGCTGGCACTAAAAATGATTGTGGCCCTATTCGGCTAAATGGCCCTGCCGGCTTACGTAAACTGCGATCTATGCCCACGCTGCCGCGATTCAGCGTGACTGTAGTCTCACTGAAATATGTGGTGCGGGATATTGTCATCATATTTCCAGAACGGCTTAAGCTCCAGTGCCCTGCAACGCTCGGCCTGCACATGCTGCTTAGGGCCCTTTGGAAATTCTTGTCTTCAATGTTTGCAGGAGTTTTCATAACCTGCGATCTCATAAAATGTGCCATATTATCTACATTTTTACGGTGTTGCTATTGCCATGTCTGCGCATATCCGGCTGCGTTCCGCGACTCAACTGCTCTTGGGAAAGACTGCATATCGTTGCATCTGCACGTCTCCTATTTATTGTTTTGCTACAGGGCCTTCTTTGAGCAACCTGGTGCATAAACTGCCTAATTTACAAGCATCGCAAGGGAACGTGCAGGCTAAGCATGCAAAAGCTTAAGAATGAGGCATTGTGGGTATAATGCGACTTGTATGGAAATGCAAACTGCTGCAAGGACTGCAAGCACATCAAAACTGGAGGCAGTCGCAATAGCAGCGCTCAGGATGTCAGATGATGGTATACAGGTAAGTCAATTCCATAGGGCCATTAGGAATGCAAGGCGCAATGTCATTGCCCTTGAAAGTATCCTTCCTGAAGGCTTCTTGCCCCAAGACGCCGTAGTGCTTGTGCCAGCGCAGATACGGGTTGCATGGATGACGGACGAAGGCGCAAGGGCTGCACTGCGCTCAAATCCGCTTCTCACTAAGCAGGTAGGCCTTGCGCTAGAGAAGCTCCCATCCGGGGGGATCACCACGCTATATGTAATTAATGATAGTTTTTATCCAATACCCTCTGATCTATCCAGATACCAGAAACTTGTCGCGTCCTACGAGGGAAGGGAGATGCGGCATGCTGGCTCTGGTCCTGTTGTAGCGGATGGATCAAACTCGGTTTACAGAAGGCTATGTTTCTCAGCAGATGACCTGCCCGACTCTGTTTTCAGGGTGGCGTATCATATTCCAGAACCTGTTATAGCACCGGACGCATAAACTGCAGCTATACGGGATATTCCGGGCTTCACTGCCGCGCAATGCGGCAAAAGCAGCACCAAAAGGCAGCAAATAACCACGCTCTCAATAACACCGATGCGCATGAATGGCAAAATTTTATATGCAGATCCACTTCCCACTGTTTTTTCTGATTTCCTGCAGGCGCATTGTGAAATGGCCCAAGCTATCCCGGATTACCCTGCCGCAAGATCATGCCTGCACCAGCATGCCTTGGGGCGTCTTGCGCGTAGCACAAATAAGGCGTCATAAACCCCACGCGCATTCCCATTGCAAATCCCAGTGCAGCGGCAATACTGCTTTATGCAGCAGTCCAAATACCACTGGCCATATTGCCATACCTGCCTATCAATCGCAGCGCTCCTTTGATCTTACTGGAAAACCTGCAGCCAGCTCTTGCAAGGCAGGCTCACATTCATATTACTTGATTTGATATAGATGAGTGATGGCATGGAGGTAAATCTCGCAGGCGGTGTTGGCATCAATGCCCAGACCGTCATGACTGGCAGGGGATGCGCCATAGGCCAGAGCGGATCAGGCAAGTCTTTCCTGGCTGGGGTGGTGGCTGAGGAACTGTGCAAGGCGAGCATGCCTTTTTGCATAATAGACACGGAGGGGGAATACTCCTCCCTAAGGTCGATCTCGCGCAATGTGATTGTGGTGGGGGGCGATCATGGCGATATAAGTCTTGATGTGGACTTCGGAAAGCTCTTTGGGGCAAGCATAGCAAGCGAGATACAGGTAGTTCTTGATCTGTCCGATGAGATTGACAAGAATTCCGTAGCCCAGAAGGCCCTCACAGCGCTCTACGACCTAGAGAGCAGGATGCGCAAGCCTTATCTTGTGATAATAGAGGAGGCAGACAAGTTCGCCCCGCAGGTTACCCGCACCAAGGTCGCCAATATGGTTGAAGAGATAAGCGTACGTGGCAGGAAACGGGGCATAGGCTTATTCATAACTACTCAAAGGCCGGCAAACATAAGCAAGAACGTCCTGGCCCAATGCTCCTACGGTTTCGTCGGAAGGCTCACCATTGAGAATGACATCAATGCACTGCGCATACTGTTCAGCAGCAGCGATAAGCTCGCAAGCATAACCCGCCTCACAACTGGCGAGTTCATACCCTTTGGTCTTGACTTCTCCGATAGATTCAGGGTAAAGCCAAGGGAAGCCGAGCATACCGGCAGCACCCCTCAGGTGGGCATTCACAGGCCTTCAAGCGGCAGGATAGCTAGCGTGATAAAGGAGCTCTCAGGCGGCAGGGAAGCGGCAAGCATGATGGCAACAGCAAGGCATTCCCAAAGGCAGGCTGCCGGGCAGGCTATAAGCTCACTGCCATTATCTGTCAGCATCGATGACGCCACAAGCATGGCAAGGGACATGGCAAGACGCAGGTTCCTTATAGCCGGCGAGGCTGTGGAGATGGTGGATGGCGTAGAGCTAAAATACATGCCTCTGGCATCTCTCACCCTCAGGTTTCCAACCGGAAGGCGCAACGAGTACCTTGAGTACAGCTGCATGGTGGATGGCAGCAACCGCATGGTGCGCCTTGGCAAGTGCATCGACGTGCTCAGGATCGACGCAGGCAGCAGCCATGACGGGAACCCGGCATACAAGCGGTATCTGATGAAAGAGCCTGCTGGCGCAGTGAAGGTCCAGGCCGACAAAGAAGACCTGCTGATACCTGTGAACGAGAGGAAGATCAAGGGTTTCATCTCAAGGATATTCCCAGACGCAGTGATAGCCAGATTCGACGTGGTTCATGCCCCTGTGTATAGAATAACGCTTAGAAGAGGCAACAGGGTAAGGGTATTTGGCATCGATGGCGTATACGGAAAGAAGGTTGATGTTTGAAGATGTTTCCATGCGCCGCATATACCTGCTGCCTATTGCGATATTCATTGTCATTGCTATGGCTCTCCATTTCTACTTCAATGGCTCTGCCGCCCATGGCGTGGCGCAGGCTGCCGGAACCTATCCGCAGGACCTGTGCGTTAACGGCATGCCAATAAACGGCACTGCCCTGGGATTTGCAATGGGGAGCGGGATAAGGTGCTTTAGGACCGACATAACTCTCAGCCCTGAGCAGATATCATTTGCGGCAAATGCCACCGGCTCCGGAGCGCAGTTTCTTGGCATACTGGACTATGACACTGTAGGGGCGCACCCTTCCCAGGGCGGCTGCCTGTCCGGATGCAACTGGACGCTCGCAGACTGGAATGCAAGCGTATACAATGCCGTTGCAGCCTATCCGGGGGTGAACGAGTGGGAAATATACAATGAGCCTCTTGCCACACTGTTCATGAGCGGATACGATAACGGAAGCGCACTCAATTACTTCAACATGATAAGAAGCGCATACACGATAATAAAGTCAAAGGAGCCCAACGCGACAATTGTCTGCTTTGGCGGAGCAGAGCTGTATCCTCCGCAGCAGGTGCAGTACGAATACCAGTTCTATGACAAGGTATGGCAGTATGGCGCGTCAAGATACTGCAACGCCATATCGATACATGCCTACAGCCTCCCCTTCTACAGCTTAAATCAGACGATAGGGGGCAACATAACTCTTGGTATGTATTACGCAGCTGTGCTGGGCGCATACGAGAACATGACGGGAAAACCAATATGGATAACAGAAACCGGGATCACGTCAAACAACTGGGCATCCGGCCTAAACCTCTCCGAATACAAACAGGCATCATTCCTCAGCCAGGACCTGTCATTCTTCTCGCACTACAGCTTCGTCAAGCGCATATACTGGTTTGACTTCATGGACTCGCCTGGAGGCACGCAGGACTACGGGCTGCTAAATGGCAGCATGCATCCAAAGCCTGCCTGGTACGCCTTCCTGCGCTTCGTGCACAACTCGACTGCATAAGCATGCTATGCCGTGTATTACGCAAACCTGGGTTTCAGCGCCTGCAAGTGCCAATGCAGATTCCTCCAGTGCTCGCCTAATAATGCCAAGCGATTTATTACTGCGCAGCACAAAATACCATGGCCTTAATAGCAAAGTCCCGCAGGTCAGTAAAGTTTCATCCTGCTGCCTATGAAATGTTTATTAATCTTGGATGCATGCTAGCTAGCATGCAGACTTATGCGGGCTCTGACCTTGCCATATTGATAGATGTTATTGTTGCAGGCATAATAGGCGCCATATCCACGGTGCTGGGCGGATCTGTTACTGGAGCTATAATCGGGGCAGTTGTGTTCCTGCTGCTGCTTGCCATGTCAATAAGGGTTATAAGCGAGTGGAATCGCATGCCAGTGCTAAGACTGGGCAGGTACAAGGGCATAGTCGGGCCAGGATTCGTCACAATACTCCCGATAATAGAGAGCACACCGCAGTCCATAGACTTGAGGGTGATAAGCACTACTTTTAGCGCCGAGCAGACCCTCACAAAGGACAACGTGCCGGTAAACGTCGATGCCATACTGTTCTGGCAGGTGGATGACCCTGAGAGGACGGTGCTCAACGTGCAGTCGTACATGGATTCCGTGCAGCTCGCATCCCAGACTGCCATGAGGGATGTTATAGGCAAGAGCATACTATCTGACATGCTCGCAGGAAGGGACATAATAGGCAAGGACATACAGGGTCTTATAGAAGCCAGGGTGATGACCTGGGGCGTCAAGGCGATATCAGTAGAGATACGCGACGTGAGAATTCCGCAGGACCTGCAGGAGGCCATGTCACGCGTAGCAACATCCCAGAGGGAGAAGGACTCAAGGGTCATACTCGCAGAATCCGAATCACTTGCTGCAGACAAGATGATCGAGGCGTCAAAGAAGTACCAGACAGACATATATGCCATGCAGCTAAGGGCTCTAAACATGATGTACGAGATGACTCTTAACGGCAAGAATCTCATGGTGTTCATACCTACTGACAGCAAGGGCTTCAGCATGCCAACGCCGCTGGGCATAGCCGGGCTCGAGGAGATGAACAAGCAGATGCAAAGATATAGCCAGCAGCAGGACAACGCGCCGCAGCAAAAGCAGTCAAAGATAAAGCCTAGCAAGAAATAGGCCCAGCGTAAGGGAAGGGGATAGATGATCCGTGCCTCTAATGCGTGCAAATCCGTTTAACGTAAACGCAGGCGATACACATAAAGAGCACCATGCTGGTAAATTTTCATGGAATACAGCAATTCCAAGGGTCTAGTATGGTATGCGTGCTACGGATCCAATATGCTGGAAGATAGGTTCAGGCGCTACATCCTTGGAGGAAAGATCGGCGGAACAGACCATGTTGAGCCAGGATGCGATGACAAAACCCTGCCTCTTGAGTCACACCCGCTTGCAATACCATATCCTCTCTACTTCGCAGGCTACTCCCCGCGGTGGGGAGGTACAAGCGGGGCCTTCGTGGATCTACGCATGGAGGACGCAAAAAGCCGCTTTACATTGGCGAAGATGTATCTTATAAAAACAATCCAGTTCCTTGAAGTCGTAAAACAGGAGAACGACCAGAACTCGGCCGTGCATGTGGACTTTAAAAAGCTGGTCAGGGACGGCAGCTACAATTTTGATGCAAGTGGCGCGTATGGGAAAGCTATTCATGTTGGCAAGTTTAGCGGCATTGAGTGCGTGACCTTCACAAGCGCAGCGGGAATGGACCGCATGCCTATAGGAAAGCCATCGGAAGCCTACCTCAGGGTAATAATGTCCGGCCTGCGCGAGACGTGGAACCTCGGCGCAGAGAAAATAGCCGACTACCTGATAAGCAAGCCCGGCGTGGCTGGGAACTATGGCCTACAGCAGCTGCTTGACATGCAGAAGGTAAAGATGCGCGCGCGCTAGCCTTGCGGCTGTGCCGTCTACCTCCACCTTATGTGCTTCAAGAATGCCCCCATGCCTTTATCCTCGAGCACATTGCGGCTTAGCTGCGCACTTGTCTTCCCGCTATCATATATCTCTCTTATGGGGTCGATAACGCCCGGATCCCTTCCAGACGCCCTGAGTCCTGCATCTGCAAGACCTATTATCTCCCCTGCGAGAGCTGCAAGGGGCCTTCCTGCCATCCTGCTTTTATCGGATCCAATCTCAAATGTATATGCAGCTTCCCTTCCTCTTACTGCATGCCTCCTCGAGAACTGGCTAGCCCACTCATATGCCTCTGGAAGGTTCTGTGCTATGCCTGCTATCATCATATCCACCGCAAGATCCAGCTTGACAGTTGGCTGGGCATCCAATGGCCTGAATTCGCTCGTGGGCAGGTACGACTTCCTGTTGTCAAGGAGCATGCTGCCAAGCAGCGCCTTCATATCCTCATTGTTAGGCCTAAGCACCCTCTCTTTGCGAGTGCGCAGGTTTGTCGCCCTGGCAGAGCCCTCCCTCACGAACTGCTCCATGGTGATCGCCTTGTTCAAGGCGTAATAATCGTTACCCCTGCTGGTTATGCAGAACGGGTAGGAGAACAGTTTACTGTAGAATTGCTCGTCATCCTTGAAGCGTGGCGAGATGCCTGTCCGCCCTTCGAAATAGCCGCTAAGGCCAAGCTCGTCCTGTATCAGCCCTCTTACGGCCTGGTATCCTGAGTACCTGCCCTCCCTGACCGAAGAGTTAGCCAGCAGTGCTATGAGTGGAGGTCCTATCATGGTGAGCACTGTCGACATCTCCTTTCTCTCCTCGTAGTAAGTGTCTACGTGCACCTGGGTAGAAGCGATTAGCGCCATGCTGTGGTGGGCATCAAGAACTCTTTCGCGCACAGCTCTGCTTGATGTGTCGCGCAGCAGTTCTTCTATCCTGCGGTACTTCGGATCCGGGCTCTGCCCGAGTCTTTTTGCTGATGGGGAAGTGAAAGGCTGAATGCCGTACCCCCCTATTCCTATGCGCAGCTCGTCTGCGGCTGCGGTAAGGGTTGCGTAGTACTCTCTTAGGAACGCCATCTTCTCATCGGGAGATGTAGAGCCCGGGGTCCTCATCTCTATAAGTCCCACTCCGCAGTCTATGCTGCACACAAGCTCCCTGCCGTTCATGGCTCCTATCACCCCTATCGGCCCATAACCGCTGGCTTCCACAACCTCCCAGTGGGCTCTGCCCCCCACTCGTGCCACCATCTCAAAAAACTTCCTTGACTGGGCTGGGGTTATGGCCTTACCATACGAACGTGACTTAGGGTCGTTGTTGAATGCTATCTTCTCGTGTTCCCCTCCAGTTGCGTGGGGTGTAGTATCTTCAGGCGGCTTGTATACCAGCTGGCGCATAAGCTCGTAAAAACTATATGGATGCTCTACTAGGGGCAGCACCTCTGCAGTATCCCTTGCAATGGCCATAGTGCCCTTATCTCCTAGGTTCCGTGTTCCCTTTCCTGCATCGGCAATCTTCCTGGCACGCTCGCTGGACTTCATGTGAATCAATATGATCTTCATCTATGGGGGTATCTTTGTCCTAGTTAATTTTTTTCTGAGATTTTGGTTTTATCAGGCATCACAAGCGGATCGAAAGCTTCCCCTACGTCTACATTCCTTATGGGAAGGCAGCCCTTTATAACCCCAGTGATCCTTGCGTAAGATATCTTCAGCCCATCCTGTCCGAACAACTTCCTGTGCTTTTCTACAACTTCCCTGCGAGCCTCCCCGCCACTGCCAAAGCACCCCATTCCCACCATCATAAAGCTTCCGCTAGTAAGAGCCAGGTACTGCAGCTTGTTTATCGCATGCAGGCCTTTCTCAGATGATATGTAATGCTGCCTTGCCTTCTCGTATCTATCTATGAATCCCTGGGTCCAGTTGAAATTCATGCAAAAGGCCATATTGTACGGCGTAGGAGGTTTTGTGATGGCTATGGTGAACCTGTTTATCATCCTGGCTTCTATCAGCTTGTTGAATCTGTAGCGTATCGTGCCTTCATCTTCTCCAAGCTCATTTGCCATGGACAGGAACGTGCGCCTCGCATCCCGGTTAAGCAGCACAAGTATCTTCTTATCGATATCGTCGAGCTCTTTTCTGCGCATGTCAAGCTGCTCTATGATGTCATCGGGCACGCGTATGAAGCCCAGATGGTTTGCTATGACTGAGGCGGATCTTACTGTAGGCGTATACTTTGAGAGCCTTACAAGCGTCTTAACAGCCCACTGCGAATAGTCCTGCTGCGACGGTGTTATGATGTTAACCAGCAGATCGAAGCCTCCGCTTGCAGTAGCAACAAGGCGTATCCCCCTGTCCTGCGCGAATATCTCACCCAGCTCGCCCGCCTGGGGCTTTTTCTTGAATCTTACTGTCCAGAACTCGTTTTGTGACATGACAAGCGCTTTTGGGGTGAACTGCAGTATGTACTTTATACCAAGCTCTTCATCCAGGGCCTTCATGTTGCTTACGATGGTGTTCCTTGAACATCCTATCTTATCTGCAAGATACGTGATAGATGCACGGCAGTCATGGCTCAGCTCTCTTAGCAGCGCCCTCTTTATCTGACTGTACTCCTTGATTCTGGACACTAAAGCATCTCCTAACAATCATGCATCACACATCTTATAAATGGAGCCGGTGGCATCAGTCCTCTATCGACGCTGATAGCAAAAACGTAATTCTACGCCCAGATTTTTGCTGAAATAGCAACATTATATATATCTTTGGGTTCAATAGATATCAGTATTTACAGGCTACTTTAACAGTAACAACGGCTGCAAGAGGCACGGATTGCCAGGAGTTGGGATGGGGCACAAATGTGCAGAGCCTTTGCGCTCTGCGCACTTGTTATATTTAAAGGTGGTGAAATGGGAAGGACAATGGAAACAAAGGGGAGGATCCTAGAGATGCTCTCCTGCGAGAAGAAGAATCTGACGGAGTTATGTGCCGTTCTCGGCCTGTCTCCGTCTACCGTGAGCCAGCATCTTCACGAGCTCAAGACCCAAGGCGCGATATACCTGGTAGTGGATACGCATTTTAGGAGGTATAAGTACTACAAGGCCATGCCTGCAGACAGGGCCGGTGCAGCAGCAAGGAGCGGGTACACGCACACTGGAGCCTACACGATGAACTGACTTTCATCCAAGGTCCAAATCCTGGTGCTACATGCTTAATCCAGGCAGCAGTAAGGCCGCTGCTTGCTTGAGCATGCAAAGCAAAGGGGAGATAGCAGTTGCCATGCCTGCTACTATGCATACTGGGAAAAATTCCTGCAATGCGATACAGATATGCGCCATACAGTCTAAAAACCTTCACAGAGCCGAAATTCCAAGCAAACGGCATACTTTCTGACTTGGCAGAATGCGTGATCGTGAATGGGGAAGGGAAGGCTCAATGGGAAGGGTAGTAAAGGAGCCCGCTCTGCCCGGAATAGCCATGATACCATCCTCTCCTGAGAGCATGCTGCGAAGGGTAAATCCTGCGCACGAAACAGCCCAGTGCCCGCATATATGCCGCTTCACCGTGGGCGCTGTGCCTGCTGCCCGTGGTAGTAGAGATGGATGAAGTTCACGGATTTTATGCACCTGTTTCTCTTTAGCGCACCGAATAGTTCGCGTATCTGCGCTGCATCTGCCTCTACATTAAGTATGTCCAGCCCCACCTGCGCCTGGTGCTGGTGTATCGTTGTCCTTATCACGCTCTCGAACCGGTGCAGGACTGCGGATACATGGTCCCTCTCGCCTTCTTTGTAGGTTATGACGAATGCAACCTCATGAACTCCCTTTAGGGCGTCTATGACTTTGTATTCATTGAGCAGCAGGTCTATCGTCGATCTGATCATCTTCGACCGGCTCCTGAATCCCAGCCTGTCCTGTATCTGGTTCAATTCCTTAAGCGTGTCTGCATCAAGCGATATGCTCACAATCTCCATCATGGCCCACTTTTATTAACTATGCGAAGCAAAGCGCACGTAATTATTAATAAAAATCACAATATTTATTAACATATGGGCATCTTTATACTGCTCTGGGCGCATGATGCCGCGCCCAAGGCCGCATTCAATGGGCGTTTTGGAGCAAAACAAGTATCTGATAGCTGCAGTATCTGCTGTGGTGGTAGCAACGGCCCTGGCCTTCTATTATATCTTCTCCCTCCACAGCCTTTCATATCTCCTAAATCCCCCTGATGACCTCACGTTGTACTCGGTGCTCCTCATAGCCTTCATACTGGGCATATTCCACGGCGTAACTCCCGACGAGCACACATGGCCCATCACATTCAGCTATGCAGTCGGCAGCTACAGCACAAGGAAGGGCATGAAGGCAGGATTTGCATTCTCGCTGGGCTTCACCCTGCAAAGGGCGTTTCTTACAACCATAGGGTTCCTCGGTCTTGCCGCAATATACACCCGGTACAACCTTGACGGCCCGGTATATGTTCTGGTCGGCATTGCCATGGCTGTTGTGGGGATGTATGTTCTTAACAAGAAGGCGCTGCTGCATATTCCATTCGACGCGCTGTTCAGGAGCGAGCATCATACTTCAAGCCCGGAGAGGATGCCCATGCACGATGTCAATCCGAATGTCGCTGTGGTACACGGGCTGATAGCCGGATTCGGCTTCGGAGCATACTCAACCATAATTGTCTTCATACTGGCCCCACAGGTGCCAAGCCTTATATATGCCCCTTTGGTTGGTCTCATGTTCGGCCTTGGCACAATGGTGATGCAGATAATATTCGGCGCAGCGTTCGCTAACCTTGCAAGGCTAAAGAGGCTGAGCGAGAGCCAGATGAAGCATGTGGGCGGAAAGACAGCAGGGCGCACACTGCTCTACGGCGGCATCGCCTTTGCCGTTATAGGGGCGCTCGTGATAGCATTCCCTGCCATAGACAGCTTCGCCATAGCTACAGGAAATCCCATACCAAATCTTAGCTCCATAGGTGTCGCCACCATCCTTGTCCTTGTGGTGGTTGGGGTTATAGGCATAGGCAGCCTCATGCTTGGCATAAGGGAGATGCTTAGGATGGGCAGCGTGACCACAAATGCAAAGGCCGGCTAGATCTCCATAGCGGCCTTGCAAAAGCAGGCTATCTTCAGATGGAAAAAAGCCGGCGCATAATAAGCCAAAGCCCCTGTCATGCGCCCTGGGCCATAGCTGCTTCAAGCTTCTTCTTTCCCATCTCAAGAAGCTCGCTTACCCTGGCCCTGTCCTTCGCCTCAGCCGCCATCTTTATCTTTGGTGAAGTATTTGACGCCCTTATTATAAACCAGCCATTGTCTGTGATCGCCTTCACTCCGTCAAGAGTCACTATCTCGTATTTCTTGTCCTCCATGCTACCTTTTATGCGTTCCATTACCTGGAACTTCGAGCTGTCAGGCACATCAAACTCCATTGTGCCGGTGACGTATTGCGGTAGCTTAGCCACAAGCTCCGAGAGCCTCTTTCCAGAATTCGATATAAGCTCTGCCATCTTCACCGCAGCGAAGAATGCGTCATCGAAATAGTACGTCTCCCTGAAATAGAGATGGCTGGACAGCTCCCCTCCTAGTCTTGCGTCTTCCTTTAGCATGAGCGACTCTATGTGGGAGTGGCCCACCTTGGCAACGAGGGGTATGCCCTCCTTCCTGCGCACGGTGTCCTCGACCGCATTGCTGCAGCTGACATCGTACACTACCTTGTCCCCGGGCTCTATCATGTTGTCTGCGAACAGCGCCAGCGCCTTATCTCCGTATAGCACTGTCCCTGCATCGTCAACGAACATGGCCCTGTCTCCATCCCCGTCAAAAGCCACACCCATATCAAGCCTGTCATCTTTGACCAGCTTCACAAGTCCGGTTATTGTATCGGGCTTGGGTTCCGGGTTCCTCGACGGGAATCTCCCATCTGGGGCATCGTTTATCGCATGCGTCTCTATCGGCATGCGCGACATAATGCTGCTGGCAAAACCGGAGCATGCTCCGTTTCCTGGATCTATGCCAACCCTCAGCCTCTTTGTAAACTTGCTGTTCTTGGCAACAAACTCCTCATAATCCTTGAGCACCTCACCATGCTTCTCAAGCAGCATGCCCCTATCTCCAACTTTCTCGAACTTGCCGCTCTCCATTATCTCCTTTATGTCCTCAAGCCCCTCCTCCAATCCAATAACCCTGGCTCCCTTGCCGCACATCTTAAATCCATTCCACTGGGGCGGGTTGTGGCTGGCGCTGACAGCAGCTCCTCCATCGAGTTTGTAATGCGCTATTGTGAAGTAGAGCAGCGGGGTAGGCGCAACACCTATGAACCACACCTCGGCTCCGCAGTCCACTAGCGCATCTATGAACGGCCTTGTGAGCTTGTCTGCGCTAAGCCTTACATCCATGCTAACTGCAATGGACTTGCCCTTTAAGTATGTGGCAAGCCCTCTTGCTGCAAGATCGGCGAACTTCTCATCTATGTCTGCAGGGTATATGCCTCGTATGTCGTATGCGCGAAAGACGCTGTCGTTGAGCTTGTTTGGCATTAAATCGATAATGTTATCATGCTGCTCTATTTAAATCCACGGCATGTCTTCGGTAACCCTGCCTCTCCGCCTGCAGTCTTGCTCCATTTATAAATAGGCATTCTTAAACCGGCACATGGCGCTATATTTATAATCCTATCGCCATACCCCCTCGAAAAACGCCATTTTTACGTACCGGCTAGTTACCTTTAATAAGCTAGGGTTTTCATGGTCTATCGTGATTCAAATGGCAAATAAGAAACCGAACTGGGCCGCATGGGCTCTGAAGTTCATAGGCAGCCTTGTCTACCTGTACGTAGTGTACGCCCTATGGGCTCCAGGTACAGTTTCAGGGGTCTTCGGGCCTGTTCTGTTCGGTCTGGCAGCAGTGTTCTCAGTAGCTCTGTTCTTGACGAATCTTGCTGCATTGGCAGCGCCAAGGAGTGAACTTATGAACCAGTGGCTCGCAAGAACCGGGCTGTGGGGCGGATTCGCATTGCTGGCATCTGTATACACAGTGGTTCCAGCGTCTAGCGGATTGCTTCTGGTATCCCTTGTGGGATTCGTTCTTGCATACATTGGGTCAGGAATGGACATGCGTCAGAGAGCCTAAACCTCCTGCGCGCATATTTTTTGATCCCTTTTCCTTTTTTTCCTTTTTGTAAACTCATAGTGATGTATACATTGCCTGTCCGTACGGCCTACATCGATGCGCCTATGCGCCAGTACGGCTGGCGTCAGCTTCAGCGTGACATGGAAAACGCGCTTAGCCCTCCTGCGCACATGTTGCTCCAGTCCACTGCGAACTGGTAAGAGCCTTGGGGGAAAGACACAGTCACGAAGTTCGGTATGGATGGATTCGATACAAGTCCGTTCCATGCTTCCCCTGAGAATACCGAGCTCCATGCGCTGGATGAGCCTTCAGGCCTGTAGAATGCCTCCATCTCATCGTCCGCAGCCTCCTGGAAAACATACGTGCCGCTAAGTGGCAGTGTAGTCACCGCGCTGTACACTGTGGTATTCTGCGCAGACCCGCCGCAGCCTACCTCGCTGTTTAGCAGGCCTAGCGAAGCTGGGAACGGGGATACGGGGATGCCGAAGTAGCTTGCTCGGTAAGAGCTTGTGCCAAAAGCCCACTGCTGGCTAGTGCCGCCTTCGATCCCAGAGGACCACGACCCGGATTCTGCTGACTGGTACGAGGTTACGAAATCAGTGGGGTTAGCCGACACCGCAGCGTACGATATGGATGGTATGCCTGAAGGCAGCTGCCACGCATTCACCGTCCACACCTCAGGCTGTACCGACTGCGCGCCAAAACCCATTGACTGCCATTCCCCGCTGGCAAGGGGCGACTGCCCAAGGTTTGCATTATACTGCGTATCAGGATTGAGAGGTGACGCATTCAAGCCAACATATTCGTATACTACCGAGTTTGCGGCTCCGCTGTTTCCATTTCCAGAATAATCCTGAGCACTGCCGTCAAGCGGCCACCATCCTGAAAGGCCTTTGCCGCTTACCGGGCCGCCGCTTATTCCCTCTTGGTACAGCTGGCTTACCTGCTGCGCAGAGAGCGCGCCGTCGTATGTCTGTATGTCGGCCAAAGAGCCATCAAAAAGGTACGGCGCCTGCGTAGCCCCATACAAAGAGCCTATATTGCCACCGATGGCAAAATCATTGGCGCCTGGGTTTGACTCTTCCTGCCCGGGCTGCGGCGGGGCTATGAAATTGCCGTTCACATAGAAGTCAACAACGCCAGATCCTCCAACTCCTGCGCCGGTCATTGTTATGGCAATGAAGTTCCAGCTGTTGAACGTAACTGCACCGCTGGATGAGCTTGCAGCATACCAATTGCCTGGCTCAGCAGAGTTCCAGGTGTTTAAGTTTATCTGGCCGCTGGGGGTCACATCTATGTACATGGTCACGTCCGGGATTCCCTCGCTATAGATCATGCCTATGCCTGAACCAGAGCTAAGGGGGTATACCCATCCAGATAATGTCCAGGTTGCCTTGTTATTGAGGGGAGCTCCTCCGGTGCCGCTTATATAGCTGCCTTCTGCGTCGAAATACGCTGCAGTGGGTCCTACTGTCCCAAGCTGCATTGGCGAGCCCGAGAGGAAGATGTTTGGCATAGATGCATTAAGGCATACTGCATTGTAGCTGCACCCTCCTATTCCCGGGATTGGCGCATAAGAGCCCGACGCGCTTGCCGGGGAGGCACTGTCGAGCTGGTATCCCTGGGGCTGCACATAATTCACGTCCGTGGCTATAGCATTGTTTCCATTGCCGCTGTAGTCGTTCGTATTCCCGTCAAGCGGCCACCAGCCAGAGAGTATGCTGTTGGATATCGGGATATCCCCAATGCCCTGCTGGTATAGCGCATATATCTGCGAAGACGTCAGCGTAGCGCCATATATCTGGACATTGGATATGCTGCCGTCGAAATACAGCTGCTGCTGGTCTGCCGGATCAAATCCTATGTAAAACGGGCTAGGCGAATTCAGCAAATGCTGCGAATCCTGGCACGAGGACGACGGGGTTTCCCCATTAAGGTAGCACTGCGCATGCACTCCATTAACATACGCGGTGACTGTGCCTGTAGTGTAGTTGTACTGCGCGGCTACGAACTGCCAGGTGCCAGTCACAGCGGGCCCAAAGCAGTTGTCATAGGCCCCGTATATCACGAAATCGTAGAACCCATAGCATCCATTCACGGTGTTTGTAACTTTCAGCTCCCAGTTATTCGCCGAACTGCCTCCCTGCCCTATTATTCCGCGGTTGCCTACAACGTTGGAGGAATAAACCCATGCCGTAACCGTCAAGGCGCGCGTAGGCATCTGCATCGAGGCAACAGAAACCTGGCTTGTGGAGCCACCGAATGCCGCTACATTCCTGTTGTATCCTGTGAATGTGAACATGCCGTACGCAGACCGGGCCTGCATGTCTCCAGCTGCCCGCTGCAGGTAGTCTGGCGCATAAGGCGAGGTGAAATATTTCTGCGATGACACTGCCCCCTGCAGCCCTGTTACATTGAGCACGGACAGTCCAGGGCCGTACAGCAGCACCCTCTGTCCGGTCTGCAAATATGCCTCTGTTCCACCTGTCGCCGAAGGGAATACAAGATACGGTATTGGGGGAGGAGTGGAAAGCTCCTGCGTTATGAGGCCGCCGTACTGGCTAAGCACATTGCAGCCATTTGAGGTTATGGCCTTTGCGTCTGGAGTCACAATTATCACTTGTCTACTGTACGGCGGCTCGTCCAGTGGCACAGGGACAGGCAGACCGCCGCACACTGTAGGGCTGTTTATGGTGTATACCGTGCCATAAACAAAGCCGCTGGTATTGCCGTACTGCGCATAGCTGCTGCCTATGTTAGTGGCCAGCCCGTATGCGCTGCCAAACTTCACGGGCCGGTATACGCCCTGCTGCGCATAGAACAGGTCTGGGGTGCCGTTTATCGGCACCGAAACATTGACAGGTATGGTGTAGGAATAGAATCCTGTGGAGGTATTGACAGTGAGGCTCTCGGTGTAACGTATGTCTATCGAATACGGATTCTGCTGCGATACAACCGGCTTAGTCTCCTGGATGCTAACCTGGCGCGATCCTGTGGCTGTTGCAGAAATTATCATGGAATTGTACGCTGTAAGCGTGGAGCCGGACATATACGATGCTATGGTGTCTGCAGCTGCAGAGCCCGGCGGCACATTTGGGAGAGTGCCGTTGACTATAAGGTACTGCAGGTACATGCTTGCGTTTGATATGAAATTCGAGCCTCTGAGCGACGGATCCATCTCGTATTTTGCAAGCGCTGCGATTGCAGCCATTCCGCTGCCGTATGCGAACGGGGCAGCTCCATTCTGCACTATTGCCGCATAGCTGCCTGTGCTTGATGACACTACAGATCCCTGCGCTATGCTGTCATATCCTATGTTTATGGCTACAAAAACGGCAAGAGAGACTACCATCAGGAGAACGAACATAAGCACGGCTATGGACATGAGCTGGGCCTTCGTGCCCCCTTCAATAAATCTGCGCCATCTCACCTCCAAGAGTATGCACCAATGCTGTAACCTTTCCATGTGCCTGTAGTGTAATTGAGTATCGCCGTGGGAGCCGACTGCGCGCTTATGGAGTATGCATTAAGCGACGCGCTGGAATTGTACGAGACCTTCACGGCCATCACATTTCCTACTGGGAATGCCGCAGAGTACTGCTGTGCGTAGTTGTTTGTGTTGCCCTCTAGCGGCAGCCACTGCAAAAGATGCTGCCTTGACAAGGGTTGCCCGGATATGCCTTCCCTGTACAATATGCCTATCTGCCCTTGCGTGAGCGATGAGTTGTACAGCTGCACGTTAACTACATTGCCATTGAAGTATGTGTCCCATGCCCCTATTATGCCTGTATCAAGGCCCATGCATCCTACGTTCTGCTGCACAGGGGTGGGGTAATTATTGTTGTTTATGTAAGCAGTAGGTATTCCCTGGGTCACTGTTATCGCAGTGAATGTCCAGTTGTCAATGAAATTGCCGTTTTCTGACCACTGCGCGGTTCCCTTCGAACTTCTCGCCTCGAATCTTACGTTGCCGTCATCTGACTCTATGTCAAGCCAATTCCCTGGCACCATGGAGAAGTACGAGGCCACGCCTCCCCTAACGCCTCCGGGCATGCCCAGATCGTATGACCAGGCGGACAGTGTGAAATTGCAAGAGGTCCACTGCGGCTGTACCGTCGGCGCCACCAGGTAGCTGTTGCTAAACAGCGTGGCATACATGAGCGGTCTGTTGTTTGCTATTATCGTGTAGTTGGAGTTGCCTCCAAGGGTTCCAAGGAGATACTGGGCACAGCTGCCCTGTCCGTTCATATAAAGCGTTGCTGCCGCAGCAAGCACAGAATCGCCCAGGTTTGCCGGGCACGATCCAAATGCCATAAGGTGCGAGCCCTCACTCACAAATAGCATGCCGTACGCCAGCGCCATATACGGGTTAAGCGAGCCCAGATTCGGCAGGCTGCTTGGATAAACGCTGCTGCTGACCTGGCTATGCAGGTAATTTAGGTATATGTTCTGCCCCTGCCCATATGGCATCAGCACACTTGCGCTCACTGCCCCTGTCGTAAGGTTCTGGGCAGTCAGATTCGAAATCCCCCACAATGCATATGCGTCTTGCGATGACATCACAGGGGTCCTGTTATACGGGGTTCCACCGTAGGAATAGGGGTCCATATACGAAGACCACAATACATTCCCGGTCTGGTTATAGTCAAATATGCTACTGCCGCTCTGTGCAACTATGCCGCCTTTGTAGATTGACACGCCAGTTGCAGCGCCTCCTACTGTACCAAAAGTCAATATGTTGCCTCCCAAGGAAAGCAGATAGACGTCGGTACCGTCGCCTACCGCGATTATATTGCCATAGGTGGATATGCCTGAAGGATCCTGCGCCATATCTACCGACCATATCGTGCCTGCAGCATACGTGCTGTTGTATATTGGGGTATAGAGCGATACGCTTGGGTTGCTTTTAGGAAGCGCCTGTCCGGCTTGGGCTCCAACTATGTCTCCTCCTGCATTTGCTACGTATCCTATCCACGATGTTGCCGAGCCCGATATGCCTATGGTGGTGCCGTTGTTAGGGTATACTGCATAGAGCGCATGGCCATTGATGAACGGGCCTACATCGTGGCCGTAAGTACCGACCAGAAGTTTTCCATTCAGGATGGACAGAAGCGTAGGATAATCATTTACGTTTGGCTCGCTCACAGGCCCTACGCCCGTAGGCCACAGAAGTCCAACCGACCATTCTACTGCTCCGTTACGCGCGTTAAGTGCAGTCAGGTTTGCTACCGTTGCGTATATGAGCATGCCCCCATAGACGAGCTGATCAGTCACGGCAGGCTGGTAGCCTGCGGAGCTGTAGTATATTCCATTAGGCGGCGCATAAGACGTCCACAATATATTTCCGGTTGTGGCATTTGCGGCATATATCTCATTGCCTGCTGCAAAATAAACATTGCCGTAATCCGCAACAATCGTCCCGTTATTGATCAATCCGACTGCGTTTACGGTGTATGCCAGCGTTAGGGACTGCGGCCCTGCAGGATTGCCTGCGTTGTTGTACTCGTTCTTCAGCCTCATATCCCATGTCTGGTTAGATGCGCTTCCCTGCCGTATCATGGACTGTACCAGGGGCTGCTGTGAGAGCGACGAGAGTGCTGTGGCTTCAAGGTTGCTGACCAGGTTGCTTGCAGAGGTGTACTGGACCGCAAAGGAGAGCTGCGGCGCATACACGAAATATACCAGCAGGGCTATGCCTGATGCCGCTATAAGCAGAGCGAATATCGCGTCAAGGGTAAATACTATGGCCTTCGTCATCCCACCCCGGCTGTGGTATTGGACCACACTTCTATCTCCATGCTTGCGGCAGCTCCGTTGTCAAGCACAACAGGCACCACAGCATACTGCACCGCAGTGGAGTTGCCTGCTGCAGGGTCTGCTCCCATGCTTATATTGAACTGCCCTGGGGAATCTATCACTATGTGGTAGTCGTAGCTCACTCCAAGAAGCTGCTTTGTGGCCTGGTAGTTGTAGTTCGACATGGCCATTAGCGCCATAGCCTTGTCAACGGATATGGTTCCTGCTGACCCGCTTCCAAGACCTATTGTAACATTAGACCACGTGGCCACCGAATTCACTCCTACTGCGTTATTCCAGTTGTTCGGTATGCCCTGCCCCTGCAGGCTCTGCACCAGGTTATTGAGCTCTAGCTGCATGAGCCCTGTGCCAAGCCCGTATGTAAGCTCATACTGGCTGCTCATGCTGTTCCACACAATGCTAAGCAGCGAGATGGCTACAGTGAAGATTATGAGCGAGAATATCATGTCTATTGACCAGAACTGCAGCTTCATGGATTCACCCCAAGCGCAGCGCTCTCAGACACATAGGGGGGCATTCCTGCGCTGTATAGCTGCTCTATCTGCTGCGGCGATAGGGCGGTGCCGTATATCTGCACGTCGGCTATTGTGCCGTTGAAGAAATTGAGGTAAGATCCCGGCACTCCGGACCAGGATCCTATTGTTGTTGGCATTGACGACGCAATGCGCGTGCCGGCCATGGGTCCGTTATAGCTGAGCACTCCGTTTATGTACATCTTCGCCGTAGTCCCATCCCATGTGCCTGCCACAAAGGACCAGCTGTCAAGCGGAACATTTGCTGCAGTCAGGGGTTCTATCCAGCCGCTGCTAAACGACTGCCCGAATGCCAGCTGAGAATTTCCTTTGGTGTATGTACATCCGGATTCTCCGGGCTGGCAGCCGATAGCCAGCTCGTATCCTCCACTGCTGCCGGATCCCTGTCCAACGATATCGAGCCTGTTTACAGAACCTGCGTTGCCAAGGTTCGACATGCTCACAGGATACACCCACGCAGCAAGCGTTATCGGGCCAGTATCCTGCACTCCGTTAGCCACTACGACATTGCCTCCTGCTCCGTTGAAATACATCCCGTATCCGGAAAGCGAGGGCGTGGCCTTGGGTACGCCCAGATCGGCCTGGTAATACTCGACATTGTATGCCTTGGTCTGAACGCCTCCATTTCCGTAGTTGTTGGAATTCCCGTCAAGCGGCATCCATGCCGCCAGGGAGCTGTTTATTATTGGCGCAGATCCAAGGCCTGCGCCATATATGGATTGGAGCTGTACCGGCGTCAGCGCAGCGCTGTATATCTGCACGTCAGAGACCATGCCTGGGAACATGTCCGTATATGCTGTACTAGACGGCCCCGACGAGCCTATCGAATAGGGGAACGCACCTTGCCTCCATGTTGTGTCAGGGCTGCACTGCTGCAGCACTGCATTCAAATAGAAGCACAGGGCCGTCTCGTTATAGGTTGCCTGGACAAGGTACCATGTGCCTGGCAGATACGGCGAATTTGCGCATGCTGCTGTGTACGCGCCGTTGTTTCCCTGGCCGAAGGTCCAGGCGCCAAACGTGTTAAGGCCGCAGATCTGGTTGGCTCCTATGTAATTATCCCAGTTCTGCCATCCGCTGCCTACTACCGCATCCCTGTACCATGTGTCGGACTGCACATTGGGGGTGCTTGGCATGTTCACCCATGCCGAGAGGGTGAAACTGTTTGTGGCTGCAATCACGGAGTTTATTCCTGGTATGACTACGTTACTGTCGTAGCCGTCAAAGCTTCCTGCAAGGACCTGCACGCTTTTGTACTGCGGTGCGCTGTATGGCGCAGGCGCAACCCCCCCGAAAGCCGTAGCATTGTATCCGTTTCCGCTGTAGTCGTTCGTATTCCCGTCAAGCGGCCACCATCCAACCAGCCCTGATGGCAATGGGGCTCCTCCTATGCCCTGCTGGTATATGCTCATTATCTGGCCCTGCGTCAGCGCAGCTCCATATATCTGCACGTTTGCCATGCTCCCGTTGAAGTGATTGTTGTTGAACTGGCTGTTCCATGCCTGGTGATAGCCTATCTCAGCTCCTCCAAGGCCCGTAACAGGGGAGACGGCGCTGCCCTCAGTATACGTCTTTAGCGCGGCAGGTACGCCATCTATGTACACGTTGAAATCAGAAGGCACAATGCTGCTGCCGGCTGCCGAATTGAATGTGCATGCTACGAAATGCCATTTCCCATCGTCTACCATCGAGATTGTATGGCCCCCTATCCAGACGTTGTTGCTGTCAACCCCGCAGTTCACTGTGCCAGGGCTTGCGCCCTGGCCCCCATTGAAACCTATCTCAAGTGTTATGCTGTCTCCAGGACCGCTTCCCCTATCCTGCACTATGGGGTTTGACCCATGCGACGATGTCTTTATCCATGCTGCGATCGTGTAAGATGTCACGGCGCTCTGCAGGTACGGCGTGCCTATATAGCCGCTTTGACCATCGAGCAATGTGACGTATTTTGGCGCTGCCCATGATACGCCGAGCACGTTCCCGTTATGCATTCCGTTTCCGATCGCATCGTGCACAACCGCTCCCTGACGTTCGTTCATGGGCCACCATCCCAAGAGGTACTGCGCAGTCGATGAGTTTCCGTTGAATGCGGTGATCCCGACATCAGAAACTCCGCTTTCATTCTGCTGCGTGATGAATGCGGTGCTCAGGCCGTTGGCGTCAGTCACAGAGTATGGCAGCACACTGTTTGTAGACACGCTCCCTATGCTTGCCGAATACGATACCATGTAGCCCGCAGCCGGGATGGCAGTGCTATTGGTTACGATGGAAGATATTTGCGCAACTCCCTTGAACAAACCCTCGCCCTCCTGGGCAAGATTGTATCCGTTTCCGCTGTAGTCGTTCGTATTCCCGTCAAGCGGCCACCATCCAACCAGCGCGCTGCTTGTGACCGGGTGCCCGGCTATGCCTGCGTCTACCAGCGAATTGACCTGCTGCGCGGTTAGTACAGTGCTGTACACCTGTACGTTGGATATCAGTCCGTTGAACGGCCCGCTTCCTGAAGTCGCAGAGCTTGGGGCTCCTATGGTCATGGAGCTTGCCTGCGAGCCTATGAGGCCTGAGGCATAGCATCCCGCGATAACATTTCCGTTTATGTACAGGTACAGGTTGGAGCCATCAAAGGTGAACACAACTGATGTCCAGGTGCCCGGGGCCACTGTTGCATGGCTGGTGCAGCTTCCTCCGTTGCTTGTGCCTGCTGTGACCTTGTCTGACGAGTACTGTATGTAGTTGGTATCAGAGCCGGAACCTCCCTCGTCATATGCTATCTGGCCGGAGCCTTGTCCCTGTGCCGGGTCTATCCACATAGACACAGTCTGCACGCTGCTAAGGCTGTTCCATGGGTAGAGATAAAGGCGCGATGTAGCCCCGCCAAACATCATGGCGCCTGTGCTGCTCTCGTATGCAGAGAGCTGGGCTGGCAGTGCCTGGGATGATGGGCAGGAATAGTCTATGCAGACTGTTCCAAAAGAGTTCTGAAGGGTTATCGTACCGCTGCTTTGCGAAGTAGGTATGTTATAAGACTGCCCGCTCTGAGAAAGGTACATGGGGTTTGACGCTATGCCGTATGAGGTGGCCGAGGAATACGCGCTTATGACCTGGCCGAACGTATTTGTAGCCACCATCACCTCCCCCGATTTCGTTATCGACAGGTTGTACTGCAGCAAGCTGAGGGAACCCGGCAGCCTTATCGTAGCGTTGTATCCGTTCCCGGCATATGTTGCCGCGGTTATGCTGGAAGCTATCTCCTGGGCTATGACCTGAAGCTCTGAGAATGCCTGCTGGTTGGATGCCTGTATGCGCTGCTTGCTTACCGAGTAGAAGACAACTGTGAATGCAAGGAAGACGAAGATGAACACCATCAGGTAATCGAACGCTATCTGCAGCCTTGACAACTACACCACCGGTTCCATGTATACGCACTCCTGGCTTGGGTTGCTCGGGCATATCGACTGCGCACTGACATTCACAAGGTACGTGCCCTGGCTTGCGAGCCCGCCTAAGTTGCCGCTTACGTTTACCGGGGTATACACTCCCACATCGCTCGTGTTGGTCGCAGACACTATCTCAAATATTATCTCATGGCCCACTCCGCCTATTATGTTCCCAACGAATATGTTCGTCACCCCTGGGGGCACTGTCACCTCCACATACTGCTTTGCAGGGGGGCCTTCGCTTCCAACTAGCGTTGCTGCGCTGGACAGCTTGCTTGCGGCCTGCTGCGACTCTATCCCGGAGAGCGATATGTTGGCGCTAGATACCTGTATGTATGCAAGCGTAGCTACTGGCAGGAGAACTGCAAGTCCAAATGAGAGCGTTATCAGCAGCTCAAGGCTTGCCTGTCCTTTTGTGCGTGCATTGCCCATCAAACCTTCCTTCCAGTGAGTATAACGTCGTGCCTGTTCTTGACCTCCCTTAACATCTTGGCGAGCATGTCCTTTAGGGTGGCATCTAGCGAATAGCCTGAAACGTTCACCGAAACCACTCCGCCACGGGCAAGTCCCATGCGCCCCCTTAGCTCATACTCCCTGGACTTGACCCTCTTCACATTTACGGCCATGTAATCCACCCTGCTGCCCTTGAACCTATCTACCCTGTCCGCCAGGGCCTCAAGCTCTGCAACAACATCCTCCTCCATCTCCCTCAGGTCAGGATCCGTCATGCCCGAAACGACTATGTTCCTCTTCTCCTCGTTGATTCCCTTCACCACTGTCTCAAGCACGTCCCTGACCGTGATTATGCCCACGGGCCTGCCGTTCCTTATCACCGGCAAAGAGGATATGCCGTTCTCCACAAAGGACCTCAAAGCGTCGTCCACTCCCTTTCCGTAGTCTATAGTATGCATGTTCCTCTCGCATATGTCTGCCACTTTTATGTGGCCTTTTGAGACCGGCAGTTCAGGCAGCTTCCTTCGGATCACCATGCCGTACTCCATCATATTCTTTGTAGTCAGTATGCCAAAGAGCCTGCCCCTGTCAAGCACGGCAAGCCTCTTTACCCTCTTGTCTCTCATCGCGGCCCTTGCCCTGTCCACGCTCGCCTCCTGGTCTATGGCTATTATCGGCGTAGACATTATATCGCTTACCCTGACCTTTGACATCAAATGCATCGAGAGTATGGCTTTTAGGATCTCCCCTCTCCTTACCACGCCTGTTATCTTGCCCTCCACTGCGAAAGGCATGGCCTTTGCCGCAAGCGAATAGAAGAGCGATATCGCCTTCTTAATCTCAGTGTCTTTTGTGAGGGCAGGCAGCTTCCTGGCCACCTTTCCCACAGGAAAGTTCCTCTCCACCCTAAGGGACCCAAGGCTTGTGGCAACTCGCACGTCCACTATGCCGTAATATTCCCCATCTCTTGTCACTATCACGGCACCCATGCTGCTTATCTTTGGCAGCGCTGCAGTTATTGGGTCCTTGAAATCGTATGATATTGCTTCTGATACAAACTCGCCAGGCACAGTCCCGAATGGAATCCTCAACCAATCACCAAAATTCTCTATCTGAGAGAATTATTATATGTTAACACTTAATAAATGCTCATTCTTATAGATGCCTTGCACTAAATGCCGGGATGGCAGATTGGCTATGCGTCCGCCTGCAGAGCGGAACAGGGGGATTCGATTTCCCCTCCCGGCTATCGATTGCCCTGGGTTTGGGACGCACCTGGCAACCGGTCCTTGGAAAAGAGCGCATGGTATTAGCAAGGAAGCCCACAGACTTTCAGTCGTGGGAGGATGTCACTCCACTGCTGCGTGTCACATGGGGCCGGACGGACAGCTACGCAGGCTATTACAAGCATGGCTATGCATGATGCCAACATAAAGGCTCTGGAGAAATACGCCCACACTGTCCACATGCCGCACAGGGGCCTTGACATTGGATAATCTGGCATGCCCATCACTGCTGCCAACTGCCCCAAGCGCCCTGGGCGGCAACCTCCCAAATGGCATTGTGCCGTACATGCCTGCGGCCATATCCTGCATATGGCGAACCAGTTCTGCGGCGAATACTGGCTCGGGGTGCCATGAGCAGGCGCATTACAGCACATCCAGCTGCTTCTATGGCTACTTTCCTCTTCCAGTTCCCCTCCTTCTGCTATAAATGTAAAACGCAACGGCTCCAAGTACTGCGCATGCAATGCCTATGCCTGCATATATGAGGTACTGCACAACATTGGCCTTGCTAAGGTTTCCTGATATGAGCGCCACTGTTACATTTCCTCCTGCCACACTGAATGTAACGGTGCATGAGCGCGGGTCTACAGTATAGTTGGTTATCTTGCTCCATGTGCCGTTTACAAGCTCATACGGGGCTATCGAGCCCGAAGGAGTGCTGCAAGGGTACCTAATGGTAGCCTCTACCATTGACAAAGCATGCGAATATGTCAGGTTTATCGCAGATATGACTGTTGCGCCTGGCGGCAGCAGCAGCTGCCCGGCAACGTTCTCAAGCGTGACATTCACTTTTGAATTATTTGACGACTTGGGATAAAGCCTGAGTGTGGCATTGGATGCGGTGAAATTTACCACTGCAGGCGATGTCACTGAGGCATTTATTCCTATAACAACCACGTTCGCGGCGCTAGGGATTGGGATGGGCTTTACTGTTATCGGCAGTACCGTGGTAGTAGGCGCCGTAGTGCTTACTGAGGTTGCCTGCACCGTGGTGGTTGTAGTTGACGATGTAACTACGGATGTGGTTGGCAAGGTCGTCGGGGCCGTGGTGCCGTATGCTCCACTGCCGCCT